>CAVKOL010000020.1:0-22114 GCA_963658035.1 Bacteroidaceae bacterium
TGGCTAAGCGTTGGTACGTTATCCACACCTACTCCGGCTACGAGAACAAGGTCAAAACCGACCTTGAGCACAGGATCGAGATTTACGGCCTTGAGGATAAGGTCGTCGACATCAAGATTCCGACCGAGGAAGTCACCGAGCTCAAAGAGGGCGGCAAGCGCGAGACCAAGGAGTCCAAGGTCTTCCCGAGCTACGTCCTGGTTCGCATGGAAGTCGACGACAACACCTGGGCCGTTGTTCGCAACACCCCCGGCGTCACCGGCTTCGTTGGCCTTGACGGCAAGCCCACGCCCCTTCGTCGCGACGAGTTCGATAAGATCATGCGTCGCTCCGGCGAGCGCGGCACCACCGTCGCCCCCAAGCGCACTTCGATCGACATCGAGGTCGGCCAGACCATCAAGGTTCTCTCTGGTCCTCTCGCCGACTTCGACGGTCAGGTCTCCGAGGTCATGCCCGAGTCTGGCAAGGTCAAGGTCATGCTCATGATCTTTGGCCGCGAGACCCCCGTCGAGCTTACCGTCGATCAGATCACGGTCATCGGTTAGGTTATCCCGCCGTACCTGCTTCTGTAAAAGGAAGGCTTCTCGGGTTGGCGCATATATAGAAACGTTTCCGCTTTTCACTCTTCAAGGAGATTGACAATGGCTAAGAAGAAGGTTGTTCGCTTCATCAAGCTCCAGATCCCCGCTGGCGCTGCTAACCCCGCTCCTCCCGTTGGCCCTGCCCTGGGTGCTGCCCAGGTCAACATCATGCAGTTCTGCCAGGCCTTCAACGCCGCTACTGCAGACAAGAAGGGCGACATCATCCCCGTCGAGATCTCTGTCTACGAGGACCGCACCTTCGACTTCGTGTGCAAGACCCCTCCCGCGGCTAAGCTGATCCTCAAGGAGCTCGGCCTCAAGAGCGGCTCTGGCGTTCCCCAGCGCGACAAGGTCGGCCAGCTCTCCCAGGAGCAGCTCACCAAGATCGCCGAGATCAAGATGCCCGACCTCAACGCCAACGACATCGAGGCCGCCAAGAAGATCGTTGCCGGCACCGCTCGCTCCATGGGCGTCACCATCGCCGAGTAACACGGTTTCACAGCTCGCAAGAGCGTCTTTCTAGAAGCGGTGGCGCATGCCGCCAAAGATGTGGGAGGGCACTTGCCCGTTGACCACAGGAGGTAATTCAATGCCTAAGCACGGTAAGAAGTACAACGAGGCTGCGGCCAAGGTCGACTCCGCCAAGCTCTACACCCCCAAGGAGGCCATGGAGCTCGCCAAGGAGCTTTCCTCCGCCAAGTTCGACGAGACCGTTGAGGTCTCCGTCCGCCTGGGTGTCGATACCCGTAAGGCCGACCAGAACGTCCGTGGCTCCATCTCCCTGCCCCACGGCACCGGTAAGACCGTCCGCGTCGCCGTCTTTGCCGAGGGCGCCAAGGCCACCGAGGCCACCGAGGCCGGTGCCGACGTTGTGGGTTCCGACGACCTCGTCGCCGAGATCGCCGCTGGCAACATCAACTTCGACGCTGCCATCGCTACCCCCAACATGATGGCCAAGGTCGGTCGTCTGGGTAAGGTCCTGGGCCCCCGCGGCCTGATGCCCAACCCCAAGCTGGGCACCGTCACCATGGATGTCGCCAAGATGGTCGCCGAGCTCAAGGCCGGCCGCGTCGAGTACCGCGCCGACCGTTACGGCATCTGCCACGTCCCCATGGGCAAGGCTTCCTTCGAGACCGAGAAGCTCGTCGAGAACTACGCTGCTCTCTACACCGAGCTCCTTCGCGTCAAGCCCTCTTCTGCTAAGGGCAAGTACGTGAAGTCCGTTGCCGTCTCCACCACCATGGGCCCTGGCATCAAGGTCGACTCTTCCGTCACCCGCGACTTCCTCGCCTAAGGCGTAAGAGCTAAACAAAGCCATCCGGGAAAGAGCCTCCGAGCAATCGGGGGCTTTTTCCTTATGCGAGAAGGTCTTCTCGCCGCCTTGAAGGTCTGGACCAGGCATTATTTGTTGGTCTTGTGATAGGGGAGAAGATCTGGCGGCTGCGGTTGACACAGCCTGCGCCGCCTGAGAGAATAACCAATGCCCAAAAGGGCATCCACATAGCACGTCCGCTGCCAAAGACAGCTGGTGCCGCAAGGCTTAATGGGGTAACCCGCCCGCCGAGGTGGTCTCGAAGATTCGCATCCTTGAGGTCCCCGCTTTGGCCATGCCAGGCGGGGACCTTTTCATTGCGTTAAGGCCCGCCAAGATGGCGGCTCGTGCCTGACCGCAATAAAGGAGGTGTACTTCATGCCCTGTTCCGCAAACGTTTCTATGCTCGAGAAGGTCTCCCAGTCCATCGAGGCCTCTCAAGGCGTTTTTGTCATCGACTATCTTGGTCTCTCCGTTAAGGAGACCCAGCAGGTCCGTCGCGCCCTGCGCGAGGCCGGCGCCGAGATGAAGGTGTACAAGAACAACATCGTTAAGCTTGCTCTCAAGAACGCTGGTATGCCCGAGATCGACGAGATTCTCGCCGGCCCCTGCGCTTACGTGTTCTACGAGAAGGACCCCGTTGAGGCCGCCAAGGTCATCAAGGAGCAGTCCGAGAAGCTTAAGAAGATGTCTTTCATCGGCGGTATCGCCGATGGTCAGGCTCTGAGCGCTGACGAGGCTAAGGCTTACGCTGATCTTCCTTCTCGCGAGGAGCTGCTCGCCAAGCTCGTCTACGTCATCGGCAGCCCGCTTTCTGGCATTGCTTCTGTCTGCGCCGGTCCCGCCCGTGGTCTTGCTACCGCACTGCAGGCCGTCGTCGACCAGAAGAACGCTGCTTAATGCACCACCCGCACCACTTACTCATTCAAAGGGCGCAACAAGCGCGCCCGTTTTAAAAGGAGAATTGACATGGCTGTCACCAAAGATGAGATCATTGAGGCCCTCAAGGAGATGCCCGCCCTCGAGCTTTCCGAGCTCGTCCACGAGCTGGAGGACGTCTTCGGCGTCTCCGCTGCTGCCCCCGTCGCCGTCGCCGCTGCTCCCGCTGCTGGCGCTGCCGCTGAGGTCGAGGAGAAGACCAACTTCGACGTCGTCCTCGAGGGCTTCGGCGACAACAAGATCGCCGTCATCAAGGTCGTCCGTGCTCTGACCAACCTCGGCCTGAAGGAGGCCAAGGAGGTCGTCGAGGGCGCTCCCAAGGCTGTTCTCGAGGGTGCTAAGAAGGAGGACGCCGAGGCCGCCAAGAAGCAGCTCGAGGAGGCCGGCGCTACCGTCACCCTTAAGTAAGTTTTCTTCTTACTTATCGGCAGACTCTTGCCTAGCCAGGACCCAGGCCCCGTGCCTGGGTCCTTTTTTTGTGGCGCGATAGGGGAGGGCTGTAGTTCTTCTCGCTGCCCAATCTGGCTTCATATAAGCACAGGTCAGGGGCTTGCTCATGGAACCTACACAAGTCGCGAGCCTTGTCAAGAAGCAAAACTGCAGGTCAAAGGGTAAAGCGTAGTAATTTATGCTAAACGCGCCTCTAAGTCAAGACTTTTTCGTTGACTCAAAACGTGCTTTTGGTTATTTTTTTAAGTTGCGACAATTGCCGCCTTCCACCCTTTTGAAGGAGGAAAAGCCTGGTGTCTAACGCAAAGACTTCTCTTACCAAACCACAAGGCACTACCGGACGTATGACGTTCAGCAAGATCGCGCCCGCGATGGAGCTGCCCAACCTGATTTCCGTTCAGCGGGAGTCGTTTGAGCACTTCATGGGCGACGGCCTGGCCCAGTCCTTCGCCGAGTTCTCTCCCATCAAGAACTCCGCGGGCACTCTGCAGGTCGTCTTTGGCGATCACCAGTTTGGCGACCCCGCTCACACCATCGCCGAATGCCGAGCCAAGGATATCTCTTATCAGGCTCCGCTGTTTGTTGAGGTTCGCTTCATCAACAACGAGACCGGCGAGATGAAGGAGCAGCTCGTCTTCATGGGTGACTTCCCCCTGATGACCGAGCGCGGCACCTTCATCATCAACGGCTCCGAGCGCGTGGTTGTTTCTCAGCTGGTCCGCTCGCCGGGCGTGTACTTCTCTTCCGAGATGGACAACGGCGTCCTGGTCCACCGTGCCCAGTTCATCCCTACTCGCGGCGCATGGCTCGAGTTTGAGGTCGACAAGCGCGGTCACCTGGTTGTCTCCATCGACCGTAAGCGTCGTCAGAGCGCCACCATGTTCCTGCGCGCCCTTGGCATCGCCGAGACCGACGATGAGATTCTGTCTTTGCTCGGCGACAACGACATCGTTCGCACCACGCTTGAGCGCGACACCGCCACCACTCGCGAGGACGCCCTCATCGAGATCTACCGTCGCCAGCGTCCCGGCGAGCCCCCCACCGTGGACTCCGCCCGTTCGCTGCTCGAGGGCCTGTTCTTCAACGCCCAGCGCTACGACCTGGCCCGCGTTGGTCGCTACAAGGTCAACAAGAAGCTTGGCCTGGACATCGACAGCACCGAGAAGACCCTCACCCAAGAGGACATCGTCGCGGCGCTGCGTTACCTGCTGGCCGTTCACGCCGGCGACCCCAACTGCCGCCTCGACGACATCGACCACTTTGGCAACCGTCGCGTGCGCACCGTGGGTGAGCTTATCCAGAACCAGTTCCGTGTGGGCATGAGCCGCATGGAGCGCGTCGTGCGCGAGCGCATGGCCTCCCAGGACGCCGATGACATCACGCCGCAGAGCTTGATCAACATCCGCCCGATCGTGGCGGCCATCAAGGAGTTCTTCGGTTCTTCTCAGCTGTCCCAGTTCATGGACCAGGCCAACCCGCTTTCTGGCCTGACCCACAAGCGTCGTCTGTCTGCCCTGGGCCCCGGCGGCCTGGCCGGCCACAAGTCCGGCTCTTCTCGCCGCACCAACGTGCCCACCGCCGTGCGCGACGTCCACAACTCGCACTACGCCCGCATGTGCCCCATCGAGACCCCCGAAGGCCCCAACATCGGCCTCATTGGCTCGCTGGCCCTGTATGCGCACGTCAACGACTACGGCTTTATCGAGTCTCCGTACCGCCGCGTCGAGAACGGCGTCGTGACCGATAAGATCGACTGGATGACCGCCGACGAGGAGGAAATCCACAACATCGCCCCGGCCAACACCCCGTTTGACCCCAAGACCGGCAAGTTCATCGAGATCGACTCGAAGGGCAACATCACCAACCCCGAGCGCATCATCGCCCGTACCCGCGACTTCGATGGTTCCTTTGGCGCTCCTGCCCAGGTGCTGGTCGAGGACGTGGACTACATGGACGTGAGCCCGCGCCAGCTGCTGTCTGTGGCCGCCAACCTCATCCCGTTCCTCGAGCACGACGACGCTAAGCGTACCCTCATGGGCGCTAACATGCAGCGCCAGGCCGTGCCCCTGATCCGTCCGCACGCCCCCTTCGTGGGCACCGGCATGGAGGAGCGCGCCGCCCTGGATTCTGGCGAGCTCATTCGCGCCGAGTACGCCGGCACCGTCACCAAGGTCGACGCCGCCCGCGTGGTCGTCTACTCCGACGAGCACGGCTCGCAGACCTATGACCTGCCCAAGTACCAGCGCTCCAACCAGTCCACCTGCATCAACCACCGTCCCATCGTCACGGCCGGCCAGAAGGTCGAGAAGGGCCAGCCCCTGGCTGACGGCACCTCCATCGACCACTCCGAGCTTGCCCTGGGCGCCAACCTCACCGTGGCCTACATGCCGTGGGAGGGCTTCAACTACGAGGACGGTATCATCGTCTCTGAGCGCGTTGTCCAGAACGACCTGCTGACCTCCGTCAACATCTCGCGTCACGAGATCGACGCCCGCGACACCAAGCTGGGCCCCGAGGAGATCACCCGCGAGATCCCCAACATGAGCGAGGACATGCTCGCCAACCTCGACGAGGACGGCATCATTCGCATTGGCGCCGAGGTCGGCCCTGGCGACATCCTGGTTGGTAAGGTCACCCCCAAGGGCGAGACCGCGCTGACCGCCGAGGAGCGCCTGCTGCGCGCCATCTTTGGTGCCAAGGCCCACGACGTGCGCGACACCTCCCTCAAGATGCCCCACGGCTCCTACGGCCGCGTTGTCGACGTGGTGCGCTTTAGCCGCGAGGCCGGCGACGATCTGCCTCCCGGAGTCAACGAGCTCGTGCGCGTCTTCGTCGCTCAGCGCCGTAAGATCCAGCAGGGCGACAAGATCGCCGGTCGCCACGGCAACAAGGGCGTCGTCTGCAACGTCTTGCCCGTGGAGGACATGCCTTACATGGCCGACGGCACCCCCGTCGACGTCCTTCTCGACCCCCTGGGCGTTCCTTCCCGTATGAACGTCGGCCAGCTGCTCGAGTGCCACCTTGGCTGGGCCGCCGCCCACGGCTGGGACGACGAGTCCGCCGACTCCAAGCGCTACGTCCCCGGCCCGATCAACGTCGCCACGCCCGTCTTTGACGGCGCCACCGACGTCGAGGTCGCCGAGGTTCAGCGCCGCACCAACATCAACATGATGAACAAGGCCGCCCAGGTCTACGGCGAACACATGCGCGAGGACTTTGTCCCGCAGCTCAACGAGCTGGGCAAGACCACCCTGTACGACGGCCGCACCGGCGAGCCCTTCAAGAGCAAGATCACCGTGGGCGTGTCCTACATCCTGAAGCTCGGCCACATGGTCGACGACAAGATTCACGCGCGTTCCACCGGCCCTTACTCTCTGGTTACCCAGCAGCCTCTGGGCGGCAAGGCCCAGTTCGGCGGCCAGCGCTTCGGCGAGATGGAAGTTTGGGCACTGTACGCGTACGGTGCTTCCAACGTCCTGCAAGAGATCCTCACGGTCAAGTCCGACGACACCAACGGCCGTGTCAAGACCTACGAGTCCATCGTCAAGGGCGAGAACGTGCCTGTGGCCGGCATCCCCGAGTCCTTCAAGGTTCTTGTCAAGGAGATCCGCTCCCTGGCCCTTAACATCGAGCCCATCTCCTACAAGAAGCGTGCCGAGCGCGCCCAGAAGGAGCAGGCGGCCAACGCCGCCAGCGCCGTTGACGTCTTTGCCGGCATGACCGACACCGACGAGCTTATCGGCGGGCTCACCAACGATGCAGCCGACCAGGCCGACACTGTCCTTACTGGCGCCGCTGACAGCGATAAGGAGTAACTGTGGCAGACTTCGATACCACTGACTTCGATGCAATCAAGATCTCGCTGGCTTCTGCCGACGAGATTCGTAGCTGGTCCAAGGGCGAGGTCAAGAAGCCCGAGACCATCAACTACCGCACCCTCAAGCCCGAGAAGGACGGCCTGTTCTGCGAGAAGATCTTTGGACCTTCCAAGGACTGGGAGTGCTCCTGCGGCAAGTACAAGGGCATCCGTTTTCGCGGCATCGTCTGCGAGCGCTGCGGCGTTGAGGTGACCACCGCCAAGGTGCGTCGTGACCGCATGGGCCACATCGAGCTTGCCGCTCCCGTGAGCCACATCTGGTACTTCAAGAGCCCCGCGACCTTCCCCCTTGCCCGTCTCCTTGACATCAAGAGCAAGGATCTTGAGAAGGTCCTGTACTTTGCTTCCTACATCATCACCGACGTCGACACCGAGGCTCGTCAAGAGGACGCGGACACCCTCAAGGAGGAGCTGGCCGCCGACCTCGAGGAGCTCGACGCCGAGCGCGACGACCAGATCGCGCGCCTGAAGGAGCAGGGCGAGGCCCCCGAGGACGAGTTCGACGACTTCGAGCCCCTCTCCGCCGACGAGATCCGCGCCGGCATCGCCGACCTCGAGGAGGAGTACGAGGAGGAGAAGACCCTTCGTCGTGAGGCCTACGAGAAGTTCATGCAGCTCGAGAAGCGCGAGCTCATCTCTGATGAGGGCCTGTTCTCCGAGCTCAAGCGTTACTACGGCATCTACTTCAAGGGCGGCATGGGCGCCGAGGCCGTGCGCGAGCTTCTGCGCGGCGTCGACCTCGAGGCCGAGGCTACCGAGCTTCGCGCCATCGTGGCCAACGAGGACTCTCAGAAGCAGAAGCGTGAGAAGGCCATCAAGCGCCTCGAGATCGTCGACGCCTTCCTTAAGGGCGGCAACGATCCCGCAGACATGATCCTTGACGTCATCCCCGTCATCCCGCCCGACCTTCGCCCGATGGTCCAGCTCGACGGTGGCCGCTTTGCTGCCTCTGACCTCAACGACCTTTACCGTCGCGTCATCAACCGCAACAACCGACTCAAGCGTCTGCTTGACCTGGACGCTCCTGCGATCATCGTCAACAACGAGAAGCGCATGCTCCAGGAGTCCGTGGACGCCCTGTTTGACAACGGCCGCCGTGGCCGTCCCGTCACCGGCCGTGGTGGCCGCCCCCTGAAGTCTCTTGCCGAGGCTCTTAAGGGTAAGCAGGGCCGCTTCCGCCAGAACCTGCTGGGTAAGCGTGTCGACTACTCTGGCCGTTCGGTCATCGTCGTCGACCCCAAGCTCAAGCTGCACCAGTGCGGCCTGCCTTCGCAGATGGCCCTCGAGCTGTTCAAGCCCTTTGTGATGCGTCGCTTGGTCGAGCTCAACAAGGTCGAGAACATCAAGGGCGCCAAGCGCGCGATCGACCGCCAGCAGTCCGCCGTTTGGGACGTTCTTGAAGAGGTCATCCAGGGCCGCCTGGTTCTTCTCAACCGCGCACCTACCCTGCACCGTCTGTCCATCCAGGCCTTCGAGCCCGTGTTGGTCGAGGGTAAGGCCATCCACCTGCACCCGCTGGTCTGCGCCCCCTTCAACGCAGACTTCGACGGCGACCAGATGTCTGTCCACGTGCCCCTGTCCACGCAGGCCCAGACCGAGGCCCGCGTCCTCATGCTCTCCAGCAACAACCTGCGCTCCCCGGCATCCGGTAAGGTGCTCACCGTTCCTTCTCAGGACATGGTCTTTGGCGTTTACTTCCTTACCTCTGGCAAGGCCGGCGAGAAGACCGAGGCTACCCAGGTCTTTGGCTCCTTCGCAGACGCCACCCGCGCCTTCGAGGCCGACTCGACCCTGGATCTCCAGGCTCCCGTCGTCGTGCGCGTGAGCGCCGCCGATGCCAACGTCGAGGAGGACGGCAAGAAGATTTTCCGCGTGCTCAACGGCCGCGGCGACTCGGTTGACTTCGACGTCACCGAGCACACCGCCCGCTTCGAGACCACCATCGGCCGCGTGATCTTCAACACCCAGTGCCTGCCTGCCGATTACCCCTTCATCAACTACAAGATGGTCAAGGGCGACATCTCCACGCTGGTCAACGACTGCTGCGACCGCTACCCGCTGGCCCACGTCGAGCCCATCCTGGACGCCATTAAGGAGACCGGCTTCCACTACGCCACCCTGGCTGGCCTTACCGTTTCTGTGTGGGACGCCGTCATCCCCGGCGACAAGCCCGAGCTTCTTGAGGAGGCTCAGGACCGCGTCGACCAGATCAACGAGTACTACGAGGACGGCTTCCTTTCCGAGCGCGAGCGCCACGTCGAGGTCGTTAACGCCTGGACCGAGTGCACCGACCTTCTCGGCTCCAAGATGCTCGAGGGCTTCACCGAGGACAACCCCATTTACATGATGGCCGACTCCGGCGCCCGTGGTTCCAAGACCCAGCTTCGTCAGCTCGCTGGTATGCGAGGCCTCATGGCCGACATGTCCGGCGAGACGATCGACCTTCCCATTAAGGCGAACTTCCGCGAGGGCCTGCTGCCGCTGGAGTACTTCATCTCCACCTACGGCGCCCGTAAGGGCCTGGTCGACACCGCCTCGCACACCTCCGACTCCGGTTACCTGACCCGTCGACTCGTCGACGTGGCCCAGGACGTCATCGTGCGCGAGGAGGACTGCGGCACCGACGAGGCCGTGACCTACCCGCTGATGAAGCCCGGCGAGACCACCGTCGACGCCGACCTTGTTGGCCGTTGCGCCTTGAACGACATCGTTGACCCCCAGACCGGCGAGGTTCTTATCGCCGCCGACGGCTACATCGAGTCCAAGGCCGACCTGGAGATGCTGGTCGAGCACGGCCTCAAGAAGGTCCAGCTCCGTGCCCTTCTCACCTGCAAGTCCAAGTACGGCGTGTGCCAGAAGTGCTACGGCTGGGATCTTTCCACCCGTCGCCCGGTCAACATCGGCACCGCTGTTGGCGTCATCGCCGCCCAGTCCATCGGCGAGCCTGGTACCCAGCTTACGATGCGTACCATTCACTCCGGCGGCGTCGCAGGCGCTGACGACATTACGCAGGGTCTTCCTACCGTTGCCCGTATGTTCGACATCGTCGGCAACGTCAACGAGAAGATCCTTGGCCGCGAGGCCGACCTGGCTCCTGTCTCGGGCCTGCTGCGCATCCAGCCCGAGCAGACCGAGTACCTCATTCGCATCCTTGATGCCGAGGATCCCACCCGCATCATCGAGGAGTGGCGTGTCCCGGCTTCTGCCCGCTTCATGCCCGGCATCGAGGACGGCGTGGAGGTTCGCGCCGGCGACCAGATCACCCGCGGCTTCGTCAACTTCCGCAAGCTGCGCAAGCTGACCGACATCGAGTCCACGATGCACACCTTCGTCGAGTCCGTTAAGGACGTCTACACCTCCCAGGGCGTAGACCTCAACGACAAGCACATCGAGGTTCTTGCTCGCCAGATGCTGCGTCGCGTCCAGGTCACCAACCCGGGCGACTCCCAGTACCTGCTGGGCCAGTACGTCGACCGTTACGTCTTTGCCGACACGGTGAAGAACGTGGCCCTGGCCGGCGGCACCCCGCCCGAGGCCGAGCCCGTGATCCTTGGTACCCTCAAGGTCGCCTCTTCGATCGACTCCTGGCTCTCCAGCGCGTCGTTCATCCGCACCGCCGGCGTCCTTACCGAGGCCGCCATCGAGGGCGACGTCGACCACCTGCTCGACCTCAAGTCGAACGTCATCGTCGGCAAGCAGATCCCGGCCGGCACCGGCCTCGACGCGTACCACAACGTGTCGACGACCTACCACGGCCAGAAGATCGACGGCCCCACCTCGCCGATGGCCAAGAGCCTTCCCGAGTGGGCCCCCGACGAGCTCAAGGGCATCGAGGAGCAGCTTCCCAAGCAGCTCGACTGGATCGGTGACGACTACGGCTTTGGCGGCGTCTATTCCAAGAACGGCCGCACCCTCTCTTCCGAGGACGCCAAGCTGTACCTGTTTGACGACCTTGGCGTGTCGCAGCGCTGGACCAACAAGTTCAGCGAGGTGGGCATCGAGACCGTGGGCGACCTCATTGGCAAGACCGAGGACGACCTGCTGCGCATCGATGGCATTGGCGCCAAGGCCATCGAGGAGCTGCGCGACGGCCTTGAGGCTCGTGGCCTGCTCTACATCCTTGAGCCCGAGAACGACGAGGCCGACTCCGAGGACCTGTCTCAGCTCCTCAACATGGTGTTCTCGCCTGATGCCGACTCTGACATCATGCTGGGCACTGCGGCTCCGTCCAAGCACCACTTTGACGACGAGCTCATTGGCGGCAGCGCCGACGACGCGTCGTCCGACTCGGACGACATCATCAACGAGGACCTTGGTTCTCTTGATGACCTGCTTTCCCAGGTTGTGAAGCAGGAAAGCGCCGACGAGGAGTAGTTCTTCTCGCATAGCACTTTGAAGGCGGTCCCGTTTGGGGCCGCCTTTTTTGGTGCAGGCGCCTAGCCGCTTAATCCGGGCTGAAACGGCTAGACTAGAAGACGTTTCTTGTTTGCGTCTTAAGGAGGACCAGTGAGACAAAAATCCCCCCCTATTGAGAAAGGCGGGTCTTCTCGCCGTTGCTTGCACGGTGGTGATGACGGCTTTGGCTTGCGCGTTTGCGTTGCCGGCCCGCGCGGTGGCCGACGAGGCATCGGTTGTCGCGTACTCGCTTGACGGGGAGACCGGCGCCAAGACCGAGTACACGAGCATCGACGACGCGATTAAAGCCGGCTGCAGCGAGGCACATCCCACCATCGTCATGACGAGGGATTGGGAGATCGCGAGCAAGATTTTGATTCCCGGAGACTCGAAAATCGCCATCGATATGCACGGCTGCTCAATCAAGTCCGCCGAGGGTTCGACCAACACATACGTGCTTATCGAGGTGGGCAAGAACACCGAGGTCACGCTTGGCTCGAGCGTGACAAAGGAATTCACGTACAAGGGTTTTGACCCCGATACGCGCAAGATTGTCGATGTGACCACGACCACGGGCGGTCTGGTGACCGAGTGCGCGCCGCCTTCGTACGACGCCGGCTACTTGGCCGCTATTCTCGCGCACGAGGGCTCTGTGATCAATTTGGAGGGAATCGCGGTTGCCGGCAATTACGGGCACGAGGTCGGCGGCGTGTATTTGGATAAGCGCGCGACCCTCAACATGAGAAAAGGGGCGTCCATCGAGCACAACATTGGCTCTGGCGTCCGCGCGTCCGGCGAGGGCGGCAACATCAACTTGGACAATGCGTCCATTTCGTACAATAACGCGTCCCAGGGCGGCGGAATCATGGCGCAGGAGGACAGCGCCACCGTTACGATGTCCAATGGGGCAAAAATCGCCTATAACCAGGCGTCTGCTGGCGGCGGTATTTACTTTAGGTACTCGAAATTCGTGGTCACATCGCCCGATAACACAGGCGTTATTTCTAACAACTCTTCCACCAAATCGGATCGCTCCGCGACAAAAGACTCGCAGTCGGGCGGCGGCATCCACGTTGACCAGAGGGAGTTTGGTGAGAACAAGGGCCTGATCGAGAAGATCACCATTTGTGACAACTACTCTGCCTACGACGGCGGCGGGATTGAGCTTGACCAGGAGAGCACGGTGGTGCGCAACTGCACCATCACGGGCAACTGGTGCAAGTTCGAGGGCGGCGGCATCTACGTCTGCAACGACAAGAACACGATCGAGAACTGCACCATCACGGGCAACGCCTGCAGCGTGAACAGCGGCGGCAACTACGAGGGCGGCGGCGTCTTCGTGTGGCACAGCTACGACATCGAGCTCAAGGGCCTGTGCGTGATCAAGGGCAACACCCGCGGCAAGGGGACGAGCAACGCCGACGACGTCATGCTGCGCGAGAACGCGGGCGGCACCGCCAAGGCCTACATCACCGGCAGCCTGGAGAAGGGCTCTTCCGTGGGTGTGCGCACCGGCACCACGGGCGACCGCCGTATCGCCAAGAGTTTCTCGTCCGAGACCAGGGACGGCCTGTTCTACGACTTGGAAGGCTACTACGTGAGCTACGGCAACGATGACGGTGGCGACGCCTGGCAGCGCCACCGTGAGCTTGAGTTCGCCGCGAAGCTCAACGGGGAGACCAAGGCCCGCTACAAGCAGAAGGCCGCCGTCACCCTGGTGGCCCCCGCGGCCAAGGACGGCAAGGCCTTCTGGCGCTGGGACAAGAGCACGACGGGCCTCAACCCGATCGACGAGTACCTCACCGAGAAGACCGCCTTCTCCAACGCGCTGTCCTTCTCGATGCCGCAGAACGACGTGAACCTGGTGCCCACGTACGTCGACCGGGTCAAGTCCGCCCTATTCGCCGTCGAGGCGCCCGAGGCGGGCAAGGCCCTCTCGACCACAGGCCAGCTGGTATGCACCGACGGCGGCGCGAGAGGCTCGGCCACCGTGCCCTGCGCAGTCCACTGGTACGAGGTGGGCAAGGACGGCAAGAAGACACGGGCGGCGGGCGCCGCCAAGGCGGGCACGACGTACGAGGCATACGTCTCGGCGCCCGAGTCCGCCGTCTACGGCGTGTTCTACGACGAGTCGATCGGCGCCGGGGACGTGACCGTGCGCCTGGTCTCCTCGACGGGCGAGACGAAGAGCGAGGCCAAGGCCGCGAAGGCCTACGTCACCTTGTCCAACAGCCTGGCCGCCTACACGGCCAAGTGCGAGACCGGCGGCGCGGGTAAGGACCCCAAGACCGGCACGGTCGAGGTCCAGATGAAGAACAAGGGCCTGCTCGACGAGGGCGAGGCCGCGGTCGCGGCGCTGGCCGACGACGGCGGCTCCGACGATGAGAACCTCATCGGCAAGGTCCAGGTCTCCTACACCTACGACGATGAGGCCGAGGCCGTGACCATCACCGCCCCGGAGCAGGACGGCTACAACTTCTGCAACTGGGAGGTCGCCGGCGACGCCGACGTCTCCGACGAGGGGACCGTCACGATTCCCGTCGCGGACCTCCTCAAGATCCAGTCCCTGACCGCCGTCTACACCCCGGTCGTGACCGAGATCGACGTCGTGACCGACGAGCCGGCGCCCACCGCCGCCCAGAAGCTGCCCACCTCTGTGAGCAAGCTCATCCTCAAGTGCGCAAACGGCGACGAGATCGACCTCGTTGGCGCGATCGGCCAGGGCGCCGCGACCGTCACCTGGTCGCCCGAGGCCGAGGGCGGCGTCGCGGGCTTCTCGACCGCCTACACCGCCCTGGTGCGGCTCGCCGACGGCGAGGGCCTCGAGGACGTCGAGAAGGTCGTCGCCTCTGACGCCAAGTTGCGCGTGAGCTGCGCCGGCGGCGTGGTCGAGGCCGAGGCCGCGGGCTTCACCGTGGTCGACGGCGAGCTGTGCCTGGCCGTCTCCTTCCCCGCGACCCGCGCGATCGCGGCGACGGGAGTCGAGCAGCCCCAGGCCGTCGAGGTCTCCTTCGAGGACGCCGCGGCCGGCGACTGGTCGCTTCCCAAGACCGTCCTCGTGACGCTCGAGAACGGCGAGGTGGCCGAGGGCGATGTGACCTGGGAGGCCGTCGAGGGCTTCAACGCCGCCGCGGCCGCCGCGCAGGTGCTCACCGTCAAGGGCACGGTCACCCGCGTCGCCTACGACGGGGACCTGGACACCGAGGGGCTTGACCTCGGCGTGTCCGTGACCGTCAAGGTCGCCGCGCCCGCGTCTGACGACTCTAAGACCGACGACGCCGCCAAGACCGAGGCCACCACGACCACGACGAAGACCGCCACCAAGAAGGGCACCCCCGCCACCGGCGACGCGTCCTTCAGCGCCGCCGCGGCCCTTCTCGTCGCTGCAGTCGTCTGCCTGGGCGCCGCGCGCTTCTCTCGCCGCCGCTCCTAAACGGTAGGCAAGGTCCCAACCCACAAAACCCGCCGTTCTCTGTAGGTGAAACGGCGAAAACTCTTAAATACCGCCGAGGTTTGTACAAACCTCGGCGGTTTCTTAGAAATCGCCACAGACTTCGCGGCGTTTTTGAAACCCAGGGGATGCCCATGCCAAGCCGCGCTGGACAACGTGTTCATAATTGCCGACCAGGGGTTTAAAGGGGCGTGACAAATGCTAACGTGTACACATCTCGTTCAGTTAACCCTCAGGCAAGGAACTGGAGACACCCCATGAACAGGCAAACCACCCTTAAACGGCACGGCGGTCTTCTCGCCGCCTTTGCCGCATGTGCGCTGACCTGCGCCGCATTGGCCTGTGCCTTTGTGGCGCCCGCCCGCGCGCTGGCAGACGAGACGACTGTCGTTGCCCACTCGATTGATTTCGAAGGACAACGGACGGACTATACGGACATCTCGAAGGCCGTGGAGGCCGGCTACTACGGCGCCGTTATCGTCATGGATACCGATTGGGATTTTGGCACGGGGTCCCTTAAGGTCGCCGGCGGCAAGTCGCTCATCATCGACATGAACGGCCACAAGATCTCAACCACCGCAGTTTATACAATCCAGGTTATGGACAAAGCCAGCCTCAGGCTCACGTCCAGCGCCGAGCCCCGCGACTTCTCTTACCGCGGCTACGCAAAGACCGGCGGCGACCTTACTGATCAGACATGGGGCTTGCAAGACCTCACCGTCAATGCAGGTGGCTTGGTTACCAACAACAAAAAAGATTATTTTGGCTTTGGCATATGCGTTGGTAGCAGTGCTTACCTCCGGCTCGAGAACATCGCTGTCGCGGGTTGCTATTCGGAGGGCATCAGCGTGGGATACGTCTCTACCGTCGATATGACCAACACGGTGGTCTGCCATAATGCGGCCGGAACTGCACCGTCCAGCTCCCATGGCGGAGGCGTTCATTTTGACTTTGGTGGCAGCACCCTTAACATGGACAATTCGCACATCGATGACAACTATGCCCAGAACAACGGCGGCGGCGTGTTATTGACGGGCGATTCGACCCTTACCATGGAAAACGGTTCCACCATCAGCCGCAACGCGGCGGGCGACGCCGGCGGTGGCGTTTACTGCAGCGGAAGCGGTTTTACCATTAAGTCCAAGGACGGCACCGGCGTGATCGAGGGCAACGCGTGCCTCAACACGAACGGCGCGTCGCAGAACGCCAATCTGGCTGGCGGAGGCATCCACGTGAACGCCGTGAAGGGCGACCAATCTGCCCTGATCCAGGGTGTGACCATCAAGGGCAACTACTCGGGATACGACGGCGGCGGCGTGGAGCTTGACCAAAAGAGCACGCGCCTGGTCAACTGCAAGATCCTTGACAACTCGGCACGCTGCGACGGCGGCGGCGTCTTTGTCTACGGCGACTACAACAGCATCGAGGGCTGCGAGATCCGCGGCAACTACTGCGCGGCCAAGGGCGGCAACTACGAGGGCGGCGGCGTCTTTGTGAGCTACCACTACGACATCAAGCTCGACGGCCTGTGCATCATCAAGAGCAACGCCCGCGGCTCAAAATCCGGCAGCGCCGACGACGTTTTTCTCGGCACCTTAAGCGGCGGCGCCGGGAAGGCCTATATCACGGGTTACCTCGCTGAGGGCTCGAGCGTGGGCGTGCGCACCGGCATCACCGGCGACCGCCGCATTGCCAAGAGCTTCAAGCACAAGAGCGACGATTGCCTGTTCTACGACCTTGGCGGCTACTACGTGAGCTACGGCAGCGACGAGGGCGGCGACGCCTGGCAGCGCCACACCACCAAGGAGTTCACCGTCAGGCTGGGGTTCGAGGTCTACGGCAAGTACCGCAACGGGGACGAGGTCACGGTGGTGACCCCCACCTTCAAGGGCAGCCGCATCTTCTGGCGCTGGGACCCCGACGTCTTTAGCGGCCTGTACCCGACTAGCGACTACGTCTCGGGCGACGGCCTGCGCCGCAGCGTCATCGGGTTCACCATGCCCCAGAACGACGTGGGCGTGGGCGCCCTCTACACCACCCGCGCCGAGGGGGTCGAGGTCAGGCTCGACGCGCCCGTAGCCGGGCAGGCCCTGCCCTCCACGGCCAAGGTGCGCCGCGACGACAACGGGATCGGCAGCTACGACTGGGCCACGGCGTCGGTGACCTGGTACGAGGTCGACGGCGAGAAGAAAACCCAGGTCAGCGGCTCGGCCAAGCCGGGCACCAAGTACCAGGCGACCGTGCGGTGCATGCCCGACGGCAGCATCCCCCTGTTCTTTGACAAGTCCATCAACTGGGGCACTGCGAAGGTCACCAACGACTCCGGGTGGTTCTACCCCGCGGCAGCCTCGGTCGACTCCTGGACCGACGTGCTCACCGTCGAGGCGTCCTTCGAGACCACGGGCGAGAAGCCCCAGGCAAAGACCGAGACCGCTACGGTCAAGGCGGTCAACGGCGGGCTTGAGGCCGGCCTGGGCGGCGGCGCGTCCGAGGCCGCCTCGGTCGCCGCGCTGACCGACGAGAGCGAGCCCCAGTCAGACGGCCGCGCCGACCTCGGCGGCTTCGACGTCTCTTGGACCGAGGGCGACGAAGAGGTCACCATCGTCGCGCCCGCCAAGGAGGGCTACAACTTCTGCAACTGGGAGGGCGCGCCCGAGGGCTGGGAGCGCGACGACGTGCTGGGCACCGTGACGCTGCCCTGTAGCGAGGTCGTCAACATCAACCAGCTCGTGGCCGTCTACACCCCGGCCGTGACCCGCGTCGAGGTCGAGACTGACGAGCCCGCGCCCACGGCGGGCCAGAAGCTGGCCACTAAGGTCAAAAAGCTCGTGCTCACGGGCACCGACGGCAGCACGTTTGACCTCGTCGAGGCGATCGGCGCCGGCGAGCGCCCCGTCACCTGGCTGAACGGCTCCGAGGACGGCGTGGCAGACTACTCCACGGCCTACACTGCCCTGGTCGAGCTTGTGGAGGACGACGGCTTCGAGGGCGTCGAGAAGGTCCTCACCGGCGATGCCCAGGTGAGCGTCACCTGCGCCGGCGGCGCGGTCGAGGCCGAGGGCGCGGGCTTTGCCGTAGTGGACGGGAAGCTCTGCCTGGCCCTCTCGTTTGCAAAGACCCGCGACATCAAGGCGACGGGCGTCGAGCAGCCCGGGGCGGTCGAGGTGAGCTTCGAGGACGCCGCGGCCGGCGACTGGCAGCTGCCCAAGACCGTCCAGGTCAAGCTCGAGAACGGCGAGGTCGTCGACGCCGACGTGGAGTGGGGGGCCGTCGAGGGCTTCGACGCCGCCGCGACCGCGGCGCAGGAGCTGCAGGCCAAGGGCGCGATCACCCACATCGCCTACGACGGTGAGCTGGACACCGAGGGGCTTGACCTCAGCGTGTCCATGACCGTAAAGGTCGCCGCGCCCGCGCAGGACGATTCCGCTAAGGACGACGGCACGACCAAGGCCGAGACCGAGACGACCACCACGACCACGAAGACCGCCAAGAAGAAGGGCACCCCGTCGACCGGCGACGTGACCTGGGGCGGGTTCGCGGCTCTTCTCGCCCTGTCCGCTGTTTGCCTGGCAGCCGCGCGGGTCTCTCTCCGCAAGAATCGCTAGCGCCTAGCAATATCCGCACTGCACTTTTGGGGCTTGTCTGATGCTCGACCATCAGACAAGCCCCTTATTTGTGCCCGGAACATCAGACAAGCCAATAAACTGCAGCTGAGAAGGGACAAAACCATCAGACAAGTCCCAGAATTGCGGGGGCGCCGCGGGCCTTAAGGCGCGCTGAAACGGCTAGACTGGGAGGTGTTTCCTTGCTCACGTCCCCAAGGAGGGCCCCATGAGACAACAATCACCCCAGCTGAGAAAAACAGGTCTTCTCGCCATGGTTTGTGCTATTGCCATTACGGCCCTGGCCTGCGCCTTTGCGCTGCCCGGCAGCGCAACCGCCGACGAGGCGACGGCGGTTGCGTACTCGGTTGACGCCACCGGCGCAAAGACCGAGTACATGAGCATCTCCGACGCCGTCAAGGCCGGCTGCGGCGACGCGCACCCGACCATCGTCATGGCGAGGGACTGGGAGATCTCGAGCAGCATCGAGATCTCTGCGGGCAAGAAGCTCACCATCGACATGCATGGCTACTCGATCAAGCGATCGGCGCCTTCGGACGACACAGAGTCGACCATCGATGTGAAAGAGAGGGCCGAGCTGACGCTTACGTCGAGCGTGACCAAGGAGATCGCGTATAAGGGCTATGACCCCGAGACCATAAATGCCATCGACGTTACCGCGACCACCGGTGGCCTGGTGACCCAGAACGCCCCATCGTGCAAGTACTTCTTGGAGTCAACCATAGTGGTATACGAGAACGGCGTGGTGAACCTGGAGGGCGTCGCGGTTGCCGGCAACAAGGGAAGGTATGCCGGCGGCCTGAAATTGTATAAAGGCGCGACCCTCAATATGAGCAAGGGGGCGTCCGTCGATCACAACTGGGGAGGCGGGGTCGAGGCCCACGATGAAAATGTTCACATCAACATGGACGCCTCGTCCATTTCGTATAACACCACGGAGAACAGCCAAGCCAAGTGCGGTGGAGGCATCCACTCGGAGGAAGACGGCTGCCACATCACGATGACCAACGGGTCGAAGATCGACCACAACGTGGCGTGCGCAGGCGGCGGCATCTACTTTAGCAAGTCGAAGTTCGAGCTCACGTCCTCCGACGGCACCGGCGTCATCTCGAACAACAAGTCCATCGTGTCGGAACGCAGCGCGATGAAGGAGGAGCAGTCGGGCGGCGGCATCCACGTCGACCAGAGGAAGTACGGCAAGAACAGTGGCCTGATCGAGGGCATCACCATCTGTGGCAACTACTCCGCCTACGACGGCGGCGGTATCGAGCTTGACCAGGAGAGCACGACCATCAAGAACTGCGTCATCAAGGACAACTGGTGCAAGTACGAGGGCGGCGGCATCTACGTCTGCAACGACAAGAACACCATCGAGGGCTGCACCATCACCGGCAACGCCTGCAACGTCAACGACGAGGGGAAGAACTACGAGGGCGGCGGCGTCTTCGTGTGGTGCGACTACGACGTCGAGCTCAAGGGCGTCTGCGTGATCAAGGGCAACACCCGTGGCAAGGGCACCGACAACGCCGACGACGTCTTCCTGCGCGAGAACGCGGGCGCGACGGCCAAGGCCTATATTACCGGCAGCCTGTCCAAGGGCTCGAGCGTGGGCGTGCGCAGCGGCGTCACGGGCGACCGCCGCGTGGCGAAGAACTTCAAGCACGAGACCAACGACTGCCTGTTCTACGACATGGACGGCTACTACGTGAGCTACGGCAACGACAGCGGTGGCGACGCCTGGCAGCGCCACCGCGAGCTCGAGTTCGCCGCCAAGCTCAATGGAGAGACCAAGGCGCGCTACAAGTGGAACGCGGCCGTGACCCTGGTGGCCCCCGCGGCCAAGGACGACGGCAAGGTCTTCTGGCGCTGGGACGCCAAGTACACGACCGGCCTCTACCCGGTGGACGACTACCTCACCGAGAGGACGACCTTCAACAACGCGCTGTCCTTCCCCATGCCGCAAAACGACGTGAACCTCGTGCCCGTCTACGTCGACCCCGTGAGGTCCGCGATGTTCGCCGTCGAGGCGCCTGTGGCGGGCAAGGCCCTCTCGACCACGGGCCAGCTGGTGCGCACCGACGGCGGCGCGAGCGGCTCGGCCACCGTGCCCTGCTCGGTCTACTGGTACGAGGTTGGCAAGGGCGGCGAGAAGACCCAGGTGGCCGGCGTCGCCAAGGCGGGCACGACCTACGAGGCCTACGTCTCGGCGCCCAAGGCGGACGTCTACGGCCTCTACTACGACGACGCGATCGGGGCCGCTGACGTCATCGTGCGCCTGGTCTCGTCGGCGGGGGAGACTGTGTCCGAGGCCAAGGCGACGAAGGCCTACGTCACCCTGTCGCACAGCCTGGCGGCCTTCACGGCCACGTGCGAGACCGGCGCCGACGCGGGCAAGGGCGCCAAGACCGGCACGGTCGAGGTACAGATGAAGAACAAGGGCCTGCTCGGCGAGGGCGAGGCCGCGGTCGCGGCGCTGGCCGACGACGGCGACGACGCGGCCGACGAGAGCCTCATCGGCACCGTGAAGGTCTCCTATGCCTACAACGAGGTGTCCGACACCGTGACCATCTCCGCTCCCGCAGTGGACGGCTACAACTTCTGCAACTGGGAGGTCGAGGGCGACGCCGAGGTGTCCGACGAGGGCACCGTCACGATTCCCGTCGCGGACCTCCTCAAGATAAAGTCCCTGACCGCGACCTACACCCCGGTCGCGACGGCGCTTGAGGTCAAGCTTGAGGCGCCCAAGGCCGGCGACGCATTGGCCGCGACCTGCACCGATGTCACCGCGACCTGCTCCGACGGCGAGACCGTGAGCCTCGCCGAGGGCCTCGACGTCGACTCCTTCGACGTCATCTGGTCCCCCGAGCCCGAGGACGGCAAGGCCGGCTTCTCGACCTCCTACACCGCCCTGATCAAGCTCTGCTCCGACGACGGCTTCGAGGACGTCGAGAAGGCCCTGGCCAGCGGCGCCGCCGTGACCTGCAACGGCGTCGCCGCCGAGGCCGCCGGCTTCACCGTGGCCGACGGCAACCTCTGCCTCGCCGTCTCCTTCCCCGCGACCCGCGCCATCAAGGCCGCGTCCGTCACCCAGCCCGACCCCGTCGAGGTGAGCTTCGAGGACGCGGCGGCCGGCAACTGGCAACTCCCCAAGATCGTCCTCGTAACCCTCGAGACCGGCGAGACCGTCGACGCCGACGTCACCTGGGCCGCCGTCAATGGCTTTAACTCCAGCGCCACTGCCGCACAGGAGCTGCAGGTCAAGGGCACGATCACCCACATCGCCTACGACGGCGACCTTGACGATTCCAACCTTTCCCGCGACGTGACGCTCGCCGTCAAAGTCTCCGCCCCCGAGCAACAAGCGACGAAAAAGACCACGACTGAGACGACGACCACCAAGAAGAAGGGAACCCCCGCCACTGGCGATACCGTCAGGAGCAGCTTTGCGGCTCTTCTTACCTTATCCGCCACCTGCCTAGCAGCCGC
>CAVKOL010000021.1:0-21636 GCA_963658035.1 Bacteroidaceae bacterium
GTGCGCGCCGCCAAGGCCGACGGCCTGCCCGTCACCTGCGAGGTCACCCCGCACCACCTGTTCCTCTCTGAGGAGGACATCACCGACGCCTACGACACCAACCTCAAGATGAACCCGCCGCTGCGCACCCCCGACGACGCCGCGGCCCTCATCGAGGGCGTCCTGGACGGCTCGGTGGACTGCGTCGTGACCGATCACGCGCCGCACGCCCCGCACGAGAAGGACTGCGAGTGGGAGATCAGCTTCTTTGGCATCGTGGGCCTCGAGACGTCGCTTCCGCTCATGCTGCAGAACCTCGTTGCCACCGGCAAGATGAGCTGGTCTCGCCTGGTCGAGGTCATGGCCGTCAACCCGCGCCAGGTCCTGCGTCTGGCACCCGTGAGCATCGCCGAGGGCTCCGCCGCCGACCTCACCCTGGTCGACCCCAATAAGAGCCAGGTCATCACCGCCGATTGGCTCATGAGCAAGTCCAAGAACTCCGCGTGGCTGGGCCAGGAGCTCACCGGCTTTGCCACCGACGTCTTTGTCGACGGTTACCGCACCCTGGCCGACGGCCAGGTTTGCCCCAGGCACTAGGGGAGAGCACGCATGATCTTGAAATCTCGCGTGCGCGAGCACGACTTCACCGTCGTCACCAACGAGCCGGCGGCGCAGGGCCTCATGCGCCTGGTCATCAACGCGCCGCAGCTCGCGGCCTCGTTGGAGCCCGGCCAGTTCATGAACTTCCTGGTGCCCGGCGCCAAGCAGATCCTGCGCGTGCCCCTCTCGTTTGCCTGCGCCGATGCGCAGGCGGGTACCATCGATGTCTTCTATGCCACGGTGGGCGACGCCACGCGCGCGCTTGCCAAGATGGCCCCCGGCGACGAGTCGCGTGTCCTTGGCCCCTCGGGCAACGGCTGGCGCGTCGAGGCGGGCCAGGGCAAAAGCATCGTCATCGGCGGCGGCGTGGGAGCGCCTCCCGCTGTGGCGGCCGCACGCCTGCTTAAGGCCAACGGCGTCGAGTTCGACGGCATCCTGGGCGCACAGACGGCAGGTAAGCTCTGGGGCGAGAAGGACCTTCTCGCCCTGGGCGCGGGCCAGGTCCTGGTGACCACCGACGACGGCTCGGCCGGCATCAAAGGTTTTACCACCACCGCTCTGGAGCAGCTGTTGTCGCAGGGCACCTACGACACCGTCTATACCTGCGGCCCGCAGGTCATGATGGCAGGTATTGCCCGCATCTGTGCTGCGGCCGGCGTCAACTGCCAGGTCTCGATGGAGCGCATGATGTCTTGCGCCTTTGGAGCCTGCAACACCTGCAACGTCTCGATGGCCGACGGCACCTACAAGTCCTGCTGCATGTACGGCCCCGTCTTTGATGCCAAGGAGGTGGCGTGGTAATGGCCCAGAACAACGTTTCCATGGCCGTCGACCTGGGCGGCGTCAAGATGAAGAACCCGGTCAACACCGCATCGGGCACCTTTGGCTTTGGCTGGCAGTTCGAGGGCTTCTTCGACGTGTCCCAGCTGGGCGCCATCACCACCAAGGGCTGCTCGGCCGAGCCTTGGCTGGGCAACCCCGAGCCGCGCATGTGCGAGGTCCCCTCGGGCATGATGAACACCGTGGGTCTCGCCAACCCCGGCGTGGCGGGCATGCTTGCCTCTTACGGCGAGTACCTGCAGGAGCTGCAGCAGCGCGGCTGCCAGGTCGTCCTTCAGGCGGCGGGCCACTCCATCGAGGAGTACGTGGCCGCCGTCGAGAAGATCGAGGAGTTGGCGCCGTGGTGCGCGGGCGTGGAGCTCAACATCTCGTGCCCCAACATCGCCCGCGGCGGCGCGCTGGTGGGCGGCACGCCCGAGTCTGCCTCGGAGGTCGTCGAGACCGTGCGCGACCGCGTGAAGCGGCCGCTCTTGGTCAAGATGGCCCCGGTGCGCGTGCCCGAGGTCGCCCGTGCCCTTGAGGCCGCGGGCGCCGACGCCTTGTGCCTCATCAACACCATCAACGGCATGCACTTGAACGTCCACACGCGCAAGAGCATGCTCTCCAAGCCCACCGGCGGGGTCTCGGGCCCTGCCATCCACGCCATCGCCGTGCGCATGGTGTGGGAGGCCGCAAACGCCGTCAAGATCCCGGTCAACGGCATGGGCGGCATCGCCACCTGGGAAGACGCCGCCGAGATGATCTTGGCCGGCGCCACCGCCGTCACCGTGGGAACCGCCAACTTCTACGATCCTCTCGCTGCCAAAAAGGTCGTCGACGGCCTGGCTTACTGGGCCGCCGAGCAGGGTGTATCCGACATCAACCAACTGATTGGGGCCGCAGAATGCTAACGTACGAACAAGCCTCCGATAAGGTCATCATCGCGCTGGACTGCTCGCTTGAGCGCGCCTTCGAGCTGGCCGACATGCTCGCCGGCAAGGCCACCTGGGTCAAGGTCGGCATGACGCTCTTCTATGCCGAGGGCCCCTCGATCGTCAAGGCCATGCAGGAGCGCGGCCTCAAGGTCTTCCTCGATCTTAAAGTCCACGACATCCCGTTCCAGGTCCAGGGCGCGGTGCGCTCGGCCTCCTGTACCGGCGCCGACATCCTCTCGATCCACGGCCTGGGTACCTCGGCCATGATCGCTGCTGCCCGCAAGGGCGCCGAGGAGGCGGCCGAGATTTCTGGCCGCGACCGCACCCAGCTGGTGGCCATCTCGGTCTTGACCAGCATGGACCAGGCCGCCCTCGAAGAGATCGGCGTCGCCTCCACTGTCGCCGACGAGGTCGCCCGTCTCGCCTCCAACTCCTATAAGGCCGGCGCCGACGGCATCGTGTGCTCGCCGCAGGAGGCTCACGACATGCGCGAGCTCCTTGGCCCCGACGCGCTTATCGTCACCCCCGGCGTGCGCCCCGCGGGCGCCGAGGTGGGCGACCAGAAGCGCATCGCCACCCCCGCCGCCGCCATCGAGGCCGGCGCCTCCAAGCTGGTCATCGGCCGCCCCATCACGGGCGCACAAGACCCTGTGGCCGCCTTCGACGCCATCTGCGCCGAGCTCATGGCCTAAGGCGCCACAGGCCGTCTACCTGCGCGTTTGTAGGTTTCGTGCAGCAGATGGTTAAACCGTTTGTGGAAAACTCCCGCCTGTTACCTGCGGATTTGCAAATTTTGCTTGCAAATCCGCAGCTAAATAGGCACACTATCTGAGTGCAAAGTTCTGACCTCGGGTTTTACGGCCCAAGAAGAACCGCAGTAATGTTTATGTTTGGAGGAACAATGGCTTTACCCCAGCTTACCGATGAGCAGCGCAAGGCAGCCCTCGAGAAGGCCGCCCAGGCCCGTCACGAGCGCGCTGAGCTTCGCGAGAAGATCAAGAGCGGCAAGGTTTCCCTCGAGTCCGTCCTGGACTCCGACGACCCCATCGCTGCCCGCATGAAGGTCTCCGCCCTCATCGAGAGCCTGCCTGGTTACGGCAAGGCTAAGGCTGCCAAGATCATGGACGAGCTCGGCATTTCCGCTACCCGCCGCGTCAAGGGCCTCGGCGCTCGCCAGCGCGAGCAGCTCATCGAGGCTCTCTCCAAGTAGTGGCTAAAAGAGCCCGACTCTTTGTTGTCTCTGGACCGTCAGGCGTCGGAAAGGGAACCTTGGTCGCGCTTCTGCGCGAGAAGGAACCCGATCTGGGCCTGACGGTTTCTGCGACTACAAGAGAGCCGCGACCTGGCGAGGTCGACGGCGCGTCCTACTACTTCTTGTCAAACGAGGAGTTTGCCGCCAAGGTCAAGGCGGGCGAGTTCCTTGAGTGGGCCCATGTCCACGGCCACTGCTACGGCACGCTGGTCAGCGAGGTCGAGCGCCTTTTGGCGCAGGGCTCCTCGGTTGTCCTGGAGATCGATGTCCAGGGCGGCCTCAACGTCAAGAAGATCAACCCCGATGCCGTTCTCGTCTTCATCGAGCCCCCCTCGCAGGCAGAGCTTGAGGCCCGCCTGCGCGGCCGCGGCACCGAGGACGAGGCATCCATCGAGATGCGCCTCTCAAACGCCAAGAAAGAGATGGAGTGTGCCGGCTCCTACGACGTGCGGATCGTCAACGACGACCTCGAGCGCGCCTGCGATGAGCTGGCCCACGTTATCGACACGTACGAGATGGACGGAGGCTCCCTCTAAATGAGTGTGACTAAGCCCGAGATCGACAGCTTGCTTGAGCAGACCGAGCAGAACCCCTTCCTGCTTTGCTCCATCGCCTCCAAGCGTGCTTGCGACATCAACAACATGATTCGCGGCCAGCACCTGCGCGTGACCGCTATCCAGGACTTCGACGACATCACCACGATTGCCTCTGGCAAGGACACCGTGTCCATCGCCATGGGCGAGATCGAGGACGGCACCCTGGGCTTCGTCAAGGAGGACTTTGACGAGGACATCAAGGGTGCCAACAGGATTGCTCTGTAGCCCATGACCGAGCGTCTTTGTCTGGTCCACTACCACGAGATCGGTCTCAAGGGTAAGAACCGCTCTACCTTCGAGAACCAGCTCGTGAGCAACCTTCACCGTGCCCTTAAGGCCTACGAGGTCGCAAACATCGGCCGCATCTCCGGCTACGTCGTGGTCGAGGCGGCCGACGGTTTTTGCTCTGACGCCATGGCCGCAGCCATTCGCCGCGTGCCCGGCGTCGCGCGCGTCTCGCTGGCCTATAAGTGCGGCCTTGACGAGAAGGAATACGTGGCCGCCGCCATCCGCGCGATGGGCGAGGCCGGGGACTTCCACAGCTTCAAGGTCCACGCGCGCAGGAGCGCTACCAACTACGAGCTGCACTCGCTTGAGATGAACCAGCTCGTGGGCGCGGCGCTTTGCGAGGCCTTCCCCGAGAAGAAGGTCGACGTCCACACGCCCGACGTGACCGTCGTGGTCCACGTCATCCAGGGCTCGACCTTTGTCTACGCGGCCTCGGCCCCCGGTGTGGGCGGCCTTCCCGTGGGCACGGCCGGCAAGGTCGTGACCTTGCTTTCAAGCGGCTTCGACTCCCCGGTGGCCACCTGGATGGTGGGCCGCCGCGGCGCCACCTGCATCCCCGTGCACTTCTCGGGCCGCCCTCAGACGTCGGATGCCAGCGAGTGGCTGTGCCAGGACATTGTCGAGGCGCTGGCGCCCTCTGGCGTCGTGGGGCGTCTCTACGTGGTGCCCTTCGGCGACTGCCAGCGCGAGATCTCCCTGTCGGTGCCCCAGAGCCTGCGCATCATCATGTATCGTCGCCTGATGTTTGAGGTGGCGCAGGAGATTGCCCGCATCGAGGGCGCCAAGGCCCTGGTCACGGGCGAGTCTTTGGGACAGGTCGCCTCGCAGACGCTGGACAACATCTGGGCGGTCGACGAGATCGCGCAGATGCCGGTGCTGCGCCCGCTCATCGGCTCCGACAAGCAAGAGATCATCAAGCGCGCCCAAGAGATCGGCACCTACGACATCTCGTGCCAGACGGCCCCCGATTGCTGCACCCTGTTCATGCCGCGTCGTCCCGAGACGCACGCGCGCCTGGACCAGGTCCACGCAGCCTGGGAGACCTTCGACCACGAGGCGATGGTTAAAAGCTTGATCGAGAACGTCGAGTACAAGGACTATTCTCAGTGCCCCAGCTACCACGCGCCCAAGGGTCCGCTCCATATTTTCCACAACGAGCTTGGGCCCGCGCGCAAGCCCGATGCAGAGCCGGAGCAGCAGCTGGTCTTCAAATAAAGGCCTGGTCGCGCTGCTTGTTTTGAGTTTGCGTGATAGATTTCTGATAGGTTCTTGATAGATTCCTGTCAGGGATAAAAACATTAACCAAGGTTTTTGGCTGTGTCGCCCCCATCCTAGAGATTAGGAGGGGGCGATTTTTATGGCGCAGGTTGGACGGGCTGTATCAAGGCGAGAAAAGCTCTTGCGCAAGGGAGGGCTTAAGGCGGGCGGCAAGGTCGTGGTGTGCCTGGCCGTTTTGGTGGCGGTAGCGGCTGTCGCGGGGTTCTTGCTGGTGGGAAACCCTTTATCGAGCGGGTCTTTGTTTGAGATCGAGAGAAGCGGGGCGGCGGTCGAAGAAGCTGCGGCCCAAGAAGATCAGGATGCTGCTGTGCAGGCCGTACCTTTGGACACAAAGATCTTGGTCCATGTGGATGGCCAGGTCGCAGCACCTGGGGTCTATGAGCTTTTGGGCGACGATGCCCGGGTCAACGACGCCATTCTCGCCGCCGGGGGCTTGGCAGCCGATGCCGATACCTCGACGCTGAACCTTGCCAGTAAGGTCGCGGACGGCGAGAAGATCTATGTTCCTTCTATCAATGAAGTGCAGGTAGAGGCATTGGCTGGCGATGCGGGCTCTTCTGATGCGGCGACGTCGACCGGCAACGGTTTGGTGAACATCAACACGGCCACGGCTGACCAGCTGCAGACCTTGTCGGGGGTGGGGGAGGCCACGGCCAAGGCGATCGTCGAGGACCGCGAGACCCACGGGCAGTTCACGTCAATCGAGGACCTGATGCGCGTCTCGGGCATCGGCGAGAAGAAATTCGCGAAGATAAAGGACCGGATCTGTGTCTAGGCGCATCGCGGAGGTGCCGCCCAGGCCCCATGTGCCTTTCGCGCTCTACGTGCTGGTGGGGGTTATTGCCCTGCAAAGGGCTGTGCTGTGGTTTTCCCTCTCATGGTGGCTGTGCCTGGCTGTTGCGGCGGGTACTTTTGTTGTCCTCGCCCTGTTCTGGCTAGCGGTAAGAAGGCGCCGAGAAGAAGCGGGCTGCGCATTTCTCGGTGCTGCCTGCGTGTTGCTTGTATTGGCGTCCACGGGGTTGTTCGCCTCGTTTGCGGCTGCGCGGGCGAAGGCTGCGGCAGGGGAGCTGGCGTCGACCTCGATTTCGTCTTTTGTCTTCGAAATTGACCAGGACATGGGGCGCTCGTCCAGCTCTTGGACCGCCCGGGCCAACGTCTACCGTGGGCAGGAGCGTGCAGGAAGCGTCTGGCTTTCAAGCAAAGACCAGCTCAACAAGGGTGATGTGATAACCTGCGTGGGCCGATTCTCTGAGTTGGGGGACGACGATTGGGCGCAGAGCCTTAAGCTGCAGGGCGTCTGTGGGTCCGTCTCGGTCATCAAGACCTTGAACGTGACGCCAACTACTTTGTGGATCTTACGGGTGCGGCAACGCTTGCTCGAGAGAATCGACCCCACGTCGTCTGTGAGCCGGGCAATCGCCGCGGGGGCCCTGTGCGGCTACTCCAAGGCCATCTCCGAGCTGGGCATCAACGACCAGTTTGCCGTCTGCGGCATCTCGCATCTCATCGCCGTCTCGGGCTCGCACCTGGCGCTGTTGAGCGGGCTTCTCTCGGCGGCGTTGGATAAGACAAGGCTCAACAAGTGGGCCAAGCTGGGGTTACTTCTTGCGGCTACGGGCGTTTTTGTCCTGTTCTGCGGGGCGCCCGCCTCTGCCTGTCGCGCTTGGTTCATGTCGCTTTGCGCTGCGGCTTCCCATCTTGTGTCTCGGCGAGCAGACCCGATCTCGGCTGTTTGCATCTGCGCCCTTCTCATGGCCTCCTTTGACCCCACGGCCTGCGGGCAGATTGGCTTTCTTTTATCTGTGGGCTGCGTCGTTGGCCTGTGTTTGTTCTCGTCCTACGCGCGCTATGCGTTCCTCGAGTTGGTCTCGCCCCCTGAGTCGCGGCGTATCCCGTTCATGATTCGCGCGCGTCTCAATCGCGTTAGGGTCTCGGTGCTTGAAACGTTTGCGTTGTGCCTGGTGGCAAGTGTGGTCTCGGCGCCCATAAGCCTTTCGGCCTTTGGCCGCCTGTCCCTTATCGCGCCGGTCGCGGCGGTTGTCTTGACGCCGCTCTTCACGGTCTTGATGGGTTCCGGAGCTGTCTTTTTTGCTGTGGGGCCGGTTCCCTTCGTGGGGGATGCGGCGTCCGCTGTCCTCGGCTGGCTGGGTGATTTGTTTGCCTGGCTGCTCAACCGGCTGGCGACGGTGCCGTTTGCCTCGCGCACGCTCTCGGTCGATTTCGCGCCGGCTTTTCTCGCCACTATGGTCTGCCTGGGCGCCCTTTACATCGCGTGGCCCAAGGTGTGTCGCAGGAAGGTTTGGGCCGCCCTTTTGGTCCCGGTCCTGGGCTTTGCGGTTTACTTTGTGCGGTGGCGCTACTTTGCTCCGGCGCGCATCTGCGTCCTTGACGTGGGGCAGGGCGACGCCATTCTCGTCACCGATAAGAGCTCGGCGGTGCTTGTCGACACGGGGCCTGGCAAGGCGATCCAAGAGGCGCTGCAGGACCAAAACGTCTTTCACTTGGACGCCGTAATTCTCACGCATCTTCATGACGACCATGCCGGCGGGCTTGACGATTTGATCGGCGCTGTGCCGGTTGACCAGGTCATCGTTGGTTTCAATGCGGCCGGTGAGATCCCCCGGGACCTGCAGGCTACCATCGACGGGCTTACGCACAACCAGGTGGCTCAGCTCAACTACCAAGACACGGTTCACGTGGGAGATTTCTCGCTTTTGGTGGCGTCTCCCTCGACCAACGTCAGCGCGGACGAGAACGCCGGGTCCCTTGAGATCATCGTCGACTATGACGCCAACGGCAAAAGCCTTACCGGCCTTCTTACCGGCGACGCCGAGGAAGACGAGACGGCCAAGGTAGTGGGGGAGCGCGACCTGTCGAACATCGACTTCCTTAAGGTGGGCCACCACGGCTCGGCCATCTCGATCGACGAGGAATCGGCCAAGACCTTGACGCCAGCGGTATCGGTTGCCAGTGCGGGCAAGGACAACCGCTACGGCCACCCCAAGCAGGCTTGCGTCGACATCCTTGAGGCAGCGGGTTCGCGCTTTTTGTGCACCATCGACAGCGGCGACGTGACCGTCGAGCCGTCTGAAAAAGGTGTGGTTGTGAGCACCCAGAAGTAGTGCCTGTGGCAAAGTAGAGATGTTGAAAGGGGACCCATGGCGCAAGCGACGCTTCTACCGGCATATCTCATTGTTGGCTCCAACGAACTCAAGCGAGACCAGGCGATAGCTCGCCTCAAGAAACGCGCAGAAGGAGACTTCGAGGCCTTCAACCTCGAGGAGCTCGAGGCCGCAAGCATCGTCGAGGCCCCGCAGCTCATCTCGTCGCTTAACGCCCTGCCCTTTGGCGCCGATCAGCGCATCGTCATAGTCCGTGATGCCGAGAAGCTCCAAAAGCCCGTGTCCGAGGCCGTGATTAAATACCTTGACGCACCCAATGAGCAGTGCGTTCTTTGCCTGGTGGCAACGACGCTTGCCAAGAGCACGCGCCTTTACAAGGCCGTGGCCAAGGTCGACAAGAAGGCCGTCATCGACTGCGCCTCCCCGGCAAAGCGCGACCTTGTCCCGTACGTGCAAAAGATCGCCGCGGCCCACGGCGCCTCGATCGACTTCGACGCCGCCCAAGAGCTCGTTGAGCGCTCCGGCGACTCAACGCAGATGCTCGACAACCAGGTCGTGGGCCTCATAAACCTCTTGGGAGGCTCCGGCCACATCACCCGCCAGCTCGTCTGCGACAACGTGGCCCGAATCGCCGAGGTAAAGCCCTGGGAGTTCCTCGACCTTTTGTGTTCCCGCAACACCAACAAATCCCTTGAGGCCTTAGCCCTTCTCGCCGACAATTCCCCTTTGGGTCTCTTATCCCTCATAACCGGCCGTATCCGCGAGCTCACCTTCGCCCGCGCCCTCTGCCAACGCGGCCAATCCGCCGCCATCGCCGAGTCCCTCAACAAACAGCAATGGCAAGTAAAAAACTACCCCCGCTGGTCCCAATCCTTTAAAGACCACGAACTAGAACACTGCCTGTCCACCTGCGCAAAGGTAGAGGCCTCCCTAAAATCCGGCGGCGACCCCAAACTAGAGTTAACCCGCCTAGTCCTCCAAATCTGCAACAGCTAGCCCCGTGCCACCACCCTCCGGGACAATACGTCTCCTTCGACCCACCTGCTCTTCTATATAAATGCTCTTAAAAAGCCCCTGCCCCTAATCTGGCTTGAATAAAGGTCACCCCTTACGAGCAGCTGTTTTTGTGTTGCCGCCCCGACCCGCGATACCGCAGATTTAGCCCGCCTTTTCCCTTTAAGCGCAGTTCCGCATGAGCCGAAGGCCACTTAATGTGGCCTTCGTGCGAATCAGGACTGTTTGAGCATTAAAGGCAAAGGCACGCTCCGAACCGGAGAGCCCGATTACTTCTCGCCGAGCCACAAAAAAGACCCCCTTCCAGCACGAAGGGGGTCTCACCAATGCATTTAAGCCAGAACTACTTAATCGTGTTCACAAGCTTCTGAACGCCAGACTTGCGCTTAGCAGCCTGGTTCTTGTGGATGATGCCCTTGGAGGCAGCCTTGTCGAGAAGACGGCTGGCCTTGTTGGCGGCAAGCTGAGCAGCCTCGACGTCCTTGGCCTCGACGGCAGCGCGAACGCCCTTGACGGCGGTCTTGAGCTCGGAACGGACAGCCTTGTTGCGAATGCGCGCCTTCTCGGCGGTGACAATACGCTTCTTCTGGGACTTGATGTTAGCCACGTGCAGATCCTTTCAAATTTTTTAAAACGTGAGGCCTCTTGACCGAGACACGGGGAGGTCAACTCGATGAGTATAGCATGTCGACCCCGAGTTCGCTATTATTCTTCCTATGACTACTACAGATACTTCTCATATCCGCAACTTCTCTATTGTTGCGCACATCGACCACGGTAAATCGACGATCTCGGACCGCATCCTGGAGCTCACCCACACGGTCGAGGAGCGCGACATGGAGTCGCAGCTCCTGGACACGATGGACATCGAGCGCGAGCGCGGCATCACGATCAAGTCCAACGCCGTGCGCGTGGCCTATGACGCCGATGACGGCCAGACGTATCAGTTCAACCTGATCGACACGCCGGGCCACGTCGACTTCACCTACGAGGTCAGCCGTTCGCTGGCCGCGTGCGAGGGCGCCGTTCTTGTCGTTGACGCCACCCAGGGCGTGGAGGCCCAGACGGTCTCAAACGCCACGCTGGCCATGAACGCCAACCTGGACATCGTGCCTGCCATCAACAAGATCGACCTTCCCTCGGCCCATCCCGACGAGGTCAAGGAAGAGATCGAGGAAGAGCTCGCCATCCCGGCAGACGACGCCGTGTGCGTCTCGGGCAAGACCGGCGAGGGCATCCATGAGCTTCTCGAGGCCATCGTCTATTTGGTCTCGGCTCCCAAGGGCGACGCAAGCGCGCCGCTCAAGGCCTTGATTTTGGACTCCTACTTTGACGAGTACCGCGGCGTCGTGGCCACGGTGCGCGTCTTTGACGGCTCGATCAAGAAGGGCCAGACCCTGCGCATGATGCAGATGGGCACCGATTTCTTGGTCGACGGCGTGGGCGTCAAGCGCCCGGCCGAGGTCGCCGTGGACGAGCTGGGCGTGGGCGAGGTCGGCTACGTGGTCACGGGCCTCAAGGACCCCGACGCCGTGCGCGTGGGCGAGACCCTCACCTACGCGGGCCGCCCCACCGCAGAGCCCTTGCCCGGCTATCGCGAGGCCAAGCCCATGGTCTTCACCGGCCTTTTCCCGGTGGACAACAAGGACTACGAGAACCTGCGCGACGCCCTGGACAAACTGCACGTCAACGACCCGTCGCTTACCTGGGAGCCCGAGACCTCGGTCGCGCTGGGCTTTGGTTTTCGCGTGGGATTCCTTGGTCTTCTCCACATGGAGGTTGTGAAAGAGCGCCTGGAGCGCGAGTTCAATCTCTCGCTTATCGCCACGTCGCCCTCGGTGGACTACCACGTCTACAAGACCGACGGCACGATGCTTGAGGTGAGAAGCCCGCAGGATTTGCCCGACGCCACCCGCATCGAGCACATCGAGGAACCCTACCTCAACGCCAAGATCATCGTCCCGCCCGAGTACACGGGCGCCGTCATGCAGCTTGCCATCGAGCATCGCGGCATCACGCAGGACATGGTCTATCTCACCGAGAAGTCCGTCGAGATGCACTTCGACATCCCGCTGGCCGAGCTCATCCTCGACTTCTTCGACCAGTTGAAGAGCCGCACCAAGGGCTACGCGTCGCTTGACTACGAGTTCTCGGAGTACCGTGCGAGCGACCTGGTGAAGCTCGATATCCTGCTCTCGGGCGACGAGGTGGACGCGCTTTCGTTCATCGTTCACAAGGACAAGGCCTACGACCTGGCTCGCGGCCTGTGCGACAAGCTCAAAGAGATCATCCCGCGTCAGCAGTTCGAGGTGCCCATCCAGGGCGCCATCGGCAACAAGATCATCAGTCGCTCCACCGTCAAGGCGGTGCGCAAGGACGTTTTGGCAAAGTGCTACGGCGGCGACATCTCGCGTAAGCGCAAGTTGCTCGAGAAGCAAAAAGAGGGCAAGAAGCGCATGAAGCAGATCGGCTCGGTCGAGGTCCCGCAAGAGGCCTTTTTAGCCGTCCTTAAGGTGGACGACCAGTAGTGGCCAGCCCGGAAATGTCTCCTACCCCCGCCGAGGTCCTTGCGCAGTATGGCCCGGCGGTGGGCTTGGCGGGCTCGCTTTCACCTTTTGGCGCTGGCGAGAAGAATGCGCCGCTCGCGCAGCGCCTTGTCAATAACCCGCTGCTCATGGCACCTATGGCAGGCGTCACCGACTCGGCGTACCGCATGATGGCGCGTGCCGGCGGGGCGTGCCTTGCCTACTCCGAGATGGTGAGCTGCGCTGGCCTGCACTACGGCGGGCCCAGCATCGAGCTTTGCGACGTGGCCCAAGGCGAGCCCGACTTGGCGGTCCAGCTCTTTGGCTCCAAGCCCGAGCTTTTTGGCGAGGCTGCGGCGACCGTTGCCCAGCACCTGGGCGACAAACTGGTCTTGGTCGACATCAACATGGCCTGCCCGGTGCCCAAGGTCACCAAGAAGGGCGAGGGCGCGGCGTTGATGGAGACGCCCGAGGTCGCGGCATCGCTTGTTCGTGCCTCAAAGGAAGCCCTGGTACCTTATGGTGTTGAGGTCACCGTTAAGATTCGTCGCGGCCGGGCCGACGGCTGCGAGGTGGCGCCAGAGTTCGCCAAGCGCATGGTCGACGCCGGCGCCTCGGCCGTGGCGGTCCACGGGCGCTTTGCCACCCAGTTTTACCGCGGCGAGTCCGACGCGTCGGTCATCGAGCGCGTGGTCAAGGCTGTTGACGTGCCCGTTATTGGCTCGGGCGACGTCAAGAGCGGCCAGGCGGCTGCCCACATCATGAACGACCTGGGCGCTGCGGCGGTCATGTTCGCACGCGGCACCTATGGCAATCCCTGGATTTTCTCGCAGGCGGCAAGCGTCCTTGCGGGTGAGAAGCCCTTTGAGCCCACGTTGCTTGCGCGCGTCGAGGCCTTCGAGTGCCATATGCGCCTTTTGGCGGCCACGGGCGCCCACCTTAAGCGCGGCCGCAGCCTGGCCACCTGGTACCTGCGCGGCATTCCCGAGGCCTCGTACTGGCGCGGCCGCGCGAACGACTGCTCGACGCTCGAGGAGTTTTTGTGCGTCTCGGCACAGATCAAGGACGCGCTGGCGCAGGCTGGCGAGACGGACCATGTCCTCTAGCTGGGCTTCTCGCCTGCATGAGGAAAGCGCGCGGGCCCTCTACGTCCACATTCCCTTTTGCGCGCGCAAGTGCAACTACTGCGACTTTGCCTCATGGGCCTGCGCCCCCGGCGACGGCCTTATGGCGTCATACGTCGACGCGCTGTGCGCTCAAATCGATCGGTTCCAGGAGCTGGGGCTCCTCGACGGCGTGCAAACCGCCTACATCGGCGGCGGCACGCCTAGTTTTTTGTCGGTTGATTCCCTTGAAAAGCTGGTCTCGAGCGTGGCTGCCCTTGGGGTGGGGGAGCTGAGCTGCGAGGCCAACCCGGACTCTTTGAGCGACGAGAAGATCGCCTCGCTCAAGGCCGCCGGCGCCACGCGTCTGTCCATAGGCGTTCAGAGCTTGGACAACGACGAGCTGGAGAAGCTCGGCCGCCTGCACGATGCCGGGCAGGCCAAAGAGGTTGTCTCGCACGCCGTTTCGTCGGGCCTGGACGTCTCCTGCGACCTCATGTGCGCCACTCCGGGGCAGACCGACGCCTCCTGGGCGCGTACCCTGGCCGACTTGACGGCTCTCGGCGTTTGCCACGTAAGCGTCTACCCCCTCGCCATCGAGGAAGGCACACCGTTCGACAAGCTCTACGGCGACAGCGACTGCCCCTGGAACTCCGATGAGGTCCAGGCGGCGAGAATGACCAAGGCTCAAGATGCACTTGAGGGTTTAGACTTCTCCCGATATGAGGTTGCCAGTTATGCAATGCCTGGTAAACAGTGTCGTCACAACAAAGCCTACTGGACGGGTTTAGGTTACTTGGGCATCGGGTCCAATGCCTCAAGCATGCTATCCCTCGAGTCATACTTGAAGCTTCAAACCGCGTGTAAGCAGCTTCCAGACCTCCCCAAAGCCACGTCTCGCGTCCGCCTCACCTGCTCGACGTCCCGCAAGGACGTCGCCCAGGCCGCGCCGATAGAGGCCCTGTCTTTCCAAATCGAGGCCCTCACAGCCCCGCAGGCGGCCGCAGAGGACCTCATGCTGGCCGCCCGCCTGGTCGACGGCATCGGCCCCTCTCAGCTCGCCTACGCCCGTCAGGCGTTGGGCGCCTCGGCCGTGGACACATGCATCGACGCCCTTCTCGCCCGCGCCCTTGTTACCGAGAAGGACGGCCGGTTGTGCCCCACGCGATTCGGCTGGCTCTTGGGCAACGAGCTCTACGGCGCCTTGTGGGACCTGGCCCCCGGTGAGGTCTTCTCGCTTACGGCATAACCCGCCGCAGGCCCTCGATTTGCAATCGCCCGCCCGATTTGTCATTGTGGGGACACCAAAACCCAAAGGTTAGGAGCCAAAATGCCGGGAAAGCGCGACGACGTCATTAGCTGGGACGAGTTCTTCATGCGCGTGGCCATCGCGGCCAAGCTGCGCAGCAAGGACCCCAACACCCAGGTGGGGGCATGCATCGCCGACACCAACCACCGCATCTTGTCGGTGGGCTACAACGGCACGCCCACGGGTCTGGACGACGACGAGTTCCCCTGGCAGACCACCGACGACCCCCTAAACGACAAGCACAACTACGTGATCCACGCCGAGGCAAACGCGATCTTGAACTACCGCGGCTCTCTTAAGGACATGGCGGGCGCCACCGTCTACGTCACCTTGTTCCCGTGCCGCGAGTGCGCCAAGACCCTGGTGCAGGCCGGCATCGGCGAGGTCGTCTTCTTGGACGACAAGTACCACGACACCCAAGACGGCCAGATCTCGCGCTCGATCCTGGACCGCTGCGGCATCACGTATCGCCAGGTCGTCGTAGAGGCTTAAAGCGCCGGCCAGGCTTTTAGGCTTCTTTTGTCGAAGGTATGAGAAATCCGGCGCTGGATATAATCAACCAGTACCTGTTTTTGCCTACAGACTCAGGAGTCTTTTAGCATGGCTTCAATGAACGACAAGGACTACTACGCCATTTTGGGCGTCGAGAAGGACGCCACCACAACCGAGATTCGCAAGGCTTTCCAGCAAAAGGCCAGGAAGCTCCACCCCGACGTCAACAAGGCGCCCGACGCCGAGGAGAAGTTCAAGGAGGTCTCGGAGGCCTACGCCGTTCTCTCCGACGAGGAGAAGCGCAAGCGCTACGACGCCATGCGCAGCGGCAACCCCTTTGCGGGCGGCTACGGCCAAAGCCCCGCCGGGGCCGGCGGCCGCGGCTACTACACCGGCGGCGGCCCCTATAGCTGGGGCCCCTTTGGCGGCAGCTACACCAGCACCTCTCGCCGCAGCTCGCGCGCCTACAACCCCAAGGCGGGCGCCGACTTCACGATGGACGTCGACTTGTCTGCCGAGCAGGCAAAAGAGGGCTGCAAGCGCGGCGTCACCTATCAGCACTACGTGAGCTGCGGCGTGTGCCACGGTGCGGGCTCGGTCGAGTCCGAGCACTCCCAGACCTGCCCCACCTGCTCGGGCCGCGGCAGCATCGAGATCGACCTGGGATCCATCTTTGGCATCGGCGTCATGCAGATGACCTGCCCCGAGTGCGAGGGCACGGGCCGCGTGGTGGCCAACCCCTGCTCGGCCTGCGGCGGCTCGGGCCGCACCTTGAGCGCCTCGGAGGTCGTGGTCGACATCCCGGCAAACTCCCACGACGGCGACGAGGTGCGCGTCAAGGGCATGGGAAACGCCGGCACCAACGGCTCCTCGGCCGGTGATTTTGTCGCCCACGTCTGCGTTGCCTCCGAGCGCCTGACCGCGGCGCAGGCCAACGGCTTCTACATCATCGGCTTCGTGGTGCCCTTCATCTTGATCGGTCTTCTCACCGGCGGCTTGTCGTCCATCGGGCTCTTTGTGATCTTGGCCTGCGCTTTTGGCGCCTTCGTCATCGTGAAGGACGGCGTGAAGTTTAGCTCTGGCTGGTGGAGGCACGCGGGCGCGGCCCTGGGCAACGGCGCTAGCTCGGGCGTGACCTTTGCCATCCTCTTTTTCCTGCTGTTCTCGTGCCAGGGCCTGGGTGCCCGCGGCTACATGGGCGGGCCCGGCTGGTAAAGGGGTATAGTGTTTAAGCTTTGCCGCGGCCGCGGTCTTGCGTGGCCGCGGCAAAGAGGTTTTATGTACATGAGTTTTTTGGGGATTGGTGAGATTGAAACCGGAGAAGGACTACTACGAGGTGCTCGAGGTGCCTCGCGACGCCGACGCTAAGACCATCAAGAGGGCTTTTCTCAAGAAGGCCAAGAAACTTCACCCCGACGTGGCCACCGCGCCCGATGCCGAGGAGAAGTTCAAAGAGGTAAACGAGGCGTACTCGGTTCTCTCCGACGACCAGAAGCGCGCCAATTACGACCGCTACGGCGACCCCGACGGCCCTGCCGGCTTTGGCGGCGGCTCCGATTACGTCGACATCTCGGACATCTTTGGCGGGGGCGGCGGCTTCTCGGACATCTTCGACTCCTTCTTTGGCGGCGGTCGCGGCCAGGCGGGCAGCCAGGCCCGTACCCGCGGCCGCGACATGGGCATCCGCCTGCAGATCAGCCTGGCCGAGGCGGCCAGCGGCTGCACCAAGACCCTCTCGTACGAGCGCCTGGCCCCCTGCGACGACTGCGGCGGCACCGGCGTGGCCGCGGGCGGCAAGGTGTGCACCTGCGAGCGCTGCCACGGCACCGGCCGCGTGATCGAGGCCCAGCGCACCATCTTTGGCACCATGCAGACGCAGTCCACCTGTCCCGTGTGCCGCGGCACCGGCAAGACCGTGGACAAGCCCTGCGAGACCTGCGACGGCCAGGGCCGCACGCCTTCCCGCGAGAAGGTCGAGGTCCAGATCCCGGCCGGCATCCACTCGGGCCAGTCGGTCACCGTCGAGGGGCGCGGCGAGGCGGGCGTTCGCGGCGACACCTGCGGAAACCTCGTGGTCTCGGTCGAGATTCGCGACGACGAGCGCTTCGAGCGCCAGGGCGACGACCTCTACTGCAGCGTGAAGGTCGACTCGCTCGAGGCCATCGTGGGCACCACCGTCACCATCGACGGCATCCTGGAAGGCGAGAAGGTCACGATCGACGTTCCCGCCGGCTGCCAGTTTGGCCAGCACGTCGTGGTCGAGCGCCGCGGCATGCCCCGCATGGGCATGATCGCCCGCGGAAACCTTGTGGCCGTGGTCCAGGTCGAGACCCCGCAGGACCTCGACCCCAAGCAGCTTCTTGAGATCGCGGCGATGGTGTCTTCGCGCTCGCTTGCGGGCGACGAGGTCGCCAACCCCTTCGAGGACGACAAGAAGTAATGCTCAAGGTCGCCCTCACAAACCTGGGCTGCCGCGTCAACCGCGTGGAGCTCGACATGATGGCAAACCGGCTCGAGGCCGCGGGCGCCCAATTGGTCGGCGAGAAGGACGCCGCCTGCGTGGTGATCAACACGTGCGGCGTCACCGGCGAGGCCGAGGCTAAGAGCCGCAAGGCCGTGCGCCACGCCGCTGGGCTTCCCAATAAACCGCTGGTCATCGCCACGGGCTGCGTCGCGAGTCTCTTCTCGGCGGAGCTTGAGGAGCTGGGCGAGAACGTCTGCGTGGTCTCTGACAAGCGCGCCGTGGCAGCACATATCCTCGAGGCCTTCGAGGGCGAGTGCTCGCCGGCGGAGGGCGCCGTGCAAGGTGGCGCCGCCGCTGCTGGCGGCGTGACCCCCACAGGCCGCACCCGTCCCGGCATCCAGGTCCAGGACGGCTGCGATAACCGCTGCACCTATTGCATCATCTGGAAGGCTCGCGGCCGTGCCCGCTCGTTCGACCCCCAGGGCATCGTGGACGAGGTCAACGCCTCTATCCAGCGCGGGGCCCACGAGGTCGTGCTTACCGGCATCAACCTGGGCGACTACCGCTGGGAACAGGGCGGCGGCGCAGGCCCCATGCGCCTGCCGCAGCTGCTTGACCTGGTCTTGTCCCAGACCCCCATCGAGCGCGTGCGCCTCTCGTCGATCGAGCCGCCCGACGTCACGGCCGAGCTCGTCTCGCTCATGGTCGCCTCCCAGGGCCGCGTGGCCCCCTTCCTGCACATCTGCCTGCAGTCCGGCTGCGACGAGACCCTGCGCCGCATGGCCCGCGTCTACCGCACAGACTTGTTTCGTGAAAACGTCCAGCTTGCCCGCGATCTTCTCCCCAACGTGGCCCTGGGCACCGACCTTATAGTTGGCTTTCCCGGCGAGACGGACGAGCAGTTCGAGGAGTCGTTGGCATTTTGCCGCGAGATGCGCTTTGCCAAGATGCACATCTTCCGCTACTCCAAGCGCCCGGGCACCCCGGCCGCGACCTTCCCAAATCAGGTCCCGCCCGACGTCATGGCGGCTCGCTCCAAGCAGGCGCATGCCCTAGCTGCGCAGATGCGCCTGGCCGAGGCCGAGAAACTCGTCGGCGCCACCGACCTGGCGCTTGTCCAGTACCCGGGCCGCGCGGTCTCGGGCGGACTCTTTGACGTGGCCGTCGACCCTGCCTATGCCCTGGACTCGCTGGTGCCCGTGCGCTTCGAGTCGGTGCGCGAGGACGCGACGCTCATCGGAGTGGGGCTTTAACTCGTCTAATTGGCGGCTATCATGGTGAGGTACGCCGCGCACGACCGTTGGAGGAGCATGGAGCCAACACAAGTTAGACTGACCATTCCCGATTCCGTGGACCCCGCGACCCTCATGGGTCCCGCCGACAGCCTGCTTCGGCGCATCGAGGGCGCCTTCGACGCCATGGTCTCGGTGCGCGGGGACCAGATCTCTATCAGCGGCCCCATCGACGAGGTCCAGCGTGTGACCACGGTCTTCTCGCGTCTTATCTCTGCCGTCGAGGCGGGGGAGAGGCCCACCGTGTCCGACGTTGACCTTTTGGTCGACCACGTGAACCACGGGGCCTCGGGCCTTGACCGCGTGTCCGACGACATCCTTCTTACCTACCGCGGCCGCGCCCTGCGCCCCAAGACGCCGGGCCAGTCGCGCTACATCGAGGCCATCCGCAGAAACACCGTGACCTTTGGCATCGGCCCCGCGGGAACCGGCAAGACCTACCTGGCCATGGCCATGGCGGTGGCCGCTTTCAAGCGCAAGGAAGTGGGCCGCATCGTGCTTACCCGCCCGGTCGTGGAGGCGGGGGAGAGCCTGGGCTTTCTTCCCGGCACGCTGCAGGAGAAGCTCGACCCCTACGTGCGCCCGCTCTACGACGCGCTCTTTGACATGACCGACATGGAGCGCGCCAATACCCTCATCGAGCAGGGCGTCATTGAGATAGCGCCTTTGGCTTACATGCGCGGGCGCACCATGAACGACGCCTTCGTCATCTTGGACGAGGCCCAAAACACCACGCCCGAGCAGATGAAGATGTTCCTCACGCGCCTGGGCTTTGGCTCGAAGTTCGTCGTCGCTGGCGACGTCTCGCAGCGCGACCTCAAGGGCGCGAGCGGTCTTGAGGTCGCGCGCCGGGTCCTTAACGACGTCGACGACATCGCCTTCGTCGAGCTGGGGAGAAACGATATCGTGAGGCACACGCTGGTGGCCAAGATCGTGGACGCCTACGCGCGCGACGCCAAGAGAAACGAGGCTTGATCTATGGATGACGAGATGAACGAGGCCCAGGTAAACGAGTACGACATCGTCAACGAGGACGACCTTGAGTTCCCGCTGGGGGACTCTGCCGTCTGCGACCTTCTCGACGCCGTCTTGGCGCACGAGAAGGTCGATCGCCCTTGCATGTGCTCGATTTCCATCGTGGGCGACAGCCAGATCGCCGAGACGAACCTCGAGTGGCGAGGCGTGGACGCCCCGACCGACGTCGTGAGTCTTGAGTGCGAGCGCCCAGACGACCCCGACTTGGCGCCGGGCGAGCCCTGTGAGCTGGGCGACATTGTCCTGGCCCCGGCCTACATCAAGGCGCAGGCCGCACGCTTTGGCACCACCTTCGCCGACGAGTGCCGCCTGCTTTTGGTCCACGGGTGCCTGCACCTGTTGGGCCACGACCACTTGGACGAGGAGGAGGCCCAGGCCATGGAGGCCTTGGAAGACGACATCTTGCGCGAGGTCGAGACCGACGGCACCCTGGGACACGTGGTCATCACCCGCCACCGCACCGAGGACGACGCATGATTCCCGGCAAAAAGGGCGACCACCCCTCGTTTCTCGAGAGCTTCACGTATGCTTTCAAGGGCCTTGCCTTCACCATCAAGACCGAGCGCAACATCAAGGTCATGCTCGCCTGCGCGGCCGTCGTCGTGGTCCTGGGCTTTGTCCTGCAGTTTGACCCCGTGAGCTGGGCGATCGTCCTTCTCTGCTGCGGCGTCGTGTTGGGGGCCGAACTCTTGAACACCGCCATCGAGACCGTGGTCGACCTCGTGAGCCCCGAGTTCGACCCCTTGGCAGGGCACGCCAAGGACGTGGCCGCGGCGGCCGTCTGGGTGCTCTCGGCCTTTGTGGGCGTCGTGGGCCTCATCGTCTTTGCCAACGCCATTCTTTCGAAGCTGGGCTAGGGGAGAGGCGCTTCTCGCCCCTTGGCCTTCGATTGCCTTTAAGGAGTTTCTTGCATGTCTCAAACCGATAAGCCTTTCACCAGCGGATTCGTCGCCCTCGTGGGTCGCCCCAACGCCGGCAAGTCGACCCTTCTCAACGCCTGCATGGGCGAGAAGATCGCGATTACCAGCCCTGTGGCGCAGACCACTCGCAAGCGCATGCGCGCCGTCATCAACACCCAGAACTCGCAGCTGGTCATCATCGACACGCCGGGCCTGCACAAGCCCAAGGACGCCCTGGGAAGCGAGCTCAACAAGTCCGCCCTGGGTGAGCTTGCCGATGCCGACGTCGTGGCCTTCTTGATCGACGCCACCAAGCCCGTGGGCACCGGCGACGAGTGGGTGGCCAAGCATGTGGCCAAGGCCGACGCCGACTACAAGCTGCTGGTACTTACCAAGGCAGACATCTCCAAGCCCGAGCAGATGCAGGCCCAGCTTGAGGCGGCAAGCGCGCTTTGCGACTTCGACGACGTGATCGTGACCTCTGCCAAGGAGGGCTTCAACGTCGACGGCTTCGTCGACCTGGTCTCGGCCCACCTGCCCGAAGGTCCGCGGTGGTTCCCCGAGGGCATGGACACCGACACCACCGACGAGGAGCTGGTGGCCGAGTTCGTGCGCGAGAAGCTCTTCCTCAACC
>CAVKOL010000022.1:0-21352 GCA_963658035.1 Bacteroidaceae bacterium
GCAGCCGCTCGCGGCCACGCGCACGCGCGAGACGCTCGCCGCGAGCATCCAGGAGATGACCGGCGCCATGGACGCCGAGTTCAAGCAGCGGGGCATCCGCGACGTCGGCGTGGGCATCGCCATCCCCTCCGCCGTGGACCCCGCGACGGGGCGGCTGCTCAACACCTCGGTCCTGCGGCTCGGGGACGCGCAGCTCCGCGCGTGCGACCTCACCGAGCGCCTCCCCCACCCCGCGGGCGTCTTCAACGACGCCAACTGCGGCGCGTTCAGCCAGGTCTTCCCCACCACGCACGGAGAGAGCCTCGCGTACCTCTCGCTCGAGCGGGGCGTCGGCGGCGCGGTCATCATCGACGGCAGGCCCTTCGCGGGGCCGCGCGGCACGAGCGGCGAGTTCGGCCACATCTGCATCGAGCCCTGCGGCAAGAAGTGCGCCTGCGGCCGCGACGGCTGCCTCGAGGCGTATTGCTCGAGCAACGTGCTCTCCGAGGAGCTCGGGATCACGCTCGAGGAGTTCTTCGCCAACGCAGGCCGCGGGGAGGAGAAGGCCGCGGCGGCCCTCGAGGCCTACATCGGGCACCTGGCGCGGGGCGTGGTGGCCATCCACACCGCGCTCGGGGTCGACGTCGCGCTCGGCGGCGAGATGTCGGCCTACCTGGAGCCGTATTTCGGGCAGATCGAGAAGGCGGTGGCGGAGCTCGACCCCTTCCCCACGGGCGACGGCTGCATCGTCCGCGCGAAGCACCCGTTCCACGGCGTGCCCATCGGCGCCGCCCAGCTCATGGCCCAGCACTTCATCGAGGGAGTGTAGGCGGCGAGAAGGGCGTGGCGGGGCTTCTCGCCACAGACCGCGGGCCTCGGCGACGTGCGCCCAGGCAGACGCCACAAACCGCCGCCCCCGGCGACGTGCGCCCAGGCAGACGCCACAAACCGACGCCCCCGGCGACGTGCGCCCGGGCCGACGCCACAATAAAGCACCCCCAGCGACGTTCACCGTCGCCGGGGGCGCTTATTTGTGGCGAGAAGCCCTTCTCGCCGTCGCCGGGGCCGAGGTTCTGTGGCGCGGCTGGACCCGAATGTCGCAGGGCATGCCGTTCTGTGGCGAAGCCAAGCCAGAACGACGCAGAGGATGCGAATCCGCGGCGGCGCCCCGGCCCGGCATCGCAGCCGCTACTCCATGTAGCCGCCCTTGATCGCGGAGACCGCGTGCTCGCAGAAGAACTTGAGCACGCCGCCGTCGTAGCGGCTGGCCGGCGCCTTCCACGCCGCGCGGCGCTCGGCGAGAACGGCCTCGACCTCGTCGGCGGTCTTCTCCTCGCCCGCGATGCCGCAGATCTCGAGCGTGCGGCCCGGGATGTCGATGCGGATCAGGTCGCCCTCCTCCACCAGCGCGATCGGGCCGCCGTCGGCCGCCTCGGGCGAGACGTGGCCGATGGCCGGGCCCTTGGAGGCGCCGGAGAAGCGCCCGTCGGTGATGAGCGCGATGCTCGCGCCCAGCTCGGGGTCGCTGGCGATGGCCTCGGTGGTGTAGAACATCTCGGGCATGCCCGAGCCCTTGGGGCCCTCGTTGCGGATGATCACCGCGTCGCCGGGCTTGACCTCGTGGGTAAGGACCGCGTGGATGGCGTCCTCCTCGCAGTCAAAGGGGCGGGCGCGCAGGGTGGCTTTAAACATCTCGCGCGGCACCACGGTGTGCTTGACCACGGCACCCTCGGGGGCCAGGTTGCCGTGCAGGATGGCGATGGAGCCGTCGGTGCCAAAGGGGTCGTCGAAGGGGCGGATGACGTCCTCGCGCTTGAGGCCCCACTTGGCGAGGTTGGCCTCGCACTTCTCGTAGTATCCGCTGGCGCGCAGCTCGTCGAGGTTCTCTCCCAGGGTCTTGCCCGTCACCGTCATGACGTCCAGGTGAAGCATCGAGCGGATCTCTTCCATGATGCGGGGCACGCCGCCGGCGTAGTAGAAGAACTGCGCGGGCCACTCGCCGGCCGGGCGGATGTTCAACAGGTAGTGGGCGCCGCGGTGCAGACGGTCGAAGTCGTCGGCGCTAATCTCGACGCCAAACTCGCGGGCGATCGCGGGGATGTGCAGCAGCGAGTTGGTGGAGCCCGAGATGGCGCCGTGGACCATAATCAGGTTCTCAAAGGCCTCGCGGGTCACGATGTCGCGCGGGCACAGGTTGTGCTCGGACAGCCACAGGGCTTGCCGTCCGGCGGCGCGAGCGGCCTCGCGCAGGTCGGGGCTGGTGGCAGGGAGAAGGGCGGTGCCGGGAAGCGCCAGGCCCAGGGCCTCGGCCGTGACCTGCATCGTCGAGGCGGTGCCCATGAAGGAGCAGGCGCCGCAGGAGGGGCAGGCGTTGTGCTCGGCAAACATCAGCTCGTCGTGGGAGATCTCGCCGCGCTCGTAGCGGGCGCTGATGGCGCCCAGCTGCTCCAAGGTGAGAAGATCGGGGCCCGCGTCCATGACGCCGCCGGTAACGACGATCGACGGGATGTTGATGCGGCCCAGGGCCATGAGGTTGGCAGGCAGGCCCTTGTCGCAGCTGGCCACAAAGACGCCGGCGTCGAAGGGGGTGGCCTTGGCGTGGATCTCGATCATGTTGGCAATGGCGTCGCGGCTGGGCAGCGAGTAGTTGATGCCGTCGTGGCCCTGGGCCTCGCCGTCGCACATGTCGGTGCAGAAGTAGCGCGCGCCGTGGCCGCCCGCCTCGGCCACGCCGGCGCGGACCTCCTCGACCAGCTCAAAGAGGCCGGCGCTGCCGGGGTGCGAGTCGCCGGCGGTGGACTCGATGATGACCTGCGGCTTGTCCAGGTCCTCGACGCTCCAGCCCGAGCCCAGGCGTAAGGGGTCCATCTCGGGGCTGATCTTGCGGAACTTGCCCGAGCGCGGCTGCAGGCGGCTTACCAGCTCGGCGGCGTCCTTCTCGATTGCGGCGGCGGTTTTCTCTTCCATGGTTTTCTCCTATCTAATAAGGGTGTTTACCTGCGGTTGGTTTGAATTTGACGGGTGGGTGAGCTTAGAGCGGGCGGCCTTCGGGCCGGCGAGCTTAAGCAAACAGCGAGATGATCAGGGCGCATGCCAGGCCGGTCAGGCCGATAATCGTCTCCATGACGGTCCAAGAGCGCAGCGTGGTCTTCTCGTCAATCTCAAGGAAAGACGAGCACATCCAAAAGCCGGCGTCGTTCACGTGGGACAGCGCGGTCGCGCCTCCGCAGATGGCCAGGCCGATGGCGGCGCGCATGAGGACCGAGGCGCCCGAGACGGCGGGCATGGCGGCCATGATGCCCGAGGCCATGGTCATGGCCACGATCGAGCTGCCCACCGAGGCGCGCACCAGCACGGCGATGAGGAAGCCCACGACGACCAGCGGCAGCGGGCTGCTCTCAAGCAAAGGTCCGATGATTTGGCCCAAGCCGCAGTCCTGCAGCATCCAGCGAATGACGCCGCCGCACGCGATGACCAGCAAGATCATGCCCACGGGCTTAAGGGAGCGGTCGGCCAGGGCCTTGAGTTCGGCGCCGGTATAGCCGCGGCGGGCGCCCAACAGATACATCGCAACCAAGGTCGCCGCCGTGAGGGCCACAAAGGGCTTGCCGAGAAACGCCAGGAAATCGGCCACAGAGGCGGGCAGGGGCAGGTAGGTGGACAGCGTGCCCAGAAGGATGAGGACCAGCGGGGCAAGCACGATGGCCAACACCATGCCAAACGAGGGCGGTTCCTTCTCGTCGCCCGTGTCCTCGGCGGCGGCCACGTGCTCGGGCACGGCGGCGGAGATGCGGGCGCCCACGTTGCGGCCCCACAGCACACCCGCGACCGCCATGGCGATGAAGGCGGTGGGCACGCCCACCAAGATCATGGTGCCCAAATCGACGTTAAGCGTGCCCGCTACCAGCACAGACCCGGCCGAGGGAGGCACAAACGCGTAACCAGAAGCCAGGCCGGCCAAAAGCGCGATGCCGTAGTAGAGCGTGGACTTCTTGGTTTGCGAGGCGACGCTAAAGGCCAACGGGATGAGCACGACGACGCCCGCCTCGAAGAAGACCGTGGTACCGATGACCAGGCCCGTTATGCCCAAGGCCCAGCTCGAGTGGCCCTGGCCGAACTTCTCGATGAAGGTCGAGGCGATCTTCTTGGCGCCGCCGCTCTCTTCAAGGATCTGGCCAAACATCGAGCCCAGGCCAATGAGCAGTGCGATGTTTTGCAGGGTCGTGCCCACGCCCTTGGTCACCGTGGTGGCCACCAGGTCAAGGGGCATGCCCGCGCCGATGCCGATGAACAGGGCCGATACCATCATCGAGAGCACCGGGTGGAGCTTGAGCTTGATGATGAGCGCAAGCAGCAGGGCTATGCCAAGAATCGCCGAGACAACGAGCCGGGTTGGGTCGGCCAAATAAGTTGGGTCTGCCATTTCCTCTCCAATTCATCAGACCTTTGCAATTCGTCTGATGACTATAGGCGTTTTTGAGGTCATCTGACGTTTAAACGAGGAAATAAGGCTAAATTCGTCTGATAAATACTGCGAACGGTAGGGGTTTCAGCGGTAAACGGCAGGAGTTTCACGGGTCATCGCGCGGGTCTTCTCCCCGCTGGCCTACAATGCATCTGATGACTTTTTGCGCACCAAGGAGAACCCATGGCAAAAGACCAAGGCCTGCCAGAGCAGCTTGCCGAGAAAATCATCCAGCTCATCCTTGACGAGGGGCTGGGCCAAGGCGACCGCCTTCCCAACGAGACGGTCTTGATCGAGCGTCTGGGCGCGGGCCGCAGCTCGGTGCGCGAGGCCGTGAAGCTCCTGCAGTCCAGAAACATCGTGCGCGTGCGCCAGGGGTCGGGCACCTACGTGGCGTCGAACCCGGGCGTGGTGGACGACCCGTTGGGCTTCACCTTCATCGACGACAAGCGGCGCCTGGCCCGCGACCTTCTTGAGGTCCGTTTCATGATCGAGCCCGAGACGGCGAGAATGGCCGCCGAGCACGCGACCGACGAGCAGGTGGAGCGTATCCGTGAGCTGTGCGACGAGTCCGAGCGCCTGGCCGAGGCCGGTGACGATTATTCCCAGGCCGACACCGAGTTCCACAACGCCGTGGCCCAGGCCAGCGGAAACCTCGTGGTGCCGCGCCTGATGCCCGTGCTTAAGGCGTCGGTGCCCCTGTTCATCGACGTGACGGGCCGCAAGCTTGTGGCCGAGACGATCCGTACCCACCGAGGGGTGGCTAACGCCATCGCGGCCCATGACGGCACGGCGGCACACGACGCGATGTACCTGCACCTGGTCTACAACCGCAACGCCATCGCGCAGTTGGCCAAGGGTGACGGGGCGCAGGAGTAGGCGCAGCGACAGCGCGGGTGCCGAAGCAGTCAAACACAATGCGGGCCGCAAGGTTTAACCTCGCGGCCCGCGCGCTATTCTCGGCGATTAGTTTGTGCCCCTATAACATAAAAGCAGGTAGGAAATTTGCTTTCCTACCTGCTTAAAAGTCCTGGTGGCGGGGAAGGGAATCGAACCCCTGACACGGGGATTTTCAGTCCCCTGCTCTACCAACTGAGCTACCCAGCCGTTTGGTGCGGGAACTAATATAACAAACATCTCCCCCAACGCCAAGCACTTTTTTATATTTTTTCGAGCGGGGGGTCTTGGCGATGTCGGCGAGGCGCACTATGCCGTAACAGCCAGCGGTCTTCCGGGCTTATGCATGGCTTCCTTTCGAGCTTGGAGAGACGCGAGCGAGACCATGCGTCTGCTGCCGTCACGCCACGAATCAAGCAGGCCGGCCTTGCAGAGCTGGGCGATACGGGCGCTAGACACACCGAGCTCACGGGCAGCATCGGCGGCCGTCACCGCCGGTATGTCTCCAAGCTCGCGGGAAACGGCGATTGCGATGATGCTGCCGCCATGCTGCGGCTTGTTGCCGAGCGACCTTGCCGGCAACTCAATGCCATCGGTAAGATGCGCGTCAACCATGCCAGAAAGCCAATCGACGGCCGAGTCCATCGCGTCGTCGAAGTCCTCGCCAAAGGTGCCGCCCTCCATCGGCGGGCATGGCCAGGCATTGACGTAGCCATCGGATTTGAAGAACTCGAACTCCCATACGTAAACCATTTCGAACCTCCCCCACTCAGTTGTCGCTGCCTACGACTACCATCTTAGCGTTTGCTAAGAGCAATACAACTGGACACTTAGCATTTCCTAATATTTATTTGCCGCAGGAGCCGCTCGGGTTAGAAATGGGGCCCGCATTACTGTGGGCCCCTGGGGTAAATCGATATGCCGTGCGCGTGTGGCGCTAGAACGCTCCGCCGCCGCCTCCGCCGCCGAAGCCGCCGCCTCCGCCGCTGGAGAAGCCACCGCCACCGCCTCCGCCGTCGCTGCTGGAGGACGAGGCCAGATTGGCGACCGAGACCTCGTGGGCGCTCGTCACGCAGTCGTTGAACGCGTGGATGGGTGTGTTGGGGCCCCAGCCCCAGTAATACCAGCCGTACGTGGGCGCCAGGTACGGGTCTTCCAAAAGCTCGGGCGCCACGGCCTTGAGCTGCTTCACGACCTCGTCGGCCACGTCAAGGACAACGGCCATGACCAGCAGACGGTTCCACAGCACCACGTCGGTAGGCACGGCCTCGTTAAGGTGCGTGAAATCAAGAAGCCAGGCGCGCAGGGCCTTGAGCTGGGCGATCGTCTCGACACCGGTCTTGTTGATGTCCTTTAAGGTGGTGCCCACGACGATGGAGACGACGCCCACCGCGATCATCGCCACCGGGACGAGGATGGTGGCAAGGCTCGCCTCGATCATGCCAAAGCAGGCCATCAGCGCAAACACAGCGATGGCCAAGAACACGTCCAGCGAGCCGACGGCAATGAGCTTGCCCTTGCCGGTCGACTTGTCCGTGCCGTAGAAGCGCGTGAGGCACGCGGACTCGACGGCATCCTCCCAGCGTTTATAGGCGTCGTTGTAATTGTCAGGGTTCTTCTTGGCGTACTGCTCAAGGCGCGAGAAGGCCACAACGGGGTGGCCGTCGCCGTCCTTCCTCTTGGAGGCGTAGGTAAACAGCAGGGTGTTCACTTTGGCGTCGACGGTGCGTTGCTCCTTGGGCATGGCCTGGACAGCGCGGGACTTCTCCAGGGAACTCACCTTGATGAGCTCGAAGTCCTGCTTCTCCTTGGTCTTGCCAAAGGCGCCCTTGCTGCGGATGGTCGCCTTCTTAAGGCTAATGACGCCGGCGTCGGAGAGGTGCATAAGGGTGGCTGTGAATTCCTTGGCCTCGGCCTCGCCGCCGTTGTAGAGGGCGCCCAGCACGGCCGGGTGGTCACTCGTGGGCACGTCGCGGAAGTATTTGTCCTTAAAGACGGGCTCGTGCTCGGCGTTGTAGCGGCGCTTGGTGGTGATGGTGACGACCACGGTGAGAATGCTCATGCCAATCCCGCCCGCGATCACGGCGCCCACGGCGAGACGGGCGGCGTTGCGCTTGGCGTTGGCCTCGTCGGCCCACGCCTGCTCCTCGGCGAGGATAGAGTCGAGCTTCGAGCCCGAGGTCTCCTCAAGGCCGGCCAGCCACGTGGTGGGGAAGGTCACGCGCATCTCGGCAAACTCCTCGGTGCCCACGCCTGGCGCCGTGAAGACGATCTTGCCCGAGTCGGCAAAGGCCACGCTGCCGTCAAGCGGGCCATGGCCCCAGGCGCGCACGTTGTCGCCGGCGTTGACGCTCTCGCCCGCGGCCACCGGCAAGGTCAAGGTGCAGGTGACGTTTTGCGACTCGACGTCCCAGCCGTCCGAGACGAACTTCCAGTAGAGCTCGGAGGTATCGGACCAGCGGGTCACGATGCCCGTAGCCTTGTAGTTGATGGTGAAGGTGCCCTTCTCGTCATCATGGCTCGAGTAGATCTTGAGACGGACCGTCGAGCCGTTTTGCGTGACCGAGTAGGTGTTGTTGCTCTCGGAATCGGACTGGGTGAGCGGCGTCGAGGAACCGTCGGCGTAGACGTCGCCCACGGTTATCTCGACGGTCTTGCCGTTTGAGCTGTTGTAACCGCACGGGATATCCCAGTAGACGCCGTTGAAGTGCCCGTCGAAGTCAAAGGTGCGCGTCTCGGTGACGCTTAACTCGCCGTCGGCCGAGACCGTGGCGTCAATGTCCACCTTCGAGATCTCGTAGCTTTTGGCAAGCGCGGTTGCCGGGGCCAGGGCAAAGACCCCGGCCACGACGGTCACCAGGGCTGCGAGCAGCACAAGCAGGTGCCGCTGCCGCGCGCGGGGCGACGTTTGATATGTTGCGGTATTGGCCATTTCTAGACCTTTCGTCCGTAGCGAGAAGAGCCACTAGCTTCACTTGGAAGTGTAGCCCAACCGCATGCGCCCAGGCACACGCCAGCGTCAAGGCGCCCGCTCAACCTCAAGAATCGTGCCGCACAGCTCCACTGTGGTTCCCGGTAAGACGAGGACGGCGTCGCAGATGGGCTCTTCGCCATAGAGCGCCGGGTTGGTCGACCCCAGGTCCTGGAACTCGACGCCATCGGGCGCCGGGGTGAGGCGCAGGTGCTTGTCCGAGACGCTTCGCTGGTGCAGCACCACATCGCAGTCGGCGGCGCGGCCCACGATAAGGCCCAGGTCCGCCACCGGAAGAAGCGTGTCTGAGAGGGCCGTCTTCACCCTTACGGCCCATGCCGACGCGGGCGCAGACTCGCGCGGGGCGGGCCCAAGTGGCTCTTCGCCGTAAAGGTAGTCCGGCTCGTCGACGTCGTAGATTCCCGGTTCCGGTTCGGGCACGAGGTCCGGCTCGGGCGCAAGTTCCGGCTCCGGCTCGGCCCCCGGTGCAGGTTCTGGCCCCGGCGCGGCTTCCGTCAAAGCCTCAACCAATACAGACGCCCTCTCCCCCTCAAACCTATACAGGCACCCGTAGCAGGTCGCCATGTCGTCAAAGAGCTTCTCGCCGCAACGCGGGCAGGTCTTGTAGCCAAACGCGGCTTCCATGGCCGTCTCCCCCTTTCGCTAAAACCCCGCGCTTATCGCGCTGACCCAAAGATGCTGGCCCTGGGCAACCCAAGCCTCGGGCGACTCGGGCCGCTCAAGGACGCAGGCCGCTTGGCCGTTGGAAAGGCAGCGCCCCGGCCCAACCGACCTATGGACGCTCAAGACCTCTCCCCTCTCGCCAATAAAGGCCACGTCAATGGGGTAGGCCATGCCAAAGGTATGAATCGACGAGCAGCGCGTGAGCGCCACCGGCCCCGCGCTTGCGTCGGTGCCCAAAAGTCCTCGCAGCCTGCCGAGCCAGCTCGAGAGAACCTTGAACTCAAAGACGCGATCAGGCGCCTCGTCTGCCTTAAGCCTTGCGATCGCCACTCACACCACCACCCCGGGCCTAAATCGGTCGACCACCAAAGAACGCTCGTGCACCAGGTAAAGCGGGGCCTCGAGGGTTATCCCCGGCATCCGCATGAGCCTGGGCCACGGTTTGAAACGCAGCGTGCAGGTAAAGCGCGTGAGGAAGGGAGAGATGACGAAGCTCGCGCTTGTCGCATCGGTATCGCCGAGCTTCACCGCCGTGACCTCCACCTCGCAGTTGCCCTCGCGCCCCAACGAAGAGGTGATGGCCTCCTCAACCGCCTGGACAGACGCAGAGACGCTCTGCTCGCCCGAGGGCGCGACCCCCTGCGTCACCACGGCGTTTAGGCTTATGCGGTCGAAGGCGGCGCACGCGTCGATGAACAGCATGAGGTTGTAGACGATCAGCGCGCATACCAGGACAACCGGCAAGACGATCGCCGCCTCGACGCACATCTGGCCAGACGTGCCCGCCGCGCGCCCGCAAACCCGCCGCCTCATGAGGAGTCCCCCAGGAGCTTAGCCACGTCGACCTTGAGCGGGATCGAGGTGCCGGTGCCGGGAATCTGGATCTGGGCCACGGTCACTTCCTTGAGGTCCAGCTCGTCTGCCAGCCAGATACCAAAGGCCCGCGCGTAGTCGTAGGCGCTTCCCTGGTCTGGCAGGCTGTTGACCAGCTCGCGCAGCGTCTTGTCCTTCTCGTAGCCCGCCTTGGCCAGGATTTTGCTGGTGTTGACCAGCACGGGCTTTCGCAGGCGCAGATCGCACGGTTCCAACCCAAGCTTCTCCATGACCTCCTTGATCTTGCCCTTGAGCCAAGACCCGGCAGAGCCGCCCAGGACTCCGTCGACCTTGTCCAAAAAGTCGGAGCCCGCCGAGCCCACCTTGTCGTAGGTCGACCCATAGCCCAAAAGCAGCCTTGACCACAGGGTCGCCACGCCGTCCGCCATGCCGACGAGCAAAGAGTCCTGCCCGCCCAGGCCGTCCAAGAAGCTCGCCAGGACGTTGTTATTTGTAGTCGTCGCGTCGGGCGCCAACGCTGCGCCCGAAACCGCGATGCCGCTCGGCAGGTCAACGGCCGTCAAGAACGCGCCGGTCAGTCTATCTGGGACGGCGGTTCCGGCCTCGCGCGTGACAAGCGAGATGCACCCCCAGGCGCCGGGCGGGCAGATCTTTGGGCGCAAGGCGCCCAGGCCGTCTAATGCGTCCTTGAAAGCCTGGCGACCTTCTGCAGCCGCATCCTTGAGCTCGTCTTGGGTCTTGCCGTAGTCCTCCATCGCCTGCGCGTATTCCTTTGACGCGTCGACGATGATCTGCCAGTAGTGCTCGAAGCCCGAAGAGGTCGAGGTCGTGGCAGACGCGACCTTGCCCATGTCGACGGCATCCATCTGGCATGTCCCGCACGGCTGCGCGGAGCCGGCCTCGAACTCGGCCAGGGATATGTATCCCGTTGCCGCCGAGCCGGCGGCGGCCGGGCAGCTCAGCGTGCTGTGCATGACCATGCCGCCCTCGCCTGCCGTGCAAGGCCAGACCTTTCGCAAGTACAGGCTCGATTCGCGCAGCTCCCGCGTGTTGCACGGGAACTCCGGGAAGTCGGCGCATATCGTGCCGTCGGCGTTTTCTTGGTACGTGGCTCCTCTCACTTCTTCCAAGGCATAGTCGTAGAACACCTTCCTGCAGGCGGCGTCGGTCAGCTCCTCGGGGTCGTCTCCCGCAACGACGCACGAGGCCAATCGTGCGGCATAGTAGTTGCGAGCCCTAAAGAGCGCCGCCCCAAAGGTCCAGCTGTCCACAGACGCGTAATGCGGGTTGAGGGTCCCCTCCAAGCCCGCAAGCCGCTGCGTGCGCTCGCGCAGGCAATACGGGTCGGCCACGCAGTCCGCCGTCCAGCCCCGCAGCTTGGCGTCGGACGCCCGCTGCTTTGCCTCGGCCGACCTGCTCGCCATATCCTGCAGCCTCTGGGACAGGTTCTTGATGTCGGTGTCGTCCACGTCGCTTGTGAGGGACGAGTAATCGGACTGCGACTCTAGGGGAAACGGCACGGCACAGCCCGCGTACGTGAGCCCGTCCTTTGAGTTTGCCGAGACGCACGAGAACGAGTTGGCAACCACCACGCCCGGCAGGATCGTCTCGAGCCGCTCGAGGCCCTCGGCCGCGCTCTTGGCAAAGTTGCGCCTGGTTTCCAGCAGCTTGGAGCCCGAGTCGACCAATGCCGTGGCGCCGCCGGCCATCCCCGGCACGCACGAGGCCACAAGCCCCGCGCCCAGGCTCACCATGCCCGCAAGGCCCAAGCTCAAGACGCAGGCGTCAAGCACCTGGGCCACGGTTGAGAAAGCCGCCACCGAGTTGCTGCCGGCCAAGGCGCAGGCATCGGCCACCTCTTGGACCTCTGCCGCGCGCGAGGTTATCCACTGCGTCGAGGCCGCCGCAAAGACCAGCGACAGACTGACGAGCAACGCGACCGCCATAGAGACCGTCGTGTAGCCGCCCTCGTCGTTGAGAAAGACAGACAAGGGACCCCACGGCGCGCTCGCGCCCTCGCGCGGCCTAGCTCCAAAGATCGGCCCAGTCATCGTAGGACCCCTCCACCCATGCTTGTTGGCTTTTGCCCTTTGCTGTGACGCTCATCGCCAGGCCCAACTCGTCCGTGGTTCCCAACGTCGCCGAGATGAACCCCATCAACAGCAGCGGCTGCACGTGCCCCGTGACGGCGACGCTTACCTCGTCGCCTTGCTCGACCTCGACCACCCAGTCGTCTTCGCCCCCGCTATGGAACACCGAGACCTCTGGCACAGCCGCAAGCCGACGCTTCACAAAGGCCGTGACCTCGTCTTTATTTGTTGTGGTGGCAAGCATGCGCACCGCCTCGTTGGCAGCCGAGCTCATAACGCAACGCGTGTACAGCAAACACGCCGGCTGGATAAGCAGCGCGACCACCACCATGAGGGAGGGCAAAAGCAGGGCCGCCTCGACACTTGACTGCCCGTCTTGTTGCACGATGAGCCGGCACATCCTAGTAACCCAACACGTCTTTGAGAGCGGCAACGACGCCCTCGCCCGAGGAATGCGAGGCCGCCGCGACGGCGATTTCTTGCAGCTTGCCCGCCTGGGCGCAGCGCCACAACAGGGCAAGCGCAGCCACAAGAACCGCGAAGGCGCTCATGATGAGCAGGTACTCAAGGGTCGACTGCCCACGCATCCCGCGCACGGCCCGCATCAATGATTGAATCGTCCTTCTCACGTATAGCCCCTCCTCACTCCCCAATTCCGCTCGCCACGCTGTCCTGGTCTATGCGCCAGCAAAGCACCTGGGCCGTCTCGCCCAAGTCGCTCTGCTTGACGACGCAGATGTCTGCCCAGCTCTCCCCCACAACCACGCAGCCCCAGACGCGCCCCTGCAAGTCGAGGTAGCCCGACTGCGCAAGGGCACAGGACTCGTCCTGCGCATACTGGTCTAACAGCTGCGAGGCCCCTTCCTCTAAAGAAGCCGCCTCCCATGACCTGGCGGGGCCTTGCCCTTCAATCCCCGCCAGGTCAAAGGCCGAGTCGAGAAGGTCTTCTCCCCCGGACACAGATGAAGAGAAGCTCTGGCCGGCATGAGCCGAGGACTCATCTGCCCCCGCGCCCTGCGAGCCGTTCCCGACTGGCCCCAGCCCGGCGAACGCTGCCGCAACCAGCGCCGCCGCGCACAGTGCAGCCGCCCCTACAACGAGTTGATGCCCTCGGTGATGGCCGACCACAGCTCCGAGACCTTCTCGCGAAACGCCACGATGGCCAGGATCGCGATGACCACCAGCACGCCCACCAAGATGGCGTATTCGGTTGTTCCCTGGCCGGTCTCGTCTCGCAAGATCTCCCGCACCCTGGCCTGCGCGGCCATCGCCTTTTGCGCCACCATCTTTGCCGCCTCGTCCATGTCTTTCTCCTTTCATGTCAACCAACCACCAGCGCCGAGCCCAAAAGCGGGCCCAGAATCGCCAACAACATCGCCGGGACGATCAGCGTCCCCAAAGGAACCAGCATCTTGACCGGGACCTTCTCGATCTCCTCCTCTACCTGTGCGCGCTGCTCATCGCGTATGGCCTGGGCCTGGCGCTCGAGGGCCTCGGCCAAGGGGGTGCCAAAGGTCAGCGACTCGCCCACCACATGGGCAAAGCGCCCCAGCGCCGCTATTTCCAGCTCTTCCTCCAAGCCGCGAAGCGCCTCTTCCCTGGTACAGGCCCCGATTTGCCAGGACAACATGGCGCCAGAGAGCGCGCGGGCAAGCTCGTTGTCGTAGCGCGCGCAGTACAAGGCCAGCGACGAGTCAAACGACAGCCCCGCCGATAAACCCAAGGTCACGACGTCGAGCATGACGGGCAGCTCGGCCAAGCACTCGCCGCGCTTCTTGGAACCTTTTGCGGCAGCCGAGAAGCGCTCGACAACCGCGGCCTTTTCCAGCGCCGCCTTGAGGCCGTCAAGCCCGGCCGCCGTCCCAGGGAAGGACGCCGGCGCCGTCGCGCCCTCCCCCGCCTCGATAAGTAGCCCCGCCGGGAGCGCCGCGCAAAGCCCGATGGCCCCCAACAGGCAAGCGCCCGTGGCGTCCATCACAAGACCCCCTTGATCAGGTGGCGCACGATCGCGACCGCGAGCAAATCAAGCAGGGCCGCCGCCACCACGCAGCCAAAGCCCGAGGGCGTAAGAAGTCCACGCTGAAAATCCGGCGAGATAAGCGTGAGACACACCACCAAAAGCGCCGGCAACAGGCAGACGATCCGCACCGAGAGACGCGCCTGGGCGGTCTTTACCGCAAGCATCCGCTCGTACTCGCTTTGCCGCTCGACCAGCTGTGCCGACCTCTGGAAGAGATGCCGCAACGGGCTTCCCGTGCGGTGCGCCACCACCAAAGCCGTCGACAAAAGGCCGATACCGGGCGCGTCCAGCTCGTCATGCAGGCAACCCAGCGCCTCTTCGGTGGTCTGCCCGCACTTAAGGCGCAGCCCCAGCCGAGAAAAGCACTCGCTCACCTGCCCCGTCGAGTGGTTGCCCACGTACTCGACGGCCTGGGCCAACGTCTGGCCCGACCCCATCGCCACCGACAGCGTGCGAAAGACCTGCGGCATCTGCGCCATGGTCTTCTTGCGCTCGAGGTTGTTGGCCTGCGCGTCGGCCGCCGGCACCGCCGCCAGCAGCGCGCAAAAGGCCACGGGCACGCACACAGCCGAGCCCATAAGGACCCCCACGGCCACGCTGGCCAGCACCTGAGCAGCCAACACGCCGGCGCAGCATACCCGTGCCGAGACCCGCAGCTCCGCGACCCGTGGCACCTGCGCCAACCTGCGTGCAGACCTGGCCCAGCACCCGCGCGACATCAAGTATTCAACCACCGCCGTCTGCGACAGCCGCCCCAGCCAAAACAGCAGCGTACGCGCCGCGAAGAGCCGCGTCCGCTCGAGCACAAGCGGCAAGGGCACTCGCGGCTGAGAGGTTGCGGGCACGAGAAACGCCGCGCTGGCGGCCACGCAAGCCGCTATCCCCAGCAACATGACGACTTCCATGCCTCCACCTCCCCCAAGTCCAAAACACCTTCCTCGGCGGCACGGGCCAGAAACGCCGGCTCGGCCTCCATAACCCACTCGCGCCGCGCCAGGTCAAATCCCACAATGCGCCGCAGCTCAACCTGGCCCTTCTCGCCTCGGCTCACCTCGGTTAAGTCCGCGATCACGCGCGAGCCGTCGGCAAGCCTTCGCGCCATGACCACCAGGTCGATCGCCGTGGCGATCTGCTCCTCGATGACGTCCGCCGGCAGGTCCATGCCAAAGCGCGCCATCAAGACCAGGCGCAGGATCGACTCCTGGGCGCTGCCCGCGTGCAGCGTGGTGAGAGATCCTGGGTGGCCGGAGTTCATGGCCTGCAGCATGTCGATGGCCTCCTCGCCGCGGCACTCGCCCACGACAATGCGGTCGGGCCTCATGCGTAGGGCGTTTTTCACCAGCTCGCGAATGGTCGTCTCGCCGCGCCCCTCGATCGAGGCCTCCTGCGCCTCGAGCCTCACCACGTTGGGATGCGCGTCAAAGCGCAGCTCGGCCGAGTCCTCTACCGTGACCAGGCGCTCTTTGTGGCTTATCTCGCTGGACAGGGCGTTGAGCAGCGTCGTCTTGCCAGACCCCGTGCCGCCGCAGACCGCGATCGACGCCCGTGCCTTGACCGCCCAGCTCAACAGCTGCGCGTACCAGCCCGGAAGAGCCGCCAGCCCCACCAGCGACTCCAGCGTGCGGATCTGTGCCGAGAACTTGCGAATGGTGACCGAGGTCCCGTCCACCGCCACCGGCGAGGCCACCGCGTTCACGCGGTCGCCGTTGGGCAAACGTGCGCTCACGATGGGGTTCGACCGGTCCAGGCGCCGCCCCAGGGGCGCCAAGATCTTGTCCATGACGATGAGGATCTGCTCCTCCGAGTCAAAAGAGATATCGGCCTGGAACAGCTCGCCGTCGCGCTCGTAGAATAGCGCCCGCGTGCCGTTGATCATGACCTCGGTGATCGTTGGGTCGTCCAGCAGCGGCTGGATGGGCCCCAACCCGCAGACCTCATCGATCACCTGCGAGATAAGCAGGCTTTTCTCGGCGAGAAGGACATCGGCGTAGTCGCCCGAGTTGCACAGGGCGTCCAGCGTGACGCCCAGCTCGGTGCGGGCCCGGCCCTCGTCCTCGGCAAGCATCTTGGCCACCGTCGACAGGCCCAAGGCGCCGATAAGGTCGTGTTTTAGCTGCTCGCGGGCCTCGCGCAACATGGTCGCGCGCACCGTGTCCTGCTCGGCCTGCCCGCTGGCGAGCATCACGCGCTCGAGCACGCCCATCAGCTGGCCTCCCTCTGCCACCCAAAGAGCGACCTTCTGCGCCACGGCTCTTTTTGCGCCAGGGCATCCTGCGCGCGCTCGCACTCGGGAAGGCGGCCCAGCTCAGAGAGCATCTGCGCCATCATCCACGCCACCGCCGACGCAAACGGGGTGTTGAGCTGGCAAACGTCCAGGGCACGCCCCGCCCCCATAAGCTCCACCAGCTCGTCTGCGCCGTCGGGCACGCGGAAGAGCCGCGCGCCCTCAAGGCCCGCTTCGGCCCGCGGCAACGAGATCTCTCCCAGCGACCGGGGGCTCACCATGTTCTCGACCCGCGCGATCCGCGTTCGCGCCACGCCCAGGCGCACGGCAAGCCCGCTCGTACGCGCGACCGAGGCGATGGCCCCCGGCGCCGAGTCGCCCACCAGCAGCAGGCGGTCGGCCATCTGCGCGACCTGCGCCGTGGCGTCGGTCAGCGTGGTTGAGGTGTCGATCAAGACCAGGTCGTGCCGCGCGGCCAAGCTGGCCACCAAAGGCCCCGTCAACGGCATGACCGTCTCGGCATGCTCGGGCGCCTCGCAGGGGCCAAAGAGCCGCAGCCTCTCTGTGACGGCTATGCCCGCCTCTGCCGCGCCCGTCATCCCCTCGCGCGCATAGGCGGCCAGGTCAAAGCCGCGAGGCAGCCCAAACTGGGTGTACAGGTTGCCGCACGAGAGGTCCATGTCGAGAAGGGCCACGTTCATGCCCCAAAGCTCGGCCGTCGCGGCGGCCGCGGCCGCAAGCGCGGTCTTGCCCACGCCGCCGCGGCCCGAGAAGAACGCGACCACGGGCGCCCGGTCGTCGGGTGGCAGGGGCCGCGACATGACCGGCGAGGATTTTCTCACCGTGGGCACCACTGCGCCCGGCACCCGCGATTCCCGCGCCGAGAAGGCCCAGGGAACGGGCGCGCCGCCAGGCCCAAGACCCCCGTCTATATCTGGCGGCGCGTCGTCCAAGCCAAGCTCGCACGGGTCGATGACCTCGTCGATCCCCGCCCGGGCCGCGCGGGAGCGCAAAGAGCCCGATGCGTGGTGACGGGCCAAGACGACCCTGCGGGCATAGCCGTCGTGAGCAAGCGCGGCGGCGAGGTTGATGTCAGAGACCTGGGCATCCTTGCAGCACACCAAGACGTTGAGCGTGCCGGGGACCGAGCCTTCCAGCCACTGCCGCAGCTCGTCGGGGTCCTGGGCAAAGCGCACATCGGCGTCCGGCGAGACAGAGCACAGGACCACCTGCACGTCCTTGAAGAACTTCTCGCTTGCGTAGCATATCCACATCTCGCTCATTGCGCCTCCTCGGTCTGCCCGGATTGCCCTGCCTGTCCCGCCGCCGCGCCGGCAGCGTCGCTCGACGCACCCGCCGCCCCGCTTGCCGCCGCGTCCGCCGTCCCGCCCGTCTCGGGCAAGACCTCCGTGGGCGCGGCACCGCTCGCCTGGCCGCTCAAATCCCCGATGTCGCTCGCGGGGATCACCAGCCGCAGCGACCCCTCGGTACTCGCGCTCAAAAGCCCCGTCACGTCCGCGGGCCGCACGGCAACGCACAGGTTTCCCTTAGACAGCACGCTCGACCCGTCGCTCGAAGGCGCCAACAGCACCTGCACATCGGCCGTGAGCAGCGACGTCTTGCTGTCCGCCACCCTGTACGCCGCAAGCGAGGTCCCCACCTGCACGGCAGATGTCAACCCCAGCTTGTCGGTCAGGGGGACCGATAAGGCCACGTAGCCAGAGGGCACCTCCGCCATGGCCGAGCTCTCCCTAAAGTTGAGCTCGCACAGCGGCGCCCCCTGCGTCACGGGCACGCTCACCTGCTTGCCCGCCACGTCGCTAAAACTGGTCAAGGCACCCTTGGGGGCAAGATCGCTCAGCCATTCCTTCTCGGTCACGTTGGCCGAGCTCACGACGTCGCCCGCCTCAAGAGTCTTTGTGGCCACTAAAAGGCGCGTGACCTCGCCGCCGTAGCGCGCCACCGCCTCGGCGCGGATCGACTCGGCCTGGCTCTCGACGTGGTTGCCGTACAGCAGGCACAAAACCACCGCGCCCGCGGCGCACGCCCCCGAGATAACAAGCCTCATGCGTCTTTTCATGGCTTCTCCTTGGCAAGATCCCCGTACCCAAAAACTCATCGCGTACTAGGATTTTGGCCCCGAAAAATGCCTATCTACCTGGGTTTTTAAGAAACGCTTGCACGAATCTTGCAGGAATCTATCACGTTTCTGACACGCATCGGCGGCGTCCAAGCTTAAGCGCCGATTCCAAAATGCGTCCAAAATGCATCCAAAATGCAGGCGGCCATCCAAGCCGGACAGCCGCCTTCACAATTCCTTCATATTTAGCCTGGGCTAGATGACCACGTCGGGGTCCAAACTTGCCGCGCTTTCCCGCATTTCTGCAGCTAAAGCCAGGTATGCGTCCAGCCTTACCGCCGAGAACCCCGCCGCCTGCACACTGCAGCCCGGCTCGTGCGTGTGGGTGCAGTCCCTAAACCGGCATTCCTGAGCGGCCTCGGCGATGTCGCCAAAGACCTTGGCCAGTCCTCGCTCGTGACCCACGATGGGCAGGCTCCGCAGGCCCGGTTCGTCCACGATCACGCCGGCACCCGGGATGGAAACCATGCGCCGGGCCACCGTGGTATGCCGCCCCATGTCGTCCGTCTCGCGAACTGCCCCGGTTTCCAGGGCTTCTTTCCCGAGAAGCGCGTTTAAAAGCGTCGACTTGCCCGCTCCGGACTCCCCCAGCACGATGGCCACCTGCCCCTTGGGGACCAGTGCACGCACGGCATCAAGGCCCCAGGCCACGCCCATCTCGCCTGCAAGGTTGCGGATGCGGCCCTCTTCATCGCCCGAGGCGGCGCTCGACGTCAGGGCCAGCGGGCTGGTCTCGCCCAAGATCTCGCGGACCGCGGCCACGTCCCGGCGCAGTACCTCGTCGCTCGCGCGGTCGGCCTTGGTAAGCACGACCGCCACCTCGGCCCCGCAGTCGCGCGCGATGACGGCCGAGCGGGCAATGCGCTCGCACGAGACCTCGCGCTCGCCCAACTGCTGCACCACAAGCACGGTGTCGACGTTGGCGGCAAGGGTCTGCTTTTCTCCGCGCGCCTTGCCCTTCCAGCGGGCGATGTCGCTTTCCCTGGGCAAGATCTCCTCGATAAGGCCCATGTCGTGGCCGTCGGGGCGACGGGCGCATACCCAGTCGCCCACCGCCGCGCGGGAGTTCTCTTGCTTGGACAAGCCGCCCTTGGTAAGCCGCGCGGCAAACTCGGCGCGAAAAACGCCGTCGGCGCACAGAATCGCCGGGAAGCCTCGGTCAAGGCGAACAACGCAGCCCATCTCAAGCTCGCCCGAGACATCTGCCCCGGCAGCCGCACATGCTCGCTCGACCGCGTCGCCATAGGCCGCCGTCTGGGCGTCGCTCGCAGAAAGCTCGTCGAAGGCCGGCAGGTCCGTCAACGAGGACAGCTGCGGCAAAAGCTCCGCCGGGGCGCCCTTCTCGGCGCCAGACCCACGCTTACGGCACTTCTTAGATGCGCGTTTAGCCAAATCTCCCCCTATCACGGCACAGATACAGCTAGGTTTACAAAACCGCGCCGCCCGTGTCAAACAGTGTGCGGGCAAATCGACGCTTATGGGAAGGCCGCCGTTCCCATAAGCGTCGATTTGCCCGCGAACCTTCCCATAAACGGAGAAGCCCCCGGGACAAAGTTCCCACAACCGTCGACTCCCCGCCGCAGCCCAAACCCACCGCCAGCAAAAAGCCCCGCGTCTCTCAACCGAGAAACGCGGGGCACGTAAGCGATGCGGTAGACCGGGCGAAAAACCCTAGTCCTCGCCCTCCACGCTGCGCATGACGGCCTTGTAGGCCTCGACCAGCGGGATGATCAGCACGGCGATGAACAGGGCCGCGAAGATGCCCAGGGGCTCCAGGCCGGGCACGCCAAAGAACATCATCGACAGCGGCTCGACCAGCACGACGACCAGGGTCAGCACCAGGGCCAGGGCAGAGGCGCCCCACAGCCAGATGTTCTGCTTGCCCATGTTGACGATGGACGCGCGGCGGCTGCGCATGTTGAAGCAGTGGAAGATCTCGACCATGTTCAGGGTGATAAAGGCCATCATGACGCCTTCCTCATCGGCCGAGCCGGCGATCATGTCGGCGATGTTGATGTTGCCCATGTCCAGGTAGACGCCCACAAAGAAGCTCGCCAGGACCAGCACGGTGATGAAGATGCCCTGCACGATGCAGTCAAGGCCCATGTGGCCGGCAAACACGCCGTCGCTGGCGTTGCGCGGCTTGCGGCTCATGATGTCGCCCTCGGCCTCCTCAAGGCCAAGCGCCAGGGCCGGGAAGCAGTCGGTCACGAGGTTGACCCACAGCAGCTGGACGGGCTGGAACAAGGTGAAGCCCACCAGCGTGGCGATGAAGACCGAGAAGACCTCGGCCAGGTTGGCCGAAAGCAGGAACTGGATGACCTTGCGAATGTTGTCGTAGATGCGACGGCCCTCTTCGCAGGCCGAGATGATGGTCGCGAAGTTGTCGTCGGCCAAGACCATGTCGGCCACGTTCTTGGTGACGTCGGTGCCGGTGATGCCCATGCCCACGCCAATGTTGGCGCGCTTGATGGAGGGCGCGTCGTTCACGCCGTCGCCGGTCATGGCCACGATCATGCCGCGGCTCTTCCAGGCCTCGACGATGCGGGTCTTGTGCTCGGGCTGGACGCGGGCGTAGACGCCAAAGTCCTCGATGCGCGCGTCAAGCTCCTCGTCGCTTAAGCGGTCAAGCTCAGCGCCGGTGATGGCCTGGCTGCGGTCCTGGACGATGCCCAGGTTCTTGGCGATGGCCACGGCGGTGTCGATGTGGTCGCCCGTGATCATGACGGTGCGGATACCGGCGTCGTGGGCCTCCTTGATGGCCGGGGCCACCTCGGGGCGCTCGGGGTCGATCATGCCAGAAAGGCCGCAGAAGGTAAGTCCCTGCTCAAGGGCCTCGGCGCTAAAGTCGCAGGGCTTCTCGGCGTAGTGGCGGCTGGCCAGGGCCAGGACTCGCAGGGCCTGGTCGGCCATGGCCTTGTTGGCGGCGAGAAGCTCCTCGCGGCGCTCGTCGGTCATGGGGACGACCTTCTCGCCGTCAAAGACCGTGTCGCACAGGCCGATGACCACGTCGGGGGCGCCCTTGGTGTACTGCTCGAACTCGCCGTC
>CAVKOL010000023.1:0-21020 GCA_963658035.1 Bacteroidaceae bacterium
GACGACGTGAGCGTCGAGGTCCGTCCCGGCCAGATCGTGGCCGTTCAGGGCCGCTCGGGCTCGGGCAAGTCGACCTTGTGCCGCCTGCTCATGCGTTTTTGGGACGTTGACCAGGGGTGCGTTGCCCTTAACGGCGACGACGTGCGCGAAGTCCCCACGGCCGCCCTGCGCGACGCCGAGGCCTTTGTCGAGCAGGACACCCATCTCTTCCACGACAGCATCCGCGACAACCTGCGCATCGCCAAGCCCAATGCCACCAACGAGGAGCTTGAGGCCGCCTGCCGCGCCGCCAGCATCCACGACTTCATCGAGGGCCTGCCCCAGGGCTACGACACCATGGTGGGTCTTCCACGACAGCATCCGCTACAACCTCCTCATCGCCAAGCCCGACGCCACCCAGGAGGAGCTCGAGGCCGCCTGCCGCGCCGCGAGCATCCACGACTTCATCGAGGGCCTGCCCCAGGGCTACGACACCATGGTGGGCGAGCTGGGCGACACGCTTAGCGGCGGCGAGCGCCAGCGCCTGGGCCTTGCCCGCGCGTTTCTCCACGACTCGCCCCTGCTGCTTCTTGACGAGCCCACGAGCAACCTGGACTCCCTCAACGAGGGCCAGGTCCTGCATGCCTTGGACGAGCAGCGCGGCAAGCGGGCCGTGGTGCTGATCAGTCACCGTCCCTCGACCGTGGCCATTGCCGATAAGACCTACTCGATGGACTCCGGTCGCGTGAGCTAACAGCCGCGCACGGCGTCCAGCAAAGGAGCCCCAATGCCCCAGAAGTTAAACGAAGCCCAGGTAGAAGCCAAGCGTACCCGAGAGCGCGAGGTCGTGACCCAGATGATCGCCGTCTACTGCCGCGGCAACCACGGCACGCCCCGCGGCCAGCTGTGCGACGAGTGCGCCGACCTCACGCAATACGCTGCCACGCGCATCTCTCGCTGCCCCTTCATGGCAACCAAGACCTTTTGCTCGCAGTGCAAGGTCCATTGTTACGCGCCCGCGCAAAGGCAGGCCATCAAGGACGTCATGCGCTATGCTGGTCCCAGGATGCTCTTCACGCACCCGGCCATGACCATCCATCACGGCATCGATACCCTGCGCGCCAAGCGCGCCCAAGAGAAGGCGAAGTAACGTGAGCTGCGGCGAGGCGAGCATATCTTACGGCAACAACCAGGGCTTTGTTGGAGTCTTTGACTCCGGCGTGGGCGGCATTAGCGTGCTAAAGTCCCTGGTGGCCGAGCTTCCGCATGAGAATTTCAACTACTTTGGCGACTCTGCCAATGCCCCCTATGGCGAGAAGACCACTGACGAGGTGCTGGACCTTTCCCGCGCGATCGTCGACCATTTTGTGGACGGTGGCGCCAAGGCCGTGGTCATCGCCTGCAACACCGCCACGTCGGCCGCGGCGCGCACCTTGCGCAAACAGTACCCCGACCTGCCCATTATTGGCATCGAGCCGGCCCTAAAGCCGGCCACCGAGGCGCCCGACCACGGGCGCATCCTCGTGATGGCGACCGACATCACCCTGCGCCTGGACAAATACCAAGAGCTCGCCCGCACCTACGGGCGCGACTGCGAGGTCATCTCGGTCCCGTGCCCCGGCCTGGCTGCCCGCCTTGAGCACGGTGACTGCGACGCCCCTGACGTGCGCGAGATGATTCGCGGTTTTGTGGGCTGCTACGCGGGCACCGTGAGCTCGGTCGTTTTGGGCTGCACGCACTACCCCTTTGTCCGTGAGCTTATCGACGAGGTTCTGGGTGGGGGAGTGCGCTTCTTCGACGGCGGTCCCGGCACCGCCCGCCAACTGCGCAAACGCCTTGCCGAGAAGGACCTTCTCGCGTCGGATTCCCAAGTTGGCCGCATCACCTTTGCCTCCAGTAAGGACGACCCCGCCGAGCTCGACCTTTACCGCGAGTTCTTCTCCCGCGAACTGTAGCCCTGCAAAAAGTACGATATTGGGAAGCCAATTTCTCTGTGAGCGTGTAGACGTGGTTTCGCGGCGACAAAACCGCAGGTCGCAGAGAGCCGGTAAGGCGCTTTAACGCTTGAGATGGTATTTGGGTTCCCAATATCGTGTTTTTCTTTTTGCGCGGCCTCGCGTCATGGAAAAGCCGCTGCGCCCAACAAGAGCGCGGCGGCTTGTTTGTGCAGCTAGGACGCGTGGCCTATGCTCGGGGCGTTCCCCAGAAGAACAGGGCCACGGTGCCGGGGCCGGTGTGGCAGCCAATGGTGGCGCCGATGTCGTAGATGTGGACGGGCCCGTTGAGGTGGTAGAACTCGGCCTCGACACGGCTCGCGACCTCGCGGGCGTCCTCCAGGCACTCGGATTGGCTGATGAAGCACTTGCCGTTGTAGTTGCGCCCGCCGCAGGCCAGCTCCTCCATCTTTTGCAGGTCGCGATCGATGGCGCGGGCCTTGGTGCGGATCTTCTCCTTGACGGCCAGGCTGCCGTCGGACTCGACGTCCATGATGGGGCAGATCTTCAAGAGGCCGCCCACCAGGCCCGCCGCCTTATTGATACGCCCGCCGCGGATAAAGAAGGTGAGGTCGGTGGAGAAAAACCAGTGCTGGACCTCAAGCTTGTGGGCGTTTGCCCAGGCAGCAAGCTCGTCGATACCCATGCCCGAGTCGCGCAGGTCGGCCAGGCGGTCCATCAGCAGGCCGTAGCCGGCGCTTGCGCACAGCGAGTCGACCACGACGACCTTGTTGTCGGGGTACTTCTCGCCCAACTGCTGCGCGGCGGCGCAGGCCGAGTTGTACGTGCCGGAAATGCCGGAGCTCAAGCAGACGTGCAAAACGTCCTTGCCCTGCTCAAGGTAGCGGGAGAAGTGCTCGACGTACTCGCCCACGCTCACCTGCGAGGTGGTGGCCGTCGCGCCGGCGAGCATCTTGGCGTAAAGCTGGGCGGGGCTGTTGGTCTTGCCAAAGTCGTCCTTTAGCGTGACGCCGTCCAGCTGGTAGTTGAAGCAAACATAGACGATGCCGCGCTCATCGAGCATCTGCTGCGTGACGTCGGCGGTCGAGCAGCAGCTCAAAACATAGTCCGACATAGAGTTCTCCTCTCGTTTACATAAAGAAAGATGATAGCTCAGGCGCGCGGCTTGCCCGCACGTGACCGTATGGCAAGGCATTTGCTACCGTTCGCCGTGCGGCTATTGCATGTTTGAGTGTTGAGTGAATCAAAACCGTTTCAATATCAATCAAGCCAGCGCGAAGCTGGCTTGAAGGGTGCGCTTTATGTACCTAACAAAGTAACAAGGCGTAAAACTTGGCCCCACAAAAGGCCCGCTAGGCCAAGGCGGCGGCCAGCTCGACCAGTTCCAGCTGCTCGCAGATGACGGCCTCGGCCTCGTAGGGGTCAAAGACGTTTGCGACGGCCAAGTCCAGGGGGCACTGGCGATCGCCTGCGTGGTTCATGATGCGCTCGACCAGGCTGTCGTAGCCCACGGCGACGGTGTTCGAGACAAGCACGGCGCGGGCGGGCTCGCTCATGACGGGCGCAAAGACGGCGGCGGGGCCCAGCATGGCGTAGAGAAGCGCCGCGGCCTTGCCCACGACCTTATCAGCAACCGAGTAACCCGCGAGACTCTTGCCCTCGGCGATCCACTTGAGCAGGGGCTTCACGCCCGGCTCGAAGCTCACCAGCATGTCATCGCCGCGCACGGCGACGCACGTGGCGCCCTTAGTCGCAAAAAGAATGGCGCGCGCAAGCTCAAGGTCGTTCTCGACAGAGGCGCCGACGCCCTTCATCACCAGTTGCATGCAAGTCTCCTTACGCAGGTAAACAAGTTTGTTTGCGAGAAGAACCCTACCATGTGGAAACGATTCCGCAAAGCCCGGTGACAACGTATGAACAGGCGAGAATATCCAATAAGCCCGCTGTGTTATACAAAAAGATAGCCTTCCCGCAGCGAGAAGGCCATCTTGGGGTCAAGCTATGTTGCCGACGAAGCCCTAGAGCCCCATCTCCTCCTTGAGCTTGGCCAGCGCGTCGTCGACGGCCGCGTCGGTGCCCGCCTGGGCGTACTTGGCCTCAAGGGCGGCCACCTCGTCGACGGGCTTCTCGTTGAGCTCGGCCTTGGCCTCGGCGGTGTCGAGCTGCTTGTCGACCTTGGCCTCCATGCGGTTGAAGGCGTCGATGGCGCCCGCGGCCGCGTCCGAGCCGCTCGCGAAGTCGCTCGCCATGTTCTGGGTCTTGGCCACGGCGGCCTTGGCCTTGATGGTCTCGCGGCGGCGCTTGAGCTCCTCGATATCGCTCACCAGCTTGTCGTGCATGGTGCGCATCTTCTCGGCATTGGCGGTGGCGGCGTCGGCGGCCTTCTTGAGCTCGGCGCCGGTGGCGTCAAGCTGCTGCTTCTTGGTAAGGAAGGTTCGCGCGTCGTCCTCGTTGCCGGCGGCCAGGGCCTTCTTGGCCAAGTCCTCCATGCGCGCGGACTCCTTGGCGTTGTCTTCCACAAGGCGCTTGCAGCGCTTCTCCTCGGCCATGACGCCGGCGGTCTCTTCCTTGACCTTGGCCAGCGAGTCGCCCAGGTCAACCAGGTACTGGTCGACCATCTTGGCCGGGTCCTCGGCCTTCTCGAGGAGCTCGTTGATGTTTGCCTTAACGATGGTGGTGAAACGGTCCAGGATGCCCATGGTGTGTCCTTTCTAAAGACGGGCTGGTAAAACCGTGCTTACCGGCAAGGGGCCGGGTGAAACCTAACGTGGTGGTGCGCATGCACCGAGAAGTGCCGGTGCCGAGAAGGGCTACTCGTCCTTCGACTCGTACTTTGAGGCCAGGTCCTCGACGTTCTTGTCGCTTGCCTTGTCTGCCGCGTCGCTAAACTTCTCGAGCGGCGTGTTCAAGATCTCGTCGGCGCGCTTCTTGGTGGCCTCGGCCTTCTCCTTGCGGTTCTTGCGCGCGAGGAGGACAATGCCGCCCGCCACGGCGACGGCCACGATGCCCAGGCCAACGGCGCCTATGGTGTCGCTCTTCTTTTTCCTCTCGTCTGCGGCTTCCTGGTCCTCGGCGCCCGCCATTATGCGGTCGGCCGTGTTGCGGAAGGCCTCCGAGAAGACCTCCTCGTCGCTGTTGGCCGTGTTGTAGGCGTCGTTGAGCTCGTCGGCAAGGATGTCCAGCGCCTCGCTGTCCATGACAGTGCCGGCCTTGGTGCCCACGGTGTAGCCGCAGTTGTAGCTGCCCTGGCCGTCGTCGCAAAAGACCAAAAGGAAGTGTCCCTCATCGGAGAAGAGCTGGTCATAGAGCTCTTGGGCCTTGGTTGTGAGCTCTGAGGTCGAGGTGGAGGTGCCGTTCTTCAAGATGTAGACGTAGGGCTGCACGCCGGTCTTCTCGAAGAAATACTTCATGCCCGAGGTCATCTTGTCGGCGTTGGCAATCCAGTCGCCGTCGTCATCGGTGTACCAACCGGTCTTGGTGACGTCGGCCGAGTCGAGCTTCTCGCGCACCGTGGTAGAGCCGTTGGCCGCAGACGTGGCATAGCTGCCCGTGTCGTAGTAGGACGTGCAGCCCTGCTGGATGGCGAAGAGCGCGATGGACAGCGTGAGCGCCATGAAAAGCGCGAAGACCGGGGTCATGCAGCCGGCGCATCCGCGGCCTCCTCCGCCGCTGCGGGGCCCGGCGTAGAAGACGGGGCCAAAGCCGCCGCCCCAGCCGCCTCGGGGGCCTCCGGGACCCGGGCCGTGCCCGCCGCGGGGACCGCCGCCCCAGTCGCCGCCACGGGGACCGCCGCCGCCATGGGGACCGCCGCCAAAACCGCCCCCACCAAAACCGCCGGAGGGCCCGCCGCTGCGACCGCCGCCGCCACCGGAGCGCCCGCCACCGCCGCTAAAGCCGCCGGAAGACCGGCCGCCGCCGCTAAAACCGCCGCTGCTGTGGCCTCCGCCACCGCCTGCGCCTGCGCCACCAGACCTGCCCATGTCTTCTCCCCTTATCGAAATACAATGATGGTTGCTTGATTATGCCCAATTTCTGCCCCGGCGTTACCTACCCTTCGACCAGCGGTTTGTTGGCTTTTTGCAAGCTCTTGGCCTTGGCGGTTTTTACGTCCCCATACGTAAAAACCGCTATGATTAAAATTTACGTTCGACCGACTCTCTCAACCTCTCGTGGAGCAAATCATGGCCGAGGTCTTTCGCAAAAAAGCGCTCGAGCGCCGGGCTTCCCCCGAGCATCTCGACGACTACATCAACGTCTCCAACCCCGGCGTCTGGCTCATCCTGGGCGCCATCATCGCGTTTCTCGCCGGCGTTTTGATCTGGGGCGTCTTTGGCAGCATCAACGACGTCCAGAGCTGTGTGGTTACCGTCAGCGACGGGCACGCGGTAGCCTACGTCGAAGAGTCACGTGCAAGCGCCCTTACCATTGGCGATGAGGTCAACATCGGCTCTATCCAGGGACACGTGGTCTCGGTTGGCTCAAACGCCGTGCGCGCAGACAGTCTTGACAGCGATACCCGCTCTCGACTGGGGTCCGATGTTGCGTATCTGGCCAGCGCCGACATCACCATCGACCTTCCCGACGGCGCCTATGACGCGCAGATAGTCCTCGAGACGGTCAATCCCGTCTCGCTTCTCTTTAACAACACCAGCAGCTCCAGCAGCAAGGCGTAAGCGAACATGGCAAAGCGTCCCCACACAAAACCGTCCGAACCGGGCAAGATGGCCGCCAAGGTCCCGCAGGTCATGCAGATGGAGGCCCTTGAGTGCGGGGCCGCCAGCCTGGCCATGATCTGCGCCTACTACGGCAAGTGGCTGCCGCTCGAGCAGGTGCGCGTTGACTGCGGCGTCTCACGCGACGGCTCTTCGGCCTTGAACATCGTGAAGGCCGCCACCGCTTACGGCTTCGAGGCCAAGGGCTACCGCTACGAGCCCGAGGCCCTAAAAGAGACGGGCATCTTCCCGTGCATCGCCCACATGGGCTTCAACCACTTTGTGGTCCTGCGCGGTTTCAAGGGCGACAAGGTCTACGTCAACGACCCGGCCGGCGGCGAGAAGACCATGTCTTACGACGACTTTGACCGCGAGTTCACCGGCGTTATCCTGCAGTTTGTTCCCACCGCCGAGTTCGAGCCGGGCGGCAAGCCGGCCTCCGTCGTCGATTTTGCCATCCAGCGCCTGCACGGCGCCCGCGCGGCCCTGGTCTTTGTTGCCTTGACCAGCGTGATCGCCTCTATCCTGGGCATCGTCTCGCCTATTTTCTCGCAGGTGTTCCTCGACCGTCTTCTTACGGGGAGAAACGCCGACTGGACGCTGCCCTTCCTGGTGCTTTTGGGCGCCTTTAGCCTGGTGCAGGTCGTGGTCTCGGTCTTGAACAGCGTCTTTTTGCTGCGCATCGAGGGCAAGATGGCGGCGTCTGCCAACTCCAGCTTCTTGTGGAAGGTCCTCCACATGCCCATGGAGTTCTTCTCGCAGCGCATGCCGGGCGACATCGTGCAGCGCATGGGCACCAACGCACAGATCTCGCAACAACTTACCCAGCAGCTCGCGCCCATCCTGGTGCAGTTTGCCACGCTCATCGTCTACCTGGTGCTCATGTTCCAGTACTCGGCGCCGCTCGCGTGCGTGGGGCTTCTCTCCCTGGTGGTCGACTGCGCGTGCGCGCGCTTTATCTCGGCTAAGCGCATCAATGCCTCGCGCGTCATGATGAGGGACTCGGCAAGCCTGTCGACCTCCACCATGACGGGCATCTCGATGATCGAGACCCTAAAGGCCCAGGGCGTCGAGGCCGGCTTCTTTCGCCGTTGGGCGGGTTTTCAGGCCAGCGTCAACAAGGGCAACGTCGAGCTGGAGAACGTGAGCATCAAGTTTGGCCTTGCGCCGCAGCTCGTGAAGCTGCTGTGCGACTCGACCGTCATGGGCGCGGGCGTTTGGCTGATCATTCGCGGCGACCTTACCACGGGCGGCCTTCTGGCCATGCAGTCGCTGATCCAGCGCTTTGCGTCGCCGGCGGCCTCGCTCATCTCGGTGGGGCAGACTTTCCAAGAGATGCGCACCGACATGGAGCGCGTGAAGGACGTCATGGAGTACCCGCTTGACCCTCTGGCCTGCGACGATGTGACAGGGGAGGGCGAGCAGGACCGCGGCGCGTCCGGCGGCGAGAAGCCCGCGCCCCTGCGCAAGCTGCGCGGCGAGCTTGAGCTCGACCACGTCACGTTTGGCTATTCTCGCCTGGGAAAACCCGTGGTCAGCGATCTGAGTCTGCATGTGAAGCCGGGCGGCTGCGTGGCGCTTGTGGGCGCCTCGGGCTGCGGCAAGTCGACCATCGCCAAGCTGGTCGCCGGCCTCTACGAGCCCTGGGAGGGCCAGATCCGCGTGGACGGCAAGCCCCTTGCCCAGGTGCCGCGAGCGGTGCGCTGCGGCTCGATCGCCGTCATTGACCAGGAGGTCATTCTCTTTCGCGACACCATTGCCAACAACATTCGCCTGTGGGACGCCTCGATCGAGGACTTCGAGGTCATTCTCGCCGCCCGCGACGCGCAGATCCACGACGACATCGTGCAGCGCGAGGGCGGCTACGACCACGTGCTTTCCGAGGACGGCCGCGACCTCTCGGGCGGCCAGCGCCAGCGCATCGAGATCGCCCGCGCCCTTGCCACCGACCCCACGATTTTGATCATGGACGAGGCCACGAGCGCCCTTGACGCCGCTACTGAGCAGCGCCTGATGCAGGCCGTGCGCGACCGCGGCATCACGCTTTTGGTCGTGGCCCACCGCCTGTCGACCGTGCGCGACGCCGACGAGATCATCGTGCTTGAGCGCGGCGAGGTCGTGCAGCGCGGCACCCACGAAGAGCTGTATGCGCAAGACGGCGCCTACGCGCGTCTTGTCTCGCAGGAATAGGACAAAGATGGGTTGGTTCGAAAACCAGATCGAGGAGCGCAAGCACGCCGATGACCGCATGCTCGAGGAGTCGCTGCAGGCGATCTCGAACGCGATCATGGGTAAGGTGCGCTCCGGCGGCACCGACGTCGCCGTGCAGGCAGAGGGCGCTGTCGCGGCCGCCTTGGGCTACTACGGCGAGAAGCTCCCCACAGACGTCACCACCGACGACAACGAGACCGTCGGCGAGATGATCGACCGCTGGATCGCGCCCACGGGCGTCATGGCGCGCCCGGTGCGCCTCTCGCGCGGCTGGCACAAGGACGCGGTGGGTGCCTTTGTGGGCTTTACCCAAGACGACCAGCCCGTCGCCCTTTTGCCCCGGGCCCGCGGCGGGTACTCGGTCCTTCTTCCCCAGACGGGTGCCGTAGAGTCGGTGACGGCCACCAAGCTCCAGCTCAAGGAAGAGGCCTACTGCTTCTACCGGCCGCTTCCTTCTCGCCAGCTCAAGATTCGCGACCTGTTTATCTTCACGCTTCGCTCCCTTGACCGCAGCGACTACGCGGTGCTGATCGTCTCTTACCTTGCGGCGGCGCTTTTGGGTATGTTCATGCCGCTGGTCAACCAGGTCATCTTTGGCCCGGTGATCAATCTGGCCGACACGCGCCTTATCGTGCCCGCGCTTTCTTTGTTCTTGGGCGTGAGCGTGGCGCAGCTGTTTTTGGGCATCGTGGGCTCGCTTGTGGGGTCGCGCATCTCGGCCAAGCTGGCGATTCCCCTTGAGGCGGCCGTCATGATGCGCCTGCTGTCGCTTCCCGCCAACTTCTTTAGGGACAAAGAGACCGGAGAGCTCAGCTCGCGCCTCTCTTGCATCCAGACCATCGCCTCGGTGCTGCAAAGCACGGTCTTCTCGTCTGCCTTGACCTCGGTTTTCTCGCTTGTGTATGTGTTTCAGATCGCCGCGTTTGCCCCTGTTTTGGTTGTGCCGTCACTGGTGGTCTTGCTGGCCTCCACGGCTCTTTCCATCGTCGTGTGCCTGGTGCAGCAGGCCCGCTCCAAGGAGTTGCTGCAGCTGAGCGGCACCCTGGGGGCCTGGGAGTACTCGCTGATCAGCGGCATCCAAAAGATCAAGCTTGCCGGGGCCGAGAAGCGCGCCTTCTCTAAGTGGGCGAACGACTACGCAAAGTTGGCGTGGCTCACTTACAACGGCCCCTTTGTCACGCGCCTCTCGGGCGCGCTGAGCATGGCGATCACGCTGGCGGGAACGCTGGCCATCTACTCGTGCGCGCTTGCCGGGCAGGTCACCGTGGCCGAGTACATGGCCTTTACCTCGGCGTTTGGCATGGTGAGCGGGGCCTTCTCGTCGCTTACCTCGGTGGCGAGCCAGCTGGCGCAGATCAAGCCCAACCTCGAGCGCGCGGCCCCTATCTTGGACGCCGTGCCCGAGCCGTCGCGCGGCAAAGAGACCATCCGAAGGTTGGGCGGCGGGTTTGAGCTGGACCACGTCACGTTTGCGTATAAGGACGGCAGCCAGCCGGTGCTCAACGACCTTTCTTTGTCGGTCGCCCCGGGCAGCTACGTGGCCATCGTGGGCAAGACGGGTTGCGGAAAGTCGACGCTGATGCGCCTGCTTTTGGGCTTCGAGGAGCCTCAGCGCGGCGCCGTGATCTACGACCGGCGCGACCTGCGCTCTTTGGACGTCAAGAGCGTGCGCCGCAACATCGGCGTGGTGCTGCAGGATGGCAAGCTCTTTGGCGGCTCGGTCTTCGAGAACATCGCCATCAGCTGCCCTGGCCTTACCGAGGAAGAGGCCTGGAAGGCCGCCGAGCTGGCCGGATTTGCCGATGACATCCACGCGATGCCCATGGGTATGCAGACCATGATCTCTGAGGGCGGCGGTGGAATCTCTGGCGGGCAGCGCCAGCGTCTGATGATCGCCCGCGCCGTGGCGGGGCATCCCCGCATCCTCATGTTTGACGAGGCCACGAGCGCGCTGGACAACGTGACGCAGCGCATCGTGAGCGAGAGCCTGGATAGCTTAAAGTGCACGCGCCTGGTCATCGCGCACCGCCTGTCCACGATCCGCCACTGCGAGCGCATCGTCCTTATCGACGGCGGCCGCATCGCCGAGGACGGCACTTACGACGAGCTCATCGAGAAAGACGGCCTCTTCGCCGACCTCGTGAGGCGCCAGCAAGCCTAACGCGCGGCCTCCGGCCGCAAAAAAAGACGATATTGGGAATCCAAACCGCAGATTGCCGGGAAGACTTACATTTCTTCTTCTGGTGACCTGCGGTTTTTGTCGTTGCCGTAACGCGCTTTGGCGCGCAATCGGTAACTGGCTTCCCACTATCGTCTTTTTTGTTTTTTAGGCGGCGCCGCCTTGCTAAAGAATAGAGTCAGAATCCTGCTTGAGCGCGTCACCGTAGCGAATTACAAGGGACAACGCAATCAAGAAAACGACCATGGCTACAACCTTGAGGTCAATATCCGACTGCGACGTCACGGTTACGCCGAGTTCCTGGACGTTCTCCTGAAATGCCCCGCTTGGAAACAAGATGTTGGTCGCGGTCTGTACTGCAAGGGCCAGGCCGGCAACAAACAGCCTCAGAGATTGAGACTTACCAAATGGGGATCCCTTCCTGAAGTTCCTAAGAAACTCCGCCAGCAAGACCATCCATAGTGTGCTTGTCGCCCCGTCGATTGCCGTGGCAATGCGTTGGCCCGTCGTAAGGAATCCCAAGGTCGCGGTCTGAGTCAATGTGTATAGGTATAGGGCGTCCATGAGAAGGGATACGGCTGCAATGCAGTACATGCAAATGGCCCCAACTTTGCAAGCCCTTTGCGCGCGAACCTTCTCTTGTTCAAGCTCGATGTCGTTGCTCATCTTACTTGCCAATCTTGATAGAGCCTACGTTGAAGCAGGGGCCGGCGGCTTCTTTGACTTCGAACAGCATGTCAGTCTTCCTTTCTTAAGAACTGCTTATTGATTTTTTCGGTAATGGATGAGTAATAGGAGAGGAGTAGGGGACAGTAGGGGTCAGGGGAAGTTATGCCGTTTCCAGCACGACTCAGCGCTCGCGCGCGGCAACCGCCTCCACATAACGGCCGATGCTCGCAGCGCTTGCATCCATCGATTTGGTTTGAGCTTAGATTGCGAAAGAGACTCGCGGTCTGACTTGAGAATATATGTTCCTTGGAATTCTTAAAGGCGTTCCCCAATAGAAACTCTGAGCGATGAAGCATGTGGCAGGGATATACCGAACCATCCGCATCGATGCTAAGGGACGTCACGCCCGCGCCGCACGACCTTTTGCAACTCAAAGATTCGAGGCTTGCCGAGTCGGCCTCCTCTTCTCCCAGGAACTCCAACGCCTCGGGGCTAAGGGCAAACGATGCATCTTCGTTATTGGCGTCAAGCAACAAGCTAAAAGTGACGGGAACGCCGAGAGTGGTGGATAGCGAGCGGTAATCCTGGATGTTCCTATAGTTCTTGCCGTGCAAGGTCACAATAATCTGTGCTTGTATGCCGGAGTTCTTAATCAAATCGACCGCGTGTTTTAGGTCATCGAATCGCTGTTCTCCGCGCAGCCAGGCCGGTGACTCGTGGCTCCAGCCGTCAAAGGAAATTGCGATTTCGTCAACGGTGTCGACTAAAGGTTCGAGGTTCGTCTTATTGATATTTGTCCCGTTGGAAATAATGGTTGATTGTTTGATGCCAGTGCGTCGCGCGTAAGAGAGAATTTCAGAAAGGTCATCTCGCAAGAAGGGCTCGCCGCCCGAGATGACTAACTGAGTAGTCCCCCAACTTGCAAGAAAGCCGATGCTTCGCTTGAGGTCGGTGAGGGAAGGGTCTTGCAGTGCGTTTCTTGCGGTAGTTTTTGAATAGCAGAATAGGCAGTCGAGGTTGCATCGTTGCGTTACGTGCAGATAGGCATGCTTCTTTTGGTTTAGCATCGAGCTTGAGCAAGCTAGCTCTGATTTTAGGTACCCTCCTGCGACAAGGCGTTCTACCAGCTCGGTGCATGATGCAGGAACTTGTGTCTGTGAAATATCGGCGCCGCGCATGGCCTCGCATAGTTTCAGGCCATCGTTTGTTAGGCCTAAGAAGCCCCCTGTGGCGTAATTGCCGATAGCGGGGATTTCTCCAATAGAGAAAAGAACCGTGTACTCAGCTAATTGCATTCTTTAACCAAATTGCTCGAGTAGTTAACGCTTGCGGTTAATGCTACTACGTTCACCGATGAATTTTAAGTGACAATTTGTAAGAACGATAAGATATTAAAGTTAGGGTTAATTTCTGTGTTAAACTTCCAGCAATTTCGATAGAAAAGGGGATGTCATGTCATCAAACCTGCAAAACCATTTTGTGCGTTTGACGTTTGTGGTTGGAATGGCGATTGCTGCAGCTCTTCTCGCCCCGTCGAATGCGTTTGCAGCCGGTAATACGTCAAACACAAGCTACAGCTTTAGCTTTTCGGGAACGGGCGCGACGCAAGGCACTGCCCCGCGATCAAAGCTCACGAGCTCCGTCTGCTATCTGCGAGTGTCGTACCTAGGTATGAACAGGGTCAACTTTTATATCGATGGAGCAAAGACGAACTGGAACTCTTGGGTTAATCGCACGCGCGGCGGTGTGGCCGTTGCCTACTATAAGGGGCACTTCTCAATTCACAATTATGTGAATGAAAACGGCGAGTCCTACGCTCGGCTTACCGCGATGTCGCCCAGCGGCAGCGGCTCGGTGTCGGGAATGTGGAGCCCTGACTCCAACGAGAACAATACGTCGTTAAATTAGCGAGCAAGTGAAGATGTCTCAAGACAAGAGGGCAAGCCGCGGCGTAATCGTATGCGCCGCGGTTTGCGCTGTTTGCATTGCGGTGATTGTTGCCTTGCGGTTCTTTTCGCCGGGCGCCCAGGATGCCAAGCAAGACGAGCCGGCATCCCCACCAAGCGCTACTTACAAGGCCGGGGATGCTTTTGACCTGGTGGGCGAGACGCGCGACATCGATGAAGACGGCAACGAGGTCTATGACCCCTGGGACTTTGCGAAGGCCTGGGACTGGACGGGCACCATGCGCTTCACGGTCTCGAAGGCGGCGCTGTATGACTCGGCTCAGGACGCGGGCTTCTCAGTTGATGGCGAAGATGAAAAATTATATGCGGGGAAGCGCATGCTGGTGGTCGATATCGACATCCAAAACGTCGACGCCACGTGTCGCGAGACAACCGTTCAAGAAAACGGCGTGCCTTCGCTTAACCTCACGATGTTCACGCTAAAGACCGCGGACGGTCAGGCGTTTGAGCCCTTTTGTTTCGATGCGCCGCAGGTAGAAGGCTTATCGTGGGACGAGAGCAAGTCTGCCAGCTACACGTGGGTCGGTGAGGGCTCGCGGGCAACGGTGCGGATTGGCTATCCCTTGATCGACCAGGACGAGGACCCTTCCCGGGACAATCTCCAGATGGTCGTGCAAAACGGCTGGTACGATGGGGCGCCTGTGGTCGAGCTGGGCGCTGCGCAGATCGCGGAGACTCCCTATGTCGCGCACTAGGCGTCTCGTCGCGACGGACCTTCGCAAGGCTTTTGGTGCCAATCCTTGGTTCTGGGGTGCCCTTGCTGTTGGTTTGGCGCTTGCCGCTCTTTCGGCCGTGCAAACGGCTGCGGTTTTCCAAAACACGCTCGAGCTGGCGCTCAAGTACTGGGACAAGTCCGACGCACTGTACTCGGCCGCGAGCTGCTTCGCCTTTTGGATGCCGGTCGACCCTTCGCAATGGCCCATGGGTGTCTACCTGCTCATTTGGCCGCTTCTCGCCGCGTTGCCCTACGCCTGGTCGTGGAGTGCCGAGAAGAACGCGGGGCTCGTCGCGCAGCAAGTTGCCCGTGCGTCGCGCCTCGAGTGCTTTGCCGCGAAGGCGGTGGCGACCTTCTTGAGTTCCGCGGCCGTGGTGGCCGTGCCTTTCCTGGCCAACCTTGTCATGTGCGCCTGCGTGGCTCCGGCGAGTGTCAACTGGGTAAGCGACGTGCTGTACCTGGGCGTGACCAGCGATGCGCCCTTCTCGACACTGTTTTACAATGCGCCGCTGGCGTTTTGTCTGTTGTGGACTATGGTTGCTGCGGTTGTGGCTAGTCTGTGGGCTGTTTTGGTCTTGGCGCTTACGGCGCTGCTGGATAACTTTGCGCCCACGCTCGTGGCGTCCTACCTGGTGCTGCACATGTTGTCGTATGTGGGAAGTCAGCTTTCAACCATCCTGTTGGCCCAGGTGGGCGAGGATATCGCGCGCTCGGCGTTGCTATCGCTTAACTTGTTCTCTGTCGTGGGCGTGCGCTCGCAGCCGGATGCCGCAGCGGCGCTGATTGCGGCAGCTGCGATCTTGGTCCTGGGGTCTGCGTTGGCGGCGGGCCTGTCTTTGAGTCGAGACGTTCTATGAGCGGAGACGCGCACGTGTCCTTGAGGTCGGCGGGGAAGGGGCACTCGACCTTTCGTGCGCTTCTCGCCTTCTCGAAGAAACGCTTACTACTTTGTGTGGGTGCAGCCGTTTTGATGGCGGCATTGAGCACGCTCTCGATGTACTCGCGCATCGCGTTGTACGGCATTGGCCCGCAGCGCCCCAGCGCCGGCGACGCCATCCTGTGGCTGTTCCAAGGCAACGCCTTGGGCTTCTCGGTTGAGTGGGGCGCCGTTTGGTGCCTTCTCTTGGTTGCCGCCGGCGTTGACGTGAACGCGGTGCTCGCGGGCGGGGGCATTCGGTATGCCGTCGCGTGCGGGGACCGAAAGGCGGTGTGGCGCTCGATTTGCCTTGCCTGCGCCGTGTCGGCGGTTGCGGCTTTGGTGGCTTTGATTGTCGCGATGGCTGCGTTTGCCGTGGTACTTGGTGGGGGAGCGACTCTGGCTCCCACCTGCATCGACGAGGTTTCATTGGACGCGATTCGCGCCGAGGCGACGACTGCAGACGTCGTCGTGTTCGTCGCCCTGCTCGCTTCGGGCGCCGTCGCTTTCGCGATCCTCCAGGCCGCTTTGTCCCTTTGGGCGGGCCAGGCCGCGGCGCTGGCGTCGTGCGTGGCGATTCTTCTGGGCTCCGCGTTTCTCCCCATGGCGCCCTTGCCCGGCTCTTGGCTCATGGCGACGCGCCTCGACTGCTTTGCGCGCAGCACGACCGTTACGACAGCTTGGGCTCCTGTGCTGGGGCTTTGCTTGTTTGCTGCGGTGGCCGCGCTTTCATTGGTCTTGGGAGGCCGGGCCTTCGACCGTCTTGAGTTTGGAATTACGGCACCGAGAATGCCGCGCAGGGGCATGAGATGGCAGGTCGCGCGGCGATTCTCGCCGCCGCTTCGCTACTGTTCACATGTGGCACTGCGCCCGCTCTGCGTCGCGGTGCTGCTTGCAGCCCTGGTTTCTGTCGCGCAGTGCATCGATCTTCTCGGCAGGGTCGCTTTATATGCCCCCGCGGGCTCTTGCCCGGGCCTTGCGGATTATTTGGCGTACGCGCTTTTGGGGTCGCGGCAACCCGACCCCCTTGGAACCGCCGTGAGCGCCGCGCGTTTCATCACGGTCCCTTTTGGGTGGCTTGTCCTGGTGCTTCTTCCCCAGGTTTGGACGTTTCTCTTTGCGACATCCATGCGTTATCGAGAAGTTCCCGAGGTTCTTTGCGGCAGCCGTCCGACGATGTGGGGCTCTAGCTGCCTGGTGATGGCGGGCGGCGCGGGGCTGATTTGCCTTGTGGAGGCGGCGGTTTGTTTGGCGGTGACCACTTGCGTGGGCGGCTCGCTGACCGGCACGCCTTCTGCGCGGTTCGTCGACGTCGCCGGCCTTCCTCGCGAGACGCTGCCCTCCTCTTTCGAGGGGCTGCCGGTCTTCGTGATTGCCTACTGCGCGATATCCGTTGGTCTTTCACTGGCTCAGTTGAGTTTGTCTGAGTTTATCGGCCCAATGCTAAGTCTTGTGGCAGTTGCAGCGACCCTGGCAGCGCCGGTCTTCTTGATGAGCCCCGTGCTTTTCGGCAACTACTTGATGTGCGCGAGAAGCACGGTCTTTGTCGTTTCTTGGCAGGTCGAGGTGCAAGGTGGCGCCCTTCGGGCGGGGCTCGACCCTGTGTTTGGCGTTTGGCTTGCCGCGGCTTTGTCTGTGGCGTCCATTATCTTGGGCCTTTGGCGGGCCAAAACGATTGAATTCTACGGAGGTGCAGGTAGATGAGTTATCTGGAACTGCGTCGGGTCACGAAGGTCATTGGCCCCGAGACGGTTCTTGACGCCGTCTCCTTTGCGGTTGAGCGCGGTCAGGCCGTGGGGCTCGAGGGTAAAAATGGCTCGGGCAAGACCATGGCCATGCGCGTGGCGTGCGGGCTTATTCGCCCAACCGAGGGCGTTGCGGTCGTCGATGGGCTGCGCTTGTGGGAGGACGCCTCGTTTCCGCCGAGCGTCGGGTTGCTCATCGAGGGGCCGTCGCTTCTCGAGTCCTACTCGGCGCGTAAGAACCTCGAGCTTCTCGCCTCAATCAAGGGCGTGGCAACCGCAGCAAACCTCACGGCTGCTCTTGAGCGCGTGGGCTTGGATCCGCAGGATAGGCGCCATGTTCGCAAGTACTCACTGGGCATGAAACAGCGGGCAGGCATTGCCATGGCCCTTATGGAGGCCCCCGATCTGCTGGTCCTGGATGAGCCGACCAACGCGCTTGATGAGGCCGCGCGTCAGATGCTTGCGCAAATCATTACCGAGGAGAGGGCACGTGGTGCAGCTGTCCTGCTTTCCAGCCATGATGCCGAGTTCCTGCGCTTGACCTGCGATGTTATCTATCACATGGAGCTGGGGCGCGTGATGTCTTGCGAGGAGGTCGCACGTGGGTAAGAAGCGCTTGCGTCTTGCGGTGCTTGCTGTCGTCATTGTTGTCGTCGCGGGAATCGCGGCACGGATTTGGTGGGTTAATGCCAATCTCCCCAGTATTCCCGTGGAGTATTACCAGATAGGGGAGTGGGTGGCGCTCGATGGCGCGTTCCAAGACGGCAGCGACCGTGAGCAGACGCAGGGATATTCCATAATGATCGAATCTGCCGAAGTCGTGACCTACGACGAGTACCTTGAACGTCACGGCGCTGTGCCCACGGGTACCCACGGCAACGCCCGCTGCGTCGTGGATGTGACGCTTCGAATCAAAAACGATGGCACTGAACAGGGCGGCATTAACATCTTCCAGATGGTCCTCACCCCGGCTCGCGGTAACGAGTACCTAATCTGCGACATTATGAGCGACGACGCCCTGTGGCTCAAGACCGAACCCAATGCCGATTCAAGTGTGAGTATCCGCCCCGGCACCGAGTACGAGATCCACGTCCCCTACGTTTTCAACGGCGGCGACGAGGTCTACGCCCGCGACATCACCGACCATGACTTCACCTTCCTCGCCTCCCGCATGCCCACCCGCAAAATGATCCGAATTGAGGTCTCTTAAGGGGGGTGCGACAAACAAAAAAGACGATATTGGGAATCCAATTCTCTTCTAGACGAGTTGAAGCGCCATTGAAGTCACAAAACCGCAGGTCGCATTTTGCCGTGAGCACGGTCAAAGCGGTTGAAGGACAATTGGCTTCCCAATATCGTTATTTTTGTTTCTTAACCCGGCGCATCGGGGTTCCCAAGGTGTTCCAATCGATGAACATCAGGCGATGAAGCTCCGCCTGCGCGCGCAGTTGGCGCGCGGTCTTTGGGCGCAGGGGTGTCGCGGTCTTCTTCGCGATGATGTCCAGCACCGTTTGGAACGACTTTGGATGGGTTATCTGATCATACGTAAGCAGGATGACCTCGTATCCCATGCTAATAAGTGCGGTCGTGCGGTCCGAGTCAGAGATCCCGGCGGCCTCGCTGGCATGTACGGACTTCCCCTGGCACTCGACAATTACGCCGGCGTTATCTCCATTGCCCTCGATGAGGATGTCTGCATAGCAGGAATCGTAGGGATAGATAGTCCTTGCCGCGGGGGACAGTTGGATTCGCTGGTTGTTGCTAATCCGCAATCCCTCGCCGCCGTACGCCCTTGGCAGCCCAAGCAGCATTGATGTTTGAACCTCGAAAGGCGAGGCGGTCACCCCGGTGAAGTTCTCCATGGCCCAGCGGAGGTCTTTGACGCCTTGAAACCCGATGACTTGCTCGCAAAAGTTATCGAGTTCTTCGACCGTGATGAGGGGTTGCCTGTTCCAAAGGTCTGTCCCCATGCCGTCGACGTTGTTGACGCGCCGCCAACCCTCGCCGGGGCGAATGAACCCTTGGTCATACGCTGCCTTGAGATCGGACTCGATGCGCATGCAGGGTTTGAACACCGAGAAGGTTCCGCACATTTCATAAAGCGCCATAAGCAGGTTGATGCGCGAAACTCGACCTGCCATGGTAAGCAGGGTCGCGGCTGGAGACGTAACGCCAAAGCCCAAGTCGCTCTCTTGGACTGAGCCGTACGGAAGCTCGTGCTTGATGTAACGGGTGCAATACAAGTTCGAATTGTGCCGGTTGTTCTGATTAAAGACCAGGCGTTGGAGGGGCGGCCCCAGAAGCTCGCTTACGGTTGCCGAGCTGCTGACCATACGGTGATTGGGGTCGAGACTGTCCGTCTTAATAGGAGGATAGAATGCCAAGACCTGCGGCGGCACGCGGTAGTAACGAAAAGCGCTGGTCCCGCAAAGAGTTAGGTTCATGGCGTCCCCTCCTGGCTCATTTGGTTTCGAGTAAGCGTAGAGAAGAAAATTCAATATTGGGAATCCGAATCGGCTTTAGTCGAGCAACGGTCTAAATTCAACGGTAAAAGCGCAGGTCGGCAAGATGTAAAAGTTGGGTAAGTAGGCCTTTGGTCCGATCGGGTTCCCAATATCGTCCTTTTTGATGCGGGAAGAGGGGTCCACGCTACCAAAAGGCCCCACACCAACAAAAAAGCCGCCGCCTCGCGAGGAGACGGCGGCTTGCGGCTTGAAGAGCCTGCCTAAAAGGCGAGAAAACCTTAGGCGTTAAGAGCGGCGTTGACGGCAACGGCGCAGGCGACGGTGGCACCGACCATGGGGTTGTTGCCCATGCCGATGAGACCCATCATGTCGACGTGCGCAGGCACCGAGGAGGAGCCGGCGAACTGGGCGTCGGAGTGCATACGGCCCATGGTGTCGGTCATGCCGTAGGAGGCGGGGCCGGCGCCCATGTTGTCCGGGTGCAGGGTACGGCCGGTGCCGCCGCCGGAAGCGACGGAGAAGTACTTCTTGCCGGCCTCGAGGCGCTCCTTCTTGTAGGTGCCCGCGGTGGGGTGCTGGAAGCGCGTGGGGTTGGTGGAGTTACCGGTGATCGAGATGTCGACGTTCTCGTGCCACATGATGGCAACGCCCTCGCGGACATCGTCGGCGCCGTAGCAGTTAACGGCAGCGCGGGGACCATCGGAGTAGGGGATGGTCTCGACGACCTTGAGCTCGCCGGTGAAGTAGTCGAACTGGGTCTTCACGTAGGTGAAGCCGTTGATGCGGGCGATGATCTGGGCGGCGTCCTTGCCGAGGCCGTTCAGGATGACGCGCAGCGGCTTCTGGCGGGCCTTGTTGGCGTTGAGGGCCAGGCCGATGGCGCCCTCAGCGGCGGCGAAGGACTCGTGGCCGGCGAGGAACGCGAAACACTCGGTGTCGTCGGAAAGCAGCATGGCGCCAAGGTTGCCGTGGCCCAGGCCGACCTTGCGGTCCTCGGCGACGGAGCCGGGGACGGTGAAGGCCTGGATGCCCTCGCCGATGACGGTGGCGGCCTCAGAAGCGGACTTCACGCCGCGCTTGACGGCGAGAGCGCAGCCGAGGGTGTAGGCCCACTCGGCGTTCTGGAAAGCGATGGACTGGGTGCCGTGCACGATCTCGCGGGGGTTGAAGCCCTTATCGGTGCAGAGCTGCAGGGCCTCCTCGAGGGAGGCGATGCCGTTGTCGGCGAGGCACTTGTTGATCTTGTCAGCGCGACGCTCGTAGCCTTCGAAAGTAACAGCCATGGTTATATCCCTCCCTTTCTACTCGTGAACCGGGAACGCGTTGGCGACGGAGTGGGTCTCCTCGTCGGTGCGCGGGTCGATGTACTTGACGGCGTTCTCCCACTGGCCGTAGTGGCCCATGGAACCGGCGATGGCCTCCTCGGGGGTCTTGCCGGCCTTGAGAGCGTCGGTGAACTTGCCGAGGTTGAAGAACTCGAAGGCGATGATCTCGTCCTTGTCGTTCA
>CAVKOL010000024.1:0-20851 GCA_963658035.1 Bacteroidaceae bacterium
GTCCTTGACGGTCTCCTTCACGCCAAAGTGGGAGTTGGACAGGTAGGTGAAGCCCAGGCCCAGGTCGTGGGCAGAGGTCTCGAAGGCGCAGCGGGTGCGGGTGGACTCCCACTCAAAGTGAGCGACGATGTTCTTGTTGTGGAAGCGCTGGTGGTCGACGCCGGCCATCTTCTCGGCCTTAAGGACGGCGGCCAGGTCCAGGAGATAACGGAACTCCTCGGGGGTCATGTACTTGATGTTGAGGATGTCGCGACCAACGAAGTTGTCGAGCATGGCAAGTCTCCTTTAAGAGTGTTTTTACACAAGGCTCCCCCGCGCCCTGCCCAAACGGGCAAGGCGGCGAGAAGACCTTATGCGGTTACCAAAAATGAGGGGGCGGCGGGCCCATAGGGGGTAGGGCCCGCCACGGAGAGGAACAGCGGGAAGGGGCGTTACGGGAAGACGCCTTGCGCCGCAGAATCCACCTTTACGCTGCGGGGATGTTCTTGGTCCAGCAGTGGACGCCGCCGCCGGTGAGGTTAAGGGCGTAGACGTCGATCATCGTGACCTTGCGGTCGGGGTAAATCTGCTCGAGGATGGCCTTGGCGCGCTCGTCCTTCTCGCGAATGGACTCGTCCATGCCGGGGCGCCAGTAGCGCTGGCCAAGCACGACGTCGTTGCACACCAGGAAGTTGCAGTAGCTGGCAGCGGCCAGGAAGCAGTAGTCGCCCTCGGGCCAGGGGGTACCGTCAAAGGCCTTGCCGCCAATCTCGTCAAAGAACTGCTTCCAGCCCAGCGCAGTGGGATGGTCGTTGGGGATACGGCACTTGACCTGCGGCGCCACGGGAACGCGGATGATCTTGAAGGGGGTGCCGTCGATGTCGGTGGCGTTCTTGATGACCTCATAGGCGGCGTCCAGGCGCTTCTTGTTCTCGGCGTCAAGGGCGGTCTCGGCGGCCTCCTCGTCGGTGACCTCGGCAAGCAGGATGGTGTCGGGAGTCACGAAGCGGGCCATCTCGTCGGAGTGGCCAACAAACGAGCCTGCCCACACGGGGGTGCCGTCCTCAAGGTGATCCATGGGCCCCATGCGGAAGTCGTCGTCCTCAAGAAGGGGCTTGGGCAGCCAGATGATCTTCTGGACGCCGTAGAGCTTCTTGTACTCGGCCTCGATCTGCTCCTTGGTGTACTCGGGGTTGCGCTTGCGCACATCGGTGTCCTCGACGACCATCATGACGCCGCGGCCGTTGTACTCGCGGTTGCCCTGCTCGGAGACCATATCGGAGGGGACGTTCTCGTAAATCTCGCAGGCGGCGGCCATGTGGGTGCCCACAGAGCGGCCAAGCTGTTGGGCGGGCTCCATCTTGCCGTTCATGCCGTAGTTGCTCCAGCGGGGCAGGATGTTCACGCGGTTGCCCTTGTCGTCGATCACGACGTTGGGGCCGTTGTCGCGGTTGTAGAAGCCCCAGTCCTTGAACTTGTGGAAGTGGATCTTGGTCGAGAAGCCCTCGCCCTCGCCGGCGTCGCTGGTGTTGCGGGCGCCCGCCTCGTCGGCGTCGGCGGAGTCGATGCCGTGGGCGGCCAGGTAGGCCTGGCAGCGCTCGATGGAGGTGTCCATGCCGCAGTTGACGTGGACGTTGACGTGGCCAAGGAGGTTCTTGATGATCTCGACGCAGGGAACGCGAGGGTCCTCGTCGTCGCCCTCGCCGATGTAATCGGGGATCCATGTCACAAAGACATCGGTCTGGGGCTCGAACTCACCGGGATAACGGAACTCGCTCAAATCCATGGTGCTCCTTCCATTGAGCGCGCGGCTGCCTTTGGTTGGCTGCGCTTGTCCTTACTTACTGTAAGTAAGCTAATTATCGCTCGCAATTCTTTCTTGTCAATGTCATACTTACACACAGTAAGTAAAGAGCCGGTGAACGGTCAATTCTAGCCGGTAAATTAACCGTTGCTATTTTACATGACGTAAGATGCGCAGCTAGGAGCTGTTATGAGTACTCGCGATGACATTTTGGACATTGCTTACGAGGCATTTGCCGAGAAGGGCTACCGCGGCACTTCGCTTGGCTACATTGCCGATAAGATCGGGGTCACGCGCCCTGCTCTGTACTATCACTTTCCTTCTAAGGAAGATCTCTTCAAGGCGGTCTATGAGCGCATCGACCCCTTGGTGAGCGCCACGCCCGACGCCGTCGAGGCTGCCACGGACGCCAAGAGCTACCGCGCTGCCTTCAACGACCTCATGCGCTCCATCTTTGGCAACCTGCGCAGCGACCCCTCCCGCGCCCGCTTTGTGGCCGCCGTCGAGTCGGCCGCCTACCAGTCGCCCGAGATCATGGAGGAGGTCCACCGGCAGGACGAGGCCATCAAAGAGATCTTCACCCGCGCGCTTGGACGCGGAGAAGAGCTGGGCATGCTGCGCGACAACTTGAGCATCGACGCCGCCATCGAGTTTCTCAACGTGGTCTTCAACGGCGCCAGTGAAGTCATGCTGCGCGGCGGCACCTTCTCGTGGACCAAGACCGGCCCCATCGTCTGCGACGCGCTGTTTAAGTAGGGCGCGAGCAGGCGCTCGATTTCGGCCCCGCTCAATATCGCGTTACGCAGGCGCGGCCCCTTCCATAACGGGAGGGGCCGCGTTGTTGTTTGGGGCTGTGAGCTGGGGCTAATTGGTCTTCTCGCCACGCTGTGCCGCAAGCTTTTTGGCCTCGCGCTTACCGCCCTTGGCAATCGCCAGGGTGAGGGCAATAATCACCAGGTCAAGCACAAAGCACAAGATAAAGATGTTTTGGAAGACGCCGGTCTTCTCGTATACAAACATCATGAGGGGCACGCCAAGGCTCGCCACCAGGTAGCCGGCGCTGGTGATGCGCGAGAAGATGCGGTCGAAGTCGCGCGGACCAAAGACCGAGAGGGCAAAGGTCGAGTAGCCCACGCCGCAGATGGCAAACATCGCGTCGTTGATGCCGGCGCCAATGATCGACGCCAGGGCAGAGCCCGAGCCAAAGTACAGGATGACAAAGGACACCATGGTGGCCACGGTCCAGATCACCATGGAGCGGGTGGCTCCAAAGCGGTCGCTTGTCTCGCCGGCCAGGGGGTTGAAGACGATGTCGCACAGGCTTGCGGCGGTGACCATCAGGCCGCCCACCACAGCACCCAGGCCCACGACCTCGGCGTAGGTCGAGAAGACCGTGTTCATGCAGCTGGTAAGCTGGCACAGCATGACCAGCGGGATGCACAGGAGGAACGGCAGGGACTTGATGGCCTGGTCGTAGGTGGCTCCCACGGCTTCCTCGGCCTCCTCGGCGCCTTCGCCCTCGCCCACGCCGTAGGGGTGCAGGCCCTTCTCGGCGGGCCTATAGCGAATGAGAAAGGCGCAGCAGGGGAAGCAGATCGCGGCGCTCACGGCGGCAAGCACCAGGTAACTGGGGCGCCAGCCGATCATCTCGATCAAGGCGGTGAAGGCGGGGCTCAACAAGGCCACGAAGAGGCTCTGGATGGCCCAGACCATGCCGATGGCAAAGCCTGTCTTCTTGTGGAACCAGTTTTGGATCGTGGGCGCGACGGTCACCGTCGAGGTGGCGCCCAGGCCAAGGCCAATGACCACGGCCGCGGCATACCACATCCACACCTGCGTGAAGGCCGACATCGCGGAGGTTGCCAGGACCTCGGCCGCCACGGCGACGCCCAGGATGTGGTGCAGCGGGACCTTCTTAAGCAGGTTGCCAACAACGGGCATGGCCAGGCCCATGCACACCATCTCGATGGTCACGTACATGGTGAGCTGCGACAGCTCGCAGCCGATCTCTTGCGCCACGGGGTAATAGAAAAGGCTGCCCAGGATGGTAAACGAGCCGATGGTCCCACTCATCAGCAGGCCCAGGGCGATCATCACCACCCATGCATAGTGAAAGCCCTTGGTGTTTTGCGGGGTGGGGTCAGATTGGCACATGAAGCTGCGCCTCCTCTTTTTTGCGGACCGACAAGTCAACTGCTGTCGGATTTCTACTTACTTACTGTAAGTAATTCTATCCACAATCTGATAGGGGCCAGCGGGTGAGCGGTCCCGTTTTAGCGGCGAGGCAACACCTCTTAACGCGCCGAAACACTGTTACGGGCACCTTAACGCGCCAGGCCCGCTGCCGCGAAGGGCAACGGGCCTGGGTTCGCTTGCGTTGGTTTATGCGGGCCCGGCGTTACGCGCACCAGGTCCAAGCAGGAATTTTAGTAGCGAGAAGAACGGCCGCCGCCGAAGCCGCCGCGGTTGCCGTAGCCGCCGCGGTCGTTGCCGCCGCGGGAGTCACGACCGCCGCCGAAGCCGCCGCGGTTGCCGCCACGGTCGCCGTAGCCACCGCGGTCGTTGCCGCCAAAGCCGCCACGGCCACCGCGGCCGGGACGGGAGTCGCGGCCGCCACCGAAGCCGCCGCGGTCGTTGGAGCGACGGTCATCGCGGTTGCCGCCAAAGCTGCCACGACGATCGTCACGGCCACCGCCAAAGCCGCCACGGCCACCGCGGTCGCCGCCGCGGGAGTCACGGCCGCCGCCGAAGCCGCCGCGACGGTCATCGCGACCACCGCGGTCGCCGCCAAAGCCGCCACGGCCACCACGGTCGCCGCCGCGACGGTCGTCACGACCGCCAAAGCCGCCGCGCGGGCCACGGTCGCCGCCACGGCCGCCGCGATCGCCAAAGCCGCCACGGCCACCACGGTCGCCGCCGCGACGGTCATCACGGCCGCCACGGCCGCCAAAGCCGCCGCGCGGGCCACGGGAGTCGTTGTCCAGGCCCATGGCGGTCAGGGGGTCGATGATCTGGTCGAGAAGGGCAAAGAGCTCGTCGCACTTCTCGTCGCTCAAAGAGGGAACCAGCTTGATCTTCTCGACACCAGCGGTCTTGGCGGCCTCAACGGCACCCTCGGCCGCGAAAACCACGATGAGACGCATGTCGTTGTCCTCGGGCACGATGCGGCCCACGAGGTCGGCGTCCTCGGCCTTGGCGAGCATCGCGTCGACCTCGCGCAGGCGCATGCCCAGCAGGTCGGCGATCTCCCTCTGCTCCATCTTGGGCTTGAGCTCCAGGAGCTTGAGGGCGCGCACGAGGTTGCTCACGCGCTCGTTGCGAGCGGCCACCTCATCGCTCATCATGTCGCGGCGGTTGCGCAGCAAGCGGGCGGCGCGATTCACCTTGTCAAAGAGCACGGCGTCGTAGTCGATGGCCTCCTCGGCCTCGTCCTCGTCGTCGTCCTCGTCGTCCTCGTCGTCGACGTCCTCGTCGTCATCCTCGAAGTCGTCGTCATCGTCGTCGAAGTCCTCGTCCTCATCCTCGTCGAGGTCCTCGTCGTCATCGTCGTCTACAAAGTCGTCGTCGTTCTCGTCGTCGTCCTCGAAGTCGTCCTCCTCGACGACCTCCTCGTCGAGCTCCTCGTCGTTCTCGAGCTCTTCGTCCATAACCTCGTCGTTCTTGTACTCAGACATGCGTCTCCTTCTTGCGCCTTCCGGCGATACAGTAGGGCCGCCTCCTGCGGCCACATCAAGTTCATCAGTTTAGCCGAGGGCCGCAATCGCGCAGGTAGACAAACTATTCGCACACGTAAACGCCGCAAGTCTGGCGGGCGGGGCGCGGGCGAGGCGCGGCCCTCAAAAACCCGCCATTCTCTGTACCCGCGACACTCCCCCACTCAAATCCAAGCCGTTCTCTGTACCGTTTCCAGATTTTCTCGCCATCTCTGTACAGAGAACGCCCCGTTCCACAAAAGCCGCCACCGTCACCTACAGAGAACGGCGCATTTTCTCTTGCCAGCCGGCCAGGTGGTCCAGGGCGGCGAGAAGGACCTTGTCGCTTTTGGCAAAGTGGAAGCGCACGAAGCGGTTCTCGGGGGCGTTGAAGAAGCAGCTACCGGGCACGGAGCCCACGCCCACCTTGCGGCACAGGTCAACGGCGCAGTCCTCGTCGTTTTCGTAGCCCAGCGCCGAGACGTCGCACATCACGTAGTAGGCGCCCTGCGGCTCGACGAAATCGAACCCCACGTCACGAAGGCCCTGGCAAAACAGGTCGCGCTTGTGGGTATAGAGCTCGGTCAGGTCGTCGTAGTAGCTCTGCGGCAGCTCAAGGCCGGCCACGGCGGCCTCCATCAGGGGCGCCGCGGCTCCCACGGTGAGAAAATCGTGCACCTTACGGGCGCGGTCGATGACCTCGGCGGGCGCGATCACGTAGCCCAGGCGCCAGCCCGTGATCGAGTAGGTCTTGGAAAGCGAGCTGCAGCTCAACGTGCGCTCGGCCATGCCGGGCAGGCTAGCAAAGTAGATGTGCTCATACGGGGCATAGACGATGTGCTCGTAGACCTCGTCGGTGATCACCCACAGGTCGTACTTCTCGGCCATCTTTGCAATGAAGCCCAGCTCGGCGCGGGTAAAGACGTGGCCGGTGGGGTTCGAGGGGTTGCACAGGATAAGGGCCTTGGTGCCCGGCACGGCGCACGCGGCCTCGAGCTCGGCCTCGTCAAAGGTAAACGTAGGCGCGTGCAGCTCCACGTACGTGGGCTCGGCCCCGCACAGGATCGTGTCGGCCCCGTAGTTCTCATAAAACGGCGAGAAGATCACCACGCGGTCGCCCGGGTTGGTCACCGTCATGACCGAGCACATCATGGCCTCGGTCGAGCCGCAGGTCACCACGATCTGGGTCTTGGGGTCGATGTCCATCCCCATGCGCGGCGACTGCTTGGCGGCCAGCGCGGCGCAGAAGTTGGGGGCGCCCCAGGTAATGGCGTACTGGTGAGGGCCCTCGTGCGCGACTTTGGCAAGGCGATCGGTAATGGACGCCGGTGGGTCGAAATCGGGAAAGCCCTGGGAAAGGTTGATAGCGTCGTATTGCATGGTCACGCGCGTCATGCGGCGAATCACCGAGTCGGTGAAGCGCGCCGTGCGCTGGCTCAAATCCTGCATGGTTCTTCTTTCTGGTTAATCGATTGGCGCATCGCGGTCGTCGGTTGGCACGTTGATGCGGGCGGTCGAGTAGAGCGCGGCGTGGCCGGCAAGGATCACGCGGTCGCCCTCGGCACGGCAGTACAGCTCGCCGCCGCGCGGGGACGCCTGGTAGGCCACCAGGTCGGCGCGTCCAAGGCGGCCCGCCCAAAACGGGACGATGTGGCAGTGGCCCGAGCCGCACACGGGGTCCTCGGCAATGCCCAGCTTAGGCGCGAACGAGCGAGAGACGCAATTGAACTTCTCGCCGTCGCCCGCCGCCGTCACGTGGAGGAGAAGACCCTCCAGCTCCTTGGCTTTTTCGAGGTCGGGGGCCAGGTCGTGCACCGCCTGGGCGCTATCCAGGACGCACAGCAGGTCGCGCCCCAGGTAGGCCTCCAGCGGGGTTGCGCCCAGGACCTCCGTCATCTGCGGCGTCACCGGCACAGGGACAAGCTCGTAGGCGGGAAAATCCATCTCGTACAAGCCGTCGCGGCAAACGACGGCCAGTTCACCGCCCTTGGTCGAGAAGGTCACGCGCTTCTCGCCGGGCTCGTAGAAGCTCAGGACGACATACGCGGTGGCCAGGGTCGCATGGCCGCAAAGGTCGATCTCGCCGCCGGGCGTGAACCAGCGCAGGCCGTAGCGGCAGCGGCCCTCCCCTTTCACGGCAAACGCCGTCTCGGAGAGGTTGTTCTCGCGCGCGATCGCCAGCATCATGCTTTCGGGAAGCCATTGGTTCAAAACGCAGACCGCGGCGGGGTTGCCTTGGAAAACCTCCCTGGTAAACGCGTCGACCACGTACTGTTCAAGCTGCATCGCGGCCCCCCCTATTGACGGTAGTGCGCAAAGAAATCGGCCAGGTCTTCCATGGACTCCTTTAGGACCTCCATGCGCGGCAGGTAGACGATGCGGAAGTGGTCGGGCTCGGCCCAGTTAAAACCGCCGCCTCGGGTGATCAAAATCTTCTTTTGGTGGAGAAGGTCAAGGGCAAACTGCTCGTCGTCGGTGATATTGAACTTCTTGACGTCCATCTTGGGGAAGATGTAGAAAGCCGCCTTGGGCTTCACGGCCGTGATGCCGTCGATGGCGTTCAAGGCCTCGTAGACATAGTTGCGCTGCTCGTAGACGCGGCCGCCGGGGCGAATGTACTCGTTAACAGATTGATACCCGCCAAGGGCTGTCTGGACGATGGACTGCGCCGGCACGTTGGAACACAGGCGCATGTTGGAAAGCATGTTGATTCCCAAAATAAAGTCCTGCATGCAGGCCAGGTTGCCCGAGAGGATCATCCAACCCACGCGGTAACCGCACACCATATGGCTCTTAGAGAGGCCCGAGAAGGTCACGCACGGCAGGTCGGGCGCCAGCGAGGCGATGGAAATGTGCTGGTAGCCGTCCATGATCAGGCGGTCGTAAATCTCGTCGGCAAAAATCATGAGCTGGTGCTTGCGGGCAATCTCGACGATGCCGTCAAGGATTTCCTTGGAATAAACGGCGCCCGTGGGGTTGTTGGGGTTGATGACGACGATGGCCTTGGTAGCAGGGGTGACCTTTTTCTCGATGTCCTCGAGGTCGGGGTTCCACTCGTTTTGCTCGTCGCAGATGTAGTGGACGGGGTTTCCGCCGGCCAGGGTGACGCAGGCGGTCCACAGGGGGTAATCGGGGCTGGGGATCAAGACCTCGTCGCCGTTGTCGAGAAGAGCGTGCATAGAAAGTTGAATCAACTCACTCACGCCGTTGCCCGTGTAGATGTTCTTCATGTCAACGCCCGCGATGTTGCGGAGCTGGGCATACTGCATGATGGCCTTGCGGGCGGCAAACAGGCCGCGCGAGTCGGAGTAGCCCTCGCACTCGGGCAGCTGGTGGCGCATGTCGTAAACGACCTCGTCGGGGGCGCGGAAGCCAAAGGGCGCGGGGTTGCCGATGTTGAGCTTCAAGATGCGGGCGCCGTTTTCCTCCATGCGGGCGGCCTCGTCGACCACCGGTCCGCGCACGTCGTACAAAACGTTGTCTAGCTTGGATGATTTGTTGAACTTGCGCATGGGGGCTCCCTTTGTGACGGTGGACTTATTGGCTTGGGCGTCTGTGGCCGACTTTGCGGATTTGGCGGCGGGTTTATCGGGCTCTTGGCCCAAGAGCCACCCCGGCGACACTCCAAAGAGCTTGGCGAGATATGCCACGGTGTCTTTTCTCGGCACCACCTTGCCGCTCACATACTGGCTAACCTGGCTTTTCCCGAGCTTCACGCCCTGATCTGCGGCCAGGCGTATGAGGTCAGACTGCTTGAGGCCCGCCGATTGCATGGCGGCCTTCAAGCGCTTTTGGAACGTGCTGTAAGCCATGGGCTTCTCCGTTGGTTCAATTTCTGGCGTGTGTGGCGCAATGTAAGTTCAATTTAGCGCGTTTTCTGACGGCACTATAGCACGCAATAATTGAACTCAACCAAGAAGTCGAGAGAAACGTTCAAAATTCAAGGAGAACGGCGGCGAGAAGCCCCCGCGGGCCCCGCCCTACCCCTGGCGCAGCGTCGCCACCATGTGACGGGGCACGGCGTGGAAGGCGCAGCTGCCAATGACGTTTCCCGCCGCGCGCTTGGCCGCGTCGCTGCCGTTGCTGGTGGCAAAAGCGTGGTCAAAGCGCTCGAGCATCTCGATGTCGTTGCCGCCGTCGCCGTAAACCGCGACCTCGTCCTCGGATAAGCCCAGGTAGCTGGCCAGCCAGGCCACAGCCTCGCCCTTGTTGACGCCGGTTGCCGTGAGCTCGACCATCGACGGGTCAAAGGGGGCGTTGACGATGAGGTCGCTCTTCTCGGCTATGAACTCGTTGACCGCCGCGATTTCTGCCGGGTCCTTGAGATGGGCGTTCACCTTGCAGATGCGCTCGGCGGCGACCTGCGCGGGCGTGCAGTCATAGACGTTCTCGGGCCCGCCGACGATGCTCATGCCGCGTAGAAGGACCTTCTTGTACAGGGGCTGCTTGCCAAAAACAGCCAGGTGCTCGGCCTCGCCAAACATGTGATAGGTGTGCTTCTCGCCCACGTAGTCAAACTTGACGTTGGCAAAACGGTTGGTCATCTCTTCAATAACGCCCTGGTCAATGGCACAAAAATGCGCCATCTGGCCCTGCTCGTCCAGCACGATCGAGCCGTTTGCGCACACCGCCGCGACGTTTCCCTCGAAGCCAAACTCGCGGTTGTTGCGCAGCGTGCGCCCCGTGGCCACGCTAAAGTGACCGCCCGCCGCCCGCACCTTGCGGATGGCCGACAAAATCACGGGGTCGACGGTGTGCATCGCGTTGAAGAGAGTCCCGTCGAGGTCAGAGGCAAAGAGTTTTATCATGCGGCACCTAGCGTTACGGCCCGTCGCGCTGGGCGGCGGCTAAAATGAACAACGTTGACCATTATCACCCCGAAAGGCTCGCCCGTGTTTAACGTTGTCCTCTTCCAACCAGAAATCCCCGCCAATACCGGAAACATCGGCCGCACTTGCGTGGTCACCGGCTCTCACCTGCATCTCATTGGCCCCATGGGTTTCTCGCTTGAAGACCACATGCTGCACCGCGCGGGCCTGGGGTACTGGCGAAGCCTTCACGTGACCACCTACGACGGCTGGCAGGATTTCTTGGCGAGAAACGCGCTTGAGCCGGGCGACGCGCGCCTGCACTTCCTTACCAAGAAGGCACGGCGCACCTATGCCCAGGCCGCGTATGCCGATGGCGACTACCTGGTGTTTGGCAAGGAGTCCTCGGGCATCCCCGAGGAGCTTTTGGCCCAGGCGCCCGAGCGCTGCGAGCGCATCCCCATGCTGCCCGACGCTGCCACCATCACCGATGCCGACGAGTGGAAAGAGCCCGCCGGCAAGGCCTGTGACCACCCGATTCTTCGCCAGGACATCTGCGGCAACTTCATCAACCCCGACGACTACCAGATCAGCGCCCTGAACCTCTCGAACTCCGCGGCGATCGTGCTGTACGAGGCCCTGCGTCAGACCGGCTTTGCCGGGATGGAGTAGGGCCTCGGCGCTACGGGCACAGCGGACGCGGTGGGCGTAGCGAATCTAAAGGGCCTCCAGCCACTCCAGCGCCTTCGCCACGCTTGCCGTGGCCACCGGTGCATTGGCCGCGAGCTTTTTGTCCTCGGTGACGAGAAGATCGGCCTTGCTTCTCACCGCTGCCGCGATAACCATATCGTCCTCGAAATCCGAGTGCAGGCGGCGCTGCTTTTGCGCGACCCAGACGTCGGTGTGGTCTGCGCCCACAGCCAGGGCAATCTCGGTGAGGTTCTCGACGCAGGCCCAGGCAAACGAACGCGCGCAGGTTGCCGCCGACGGAGTTAGCTCCCCGCTGTGTTTCTCGCGGTATACCCGTTTAGAGTCAGCCGCCAAGGCGTAGAAGAGGTCTTTCACGCAGTGCACCGGATACAGCAGCACCACGCCTTTATCCATGGCTGCCTGAATCATGTCACTAACCGCATAGAACTTATCGTCCCTATCTAGGTAGTAGCTAATCAATATGTTGGTATCCATCAGCAGCGTTTTCTCGTCACTCATAGCTACCCCACCCCAAAGACTCCCCGTATTGCTCGGCGAACGCCATCTCCCTTAGTTCTTCGAACGAGAGGTTATCGCTGGCATGCAGGTCGGTAAGGCCCATCTTGGCGTAGAACTCTTCTTTAAGGCGTGCGCCCTTCTTTGCTAACGCGAGCTTTCTTGCCCGCTCTTTAGCCTGAGCCGCCTCCCTTGCGGCCTTCTCGTCGGGCAACAGTAAATCGCGAAGCCCCTGGGGATCATCCTTGTACTTATCGGCAAGCTCCCACACGGCTCGCACGGCCTGCGTGGGTGTGAGGCCCGCCGCCGCCAAAGCCGCGTCTCCCGAAGCCTTAAGTTGAGGACTAATCCGCGCATTTACCTGCGCCAACGCAACCGCCGCCTGCGCCATTGCAATTTCCTCTTTCCAATCGAAGACGTTATGGCTAAGATTGTAAAGCATGTAAAGCAGTTTGTGCAACGGCGGGAGGCCAACCGATGAAAAAACTACCTAAGGCGGCAGCTGCGGCACTCTTGGCGCCGGGACTCGCACTCGCCCTGCTTCTCGCCGGCACACCCGTAACATGCGCCAGCGCCGCCGAGGCACCCGCAACGTTTGACCTGCGCGACCCCAACGGCGACGGCGACCGATCGGACTCCGTGGTCACATCCATGAAGCAGCAGGACCCCTGGGCAACCTGCTGGGCCTTTGGCACCACGGCCGCCGCAGAGACGAGCATCCTCTCCAAGGCGGGAACCACGGCCGCGCAGACCGGCCTCGACCTATCGGAGCGCGGGGTCGCCCTGGCCGCCTACACCCCTATCACCCAAGCCATTAACGCCTCACAGGCTGGTGAGGGCTTTGCCGGAACCATCGAGGCGGGTCTTAACGCGGGCGGCAAGCCCTACTTCGCCATCGTCTCGTTCTCGGCGGGGCTGGGCCCCATCGCAGAGAGCGCCCTGCCTTATCAAAACAATGAGGGCCTCATAACCTGCTCGGTCCTGGCCAAGGACGCCGAGCGCGCACAGACCAAGAACCTCACCAAAGACCAGATCTCGCAGTACGGCAGCGACGCCACGGTGACGCCCCTGTACTACGCCGGGGCCGCCGACGGATCTGACGGCGCGACCTGGGGCGCCGACTCGTCCCTGTGGGCACGCGCAGGCTACGAGCTCACCGACGGCAATGTCTTACCCAGCTTGCGGCAGGGCGGCGAGGACGACGAAAACGTGACTTTGAACCAGCGGGGCTTCGACGCGGTCAAAAGCGAGCTTCTCGCCGGTCGCGCCGTTGCAATGAGCTATATCCACGACGAGAGCCATTATCTCAATAAAGAGACCTGGTCCTACTGCTCGTACGAAACGGGAGGCGGATCCCACGCCGCATGCATCGTGGGATGGGACGACACTTACGACGCGTCGAACTTCAAAGTGGGCACAAACGGCGAGAAGCCCGCTGGCAACGGTGCGTGGCTCGTCAAGAACAGTTTTGGTGCCCAGACCGAGGACTTCCCCAACTCCGGCGACTGGGGCATTGTTGAGGACGGGAAGAACACGGGCTACTTCTGGCTGTCGTACTATGACATGAGCGTGGGCGACCTTGTCTCGTTCGACTTCGATCTCACGCGGCAGAACTCGGACGCTGACCTATACCTCGACCAGTACGACTTCCTCCCCAACGAGGACTTTAACGCCACGCCTTATGATGAGCCCACAAGCTCGGCCAACGTCTTCACGGCGCAAGGCGATATGCTCCTGCGAGCCATCGGCACAACCACCTACGAGGCGGGCACTACCGTGACTTACCAGGTATATCTCTTGGATGGCGAAGCCACAACGCCCACCCAGGCCGGGCACAGCACACTGGCCTTCTCCGCCACCAAGACCTTCGCGTACGCTGGCTACCACCGCCTTGAACTCGACACCAATGATCAGGTGGCCATGCGCTCTGGACAGCGTTATGCCGTCGTCACTACGCAAAAGGGGACAGACGGCAAGTACTACCAGGGCGCGTCAACCACCTATAAAACCTCGGGCTTTAGAGCCAAGGTGGGCGTGGGCGAGTCCTGGACCGGCACGGGCACTGATGGCGACGCAGCGGACGAGAAGACCGCCTGGACCGACTGGCGCGAGACCCTCGACGACCCCGATGGGCTGGGCGGCACCGCGCAGACAGACAACTTCTCGATCAAGGGAATTTCCGCCGCCCATAGCTGGGCAAGCGTTGTGGAGCTCGACAAGCTTGAACAAGCCATCGCGGAGGCCAAATCCGCGTTGGCTGAGGCCAAGACCAGCGTCGACGGAAGCGATGTCGCGGCCGGCGAAACCTGGCTCTCCCAGGAAGAGCGCGATACGCTGGCGGCGGCCATCGAAAACGGGCAAGTAGCCTTGGCGGCCGCGGGCGAGAACTACAAGACGACCCTTGCCAACACCACGCCTTCGTCGGCCGACGTCGAGAACCTCGTGACATCTCTCGCCCTCAAAACCAAGGCCGGATCGATGGTCGTGAACAGCAGAGGCACAAGCGAGCAGCCCAGCACAAAGGGCGCCCGCGCAGTCACCCCGTCCACCGGCGATGCAAGTCTCGCCATCCCCGCAGGCCTTCTCGCCGCGCTTGACACCGCAGCGTTTATCGCCAGCAGGCGTCTTTACCGTGATCGCTAGCTTGCCGGCCGGCGACCCGGCAAGCAACGCCAGCAAAAAAGGTCGCCCGGCTAAATCGCCAGGCGACCCTCGTCAAACGCTCGGTAATTTTGCGCTGGGACGACCTAGACCAGCTTGCCCTTGCAGTGGTCGCACATGTGCTGGATCATCTGAGCCTCCCAGCCCAAGAAATCGCGCTTGCGGGGCTTCAGCTCGCCGTCGACCAGCTCGTCATAGGCAACCTTGATCTTGACAAAACGGGTCACGCGGCTCTCGCCCTCGTGGGTCATGCAGCTCTCGACCAGCTTCTGGGGACCAAGGCCCATCAGCACGCGGGGGTTGTACATGACGTGGTCCTTCTCGTCGTCACCCTTATAGACCACGACGGCCTTAGCCTCGCCGATCTGGTTGGCGGCCAGGCACACGGCGTCTTCCAGGGAGTTCATGGTGTCGATGAGGTCCTGGGCAAGCTCGGCATCCTGGGCGGTGGCGGGGGCGCACACCTGGGACAAAACGGCGTCGTCGCAAACAAGGTCTTTAACCATGGGGGTTCCTTTCATGTGTAATAAGCGCACGCGCGCGGGGCCGCGCGCAACGGCGCAGTCGAGTATATCATTGCTTTTGTATGCGCAAATTTCCCGGCACCGGAGGGCCGCGCTCCTCCACAACCGCCAAGGAGGCGAGAAGACCCATGCCCCGCGAGACCAAGAAGTCCAAGGCACAGCGCGCCTGCGAGGTCTGCCGCCGCCTGGACGCCGAGTACGGCCCCGTCGAGTGCTTCTTGGACCACGAAAACCCCTTTCGCCTCACGATCGCGGTGCTTCTCTCTGCCCAAACCACAGACGCGCAGGTAAACAAGGTGACGCCGGCGCTGTTTGAGCGCTACCCGACGCCCCAGGCCATGGCGGCCGCGACCCCGGCCGAAGTGGCCGAAATCATCCGCAGCCTGGGCTTCTACAAGACCAAGGCCCGCCACTGCGTGGAGTGTGCCCAGGCCATCGTGGCCGGCTTCGGCGGCGTCGTGCCCCACACCATGGACGAGCTCACCTCGCTTCCCGGCGTGGGCCGCAAGACCGCAAACATCGTGCTTAACGTGGGCTTTGGCATCGTGGAGGGCATCGCGGTGGACACCCACGTCAACCGCATCGCGCACCGCCTGGCGCTCTCGCCCAAGACGCACGAGAAGGAACCCTTGAAGACCGAGCAGGACCTCTTGGCGCTTCTCCCCCACGACCTGTGGGAAAACGTCAACCACCAGTGGATCTTGCACGGACGCAGGGTCTGCAGCGCCCGGTCGCCGCGCTGTGACGAGTGTGTGCTGGAAGACATCTGCCCCAGCTCGCACCGGTGCTAGCGGCCCCGCTCCGCGCCCCGTCCCCGCGCCGCCGCCCGCCACGCCCTTCTCGCCACCCGCCCCTCACCTGGTAAGGATTTCCCTTGATCGCAAGTCAGCTTGTTGTTTGGTTCTCGTTCTTTGGCCTGATAGGTTGGCTTTTCGAGTCGACCTACTGCTCCATCGTCGAGAAGCGCTGGTGCAACCGCGGCTTCTTGTTTGGCCCCGTCTGCCCCATCTACGGCGTGGGGGCCGTGGGAGCCCTGGCCGTCTTTGGCAACCCCGTGGTCTATGCCGCGTTGCCGCCCGCCTGGGCGATCTTTTTGGTGTGCGCCGTGGGCGCGTCGGCCATCGAGTGGGTGACCTCGGTTGCCATGGAGAAGGTCTTTGGCACCGTATGGTGGGACTACTCCGATTTGCCCTTGAACCTCGACGGGCGCGTTTGCGTGCCGGCGGCCGCGTGCTTTGGCGTGTGCGGCCTGCTCATCATCTACGTCGCGTTGCCGCTGGTACAGGCCGTGAACGCGGCCGTGGCGCCCTTGACCTTCGAGCTGGCGGGCCTGATTCTCATGGCCCTTCTCGCCGCCGACACCACCTTGACCGTCTGCGCCTTGACCGAGGTCATCGCCGCCGTGGAAAACGTCCAGGGCAGCTTTGACTCCCGCGTTCAGGGCGCCCTGGACAGCGGCGCCGAGAAGGCCGGGCGGGTTCGCGAGACCGGGGCCGACGCCGTCGACCGTCTGCGCGACACCGGCGTCGACGCCGTGGACCGCCTGCGCGACACCCGCGACGACTACGCCGAGCGCCTGCGCGACGCGGCTTCTCACTTGAGCGGCCGTCACCAGCACATTCTTCACAACATGAGGCGCTTCCACACCCAAAAGCTGCGCGGCGGGGCAAGCAGGCTCGTCGCCGCCCTCGACAACCTCAAGAAGGACAGGCAGTAGATGTCCCCCAACGCACAGATCGCCTTTGACGCCCAGGTCGCCCAGATTGAGGCCTCGGGCCGCACCCGCCTTATGCAGGGCTTTGTTCAGCACGGGCAGGTGAGCACCTGGCAGCACTGCGTGCGCGTGGCCGCGTGCGCCGTGACCCTGGGCGAGGCCCTTCACCTGCGCGTGAGCCAGCCCCAGCTGGTGCGCGCCGCCCTTCTCCACGACTACTTTTTGTACGACTGGCACGAGCCCAACCACACCCAGCACGCAACGATGCACCCGGTCTTTGCGCTGAGAAACGCGCGCGAGGACTTTGACCTCACGCCGCTTGAAGAAAACGCGATCGCTGCCCACATGTGGCCCCTGCCGCCGGGCCGCGTGCCCAAGAGCCGCGAGGCCTGGCTCATCTGCGCCGCCGACAAGTGGTGCTCGCTGGCCGAGACCCTCTTCATGCGCTAGGGCGCCGCGGCCCGGCGCGCGCCATCGGCAAAATCGCCGGTTATGGGAACTTCGGCCAGGCTTTTTCTCCGCTTATGGGAAGTTCAACCGACAAATCGACGCTTATGGGACCCTTCGCATTCCCATAAGCGTCAAAACGTCCACGCGGCCCATCTGTGGAAATCCCTGGCGAGAAGAAACCACCGCTTCAATGGGGTATCCTTTCTCCTGTTGGCAAATTAGAGAAGGGAAACTTCCATGGCTGATAAACCAGTTAAAATCGTGATGCTTACCGGCTACCTTGGCGCCGGTAAGACCACGCTGCTCAACCACATCCTGCAAAACGACGGCGGCATCCGCGCGGCCGTGATCGTCAACGACATCGGCGAGGTCAACGTCGACGCCAACCTCATCGCCGACGGCGGCTTTGCCCAGGCAGACGACATCATCCCGCTCACCAACGGCTGCATCTGCTGCACCCTGGCAGACGACCTGGCCAACCAGCTCTCCTCCATCGCCGACTCGGGCAACTTCGACTACATCATCATCGAGGCCTCCGGCATCTGCGAGCCCGTGCCCATCGCCTACACGATCAGCGCCTTCTGCGACGCCGAGAAGGTCGGCGGCCAGCCCAAGCTCGCCCTGGACAACATCGTCGCCGTCGTCGACTGCGCCCGCATGTACGACGAGTTCCACGGCGGCCGCGACCTTCTCGCCGACGACATCGACGAGGACGACATCGAGAGCCTGCTTATCCAGCAGATCGAGTTCTGCTCGACGCTGATCCTCAACAAGACCGACACCGTGACGCCCGAGCAGCTGGCCGAGCTCAAGGCCATCGTGCGCAGCCTGCAGAAGGAGGCCGTCATCGTCGAGGCCGAGCAGGGCAACGTCGACCTGGCCGAGGTCCTGGACACCGACCGCTTCGACTTCATGCGCGCCTACAACTCGGCCGCCTGGATCGAGGCCATGGAGCACCCCGAGGAGCACGACGACCCCGAGGTCTTGGAGTACGACATCCAGACCTTTGTCTACCACCGCCGCCAGCCCTTTGACGCCGCCGCCTTCCAGCGCTTCGTCGAGTACAACTGGCCCGACTGTGTGGTGCGCGCCAAGGGTATCCTGTGGTCTACGGCCAACGCCGACATGTGCTACCTCTTTGAGCAGGCCGGCCACCAGATGCGCCTGACCGAGAACGGCCTGTTTGTCGACTCGGCCCCCGAGGACGAGAAGAAGCAGATCCTGGCCGAGACGCCCGAGATCCTTGAGACCTGGGACCCCGAGGTGGGCGACCGCGAGACCAAGCTGTGCATCATCGGCCGCCACATGGACCGCGCCCAGATCGAGGCCCAGCTCGACCAGCTGCTCGTCAGCTGGCAGCGCTAGGCCGCAGGCCGCAATCCGGCGACCCCACCCCGCTGTGGCAGAGACACCCACAACAAACCAAGACAACCGCGTGTGCGCGGGAGCAGGCCACGACTGCGCCTTCTCCCGCGCCGGCAGTTCGTGCATGGACAACATCCGCCTGTTTGCCGACCTGCCCGTCGAGGCCAAGCGCGAGCTTCTCGCCTGCTCAAGGCACTCGAAGCACGCGCAGGGCTCGATTCTTGTGCACGAGGGCGACCCCATCGAGTCGATCCTTATCGTGCGCTCGGGCCGCATCAAGACCTTTCGCGGCAGCGTCAACGGCGAGGAGTACGTCCTGGACGTCCTGCACGACGGCCAGGCCCTGTGGCACGGCATGTTCTTGGACAACCACATCTACCGCTACTCGGTGGAGTGCCTGACGCCGGTGCAGCTGTGCCGCATCCACCGCGCCGATTTCGAGGCCCTTCTCTCCAACCACCCCGACGTGGCGCTGGGCCTCATTCGCATGGTCACGACCGAGCTCAACGACGCGGAGGAGAAGATCATGATGCTTTCCATCCGCGACCCGCGCCAGCGCCTGGCCGAGTACCTTTTGATCCGAGACCAGCGCTGCGCCGGCCCCGAGATCCACCTCAAGCTCGAGGACATCGCCGCCTCGGTGGGCCTGCGCCCCGAGACCGTGAGCCGCAACATCGCCCGTTTTGTGCGAGAAGGCCTGGTCGAGCGTACCGGCCGCGGCCGACTTTTGGTCATCGACCGCGAGGGCTTGAAGCACGTCACCGAGCTGCACGAGTAGGGGCGTCGGCAGGCCGCCGGCAGCCCACCCGCGGCCTGCCGGCCCTTCTCCGCACCAACCTTCCAAGGCGAGAAATAACAGCTAGGCGCCTAAAAACTACCGTCTGGCGCCCGTATCCTACCGCTTGCCGACACCCACCCTATATTTCAATAGAATTTCCGAGTTACTTGATTCTGGTCAAGGAACGACCCCGGCGATGTACTAAATTGTCTTTGGTACGTTGGCAGCAGCACATGCAAAGGGGGTAGCGCATGCTCGGTATGGTTCACTCGGTGGAGTCTTTTGGCTCAGCTGATGGCCCCGGCGTTCGCTACATCGTCTTCTTGCAGGGCTGCCCCATGCGCTGCCGCTACTGCCACAACCCCGACACCTGGAAAACCACGGGCGGCCAGGAGAAATCCGCCGACCAGCTTCTTGACCAGGCCGAGCGCTACCGCGGCTACTGGGGTCCCGACGGCGGTATCACCGTAAGCGGCGGCGAGGCCTTGATGCAGCTCGATTTTGTGGTCGAGCTCTTTGAGAAGGCCCACAAGCGCGGCATCAACACCTGCCTTGACACCTCTCTGGCGACCTTCTCGCCGGATGATGCGGCCTGGATGGCCCAGTTCGACCGCCTGATCGCGGCCTGCGACCTGGTGATGGCAGACATCAAGCACATCGATGCCGCCGAGCACAAGAAGCTCACCGGGAAAGACAACGCCAACATCTTGGCAGCGCTTCGCTATCTGTCTGACCACGACCAGGCCATGTGGATCCGCCAAGTCCTGGTCCCCGGCATCACCGACGACGACACCTACCTGCGCCGCACGCGCGAGTTCATCTCGCAGCTCAAGACCGTGCAGCGCATCGAGGTCTTGCCCTACCACACCCTGGGCATCTTTAAATGGGACGAGCTGGGTATCCCCTATACCCTGCGCGACACCAAACCTCCCACGCAGGACCGCGTGGACAACGCTTTGGCGATTCTTCGCGGCGAGAAATAACGCCGCGAGTCGATACGGGAAACAGCGTCGGGAAATTCGCGCCCGGCGCTACGAAAAGGAGGCAACATGCAGCTTCGCGAAGAGTGGAACGGCTTTAAGGGTGGCCACTGGGTCGACGACATCAACGTCCGTGACTTCATCCAGCAGAACTACACCGCCTACGACGGCGACGAGTCCTTCCTCGCCGGCCCCACCGAGGCAACCGACGCCCTTTGGGGCAAGGTCCAGGAGCTTCAGGCCGCCGAGCGCGCCAACAACGGCGTTCTTGAGTGCGAGACCGAGATCGTCTCGGGCCTGACCGCCTACGGCCCCGGCTACATCGGCGAGGACACCAAGGACCTCGAGAAGGTCGTCGGCCTACAGACCGACAAGCCCCTGAAGCGCGCCTTCATGCCCTACGGCGGCATCAAGATGGCCCAGCAGGCTGCCGAGAACTACGGCTTCCACGTCAACGACAAGTACACCCAGATCTTCAACGAGTATCACAAGACCCACAACCAGGGCGTCTTTGATGCTTACACTGCCGAGATGCGCGCTGCTCGCCACTCTCACGTCATCACCGGCCTGCCCGACACCTACGGCCGCGGCCGCATCGTCGGCGACTACCGCCGCGTCGCCCTCTACGGCATCGACCGCCTCATCGCCGGCAAGAAGGCCGACCTTGAGAACTGCGGCGACCGCACCATGACCGACAACGTCATCCGTCAGCGCGAGGAGCTCTCCGACCAGATCCGTGCTCTCCAGGGCATGAAGAAGATGGCCGAGATCTACGGCTACGACATCTCGAAGCCCGCCACCACCGCCGCCGAGGCCGTCCAGTGGCTCTACTTTGGCTACCTGGCCGCCATCAAGACCCAGAACGGCGCCGCCATGTCCGTGGGCCGCGT
>CAVKOL010000025.1:0-20210 GCA_963658035.1 Bacteroidaceae bacterium
CCTCCGCACCAAATGTTGCCCAGCACGAAGAACACAGCCATGCCCAGCATCGCCGCGCGGGGATGCCGGTTGATCCAAATGGAGAACTTGCCCGGCTGCGCGTGGTTAAGCCGCCAGGCCAGCTCCTCGAAGAAATCCTCGGTCCTGCTCATTCCTTGTCCTTCCCTGTTGTCGGCAGGCAGTGCCCTGCCGGGTCGAACCTAAAGTTGCATCTGTCGCAGCGCACGTCGCGGCTCTGCGGCCCCACGTAGTAGGGCCTGCCGTGCGCCCCGCACTCGGGGCACTCCACGCGGTACGGTGCCCGCGCACGCTCCATGCGCCACCTGGGCACCTCCTCATAGGCACCCGGCCCGCGCCACGGATTGTCGGAACGCATCCCGCCCATGGCCTACCAGGCTTCCTCAAGCCACCGGTTGACCTCGGCTGCGCGGATGCGCCTGCCCTTGGTCATGCCGCGCGGCATGAAGGCGTGGAGCCTGCCGTAGCTGATCTCGTCGTAGATGGTGTGCGGGTCGAGGTCTAAGAGCTGCGCCAGCTCCTTCACCTTGTAGCTGGCCTTCATCGGGACCCCGGCCGCTTCGCAGAAGTCGTACAAGAGCTCGTTGTCGCTAAGCATGTCGACCTCCTTTGTCGATTGTTTGCTGAGAAGACCGGGACGCATCCCGGCGAATCCATGAGCGTGCCGCAGCGCCGCCGGGACCCACCACTGTCTGACCTGTGATGTGACTGCTGAGTTGTAGAAAAAGCGCTGGTCGGCGGCACTGTGGCACGCTCACGACCGATGCTCTCCGCGCGGCCCTCGCGCACGGCTGGCGGGTAAGGCACCGCCTTTAAAGGCCTGCCGTTTCGCGCTGGGCCTTGGTACGTAGGGGGGGGTAAAACAAGTGTTTGCACGTGAAGGAGAAAGTCTTCATGCCAGATTGGAGTCGTGCGCCCACGCGAGGGACGCGCGGAAAGCATCGGGTTTGAAACGCTCCTTTTCGGCCAGGAACGCGGGCCATTCTGTTCTCAAGGTGCAAAATCGCAAGGCTTCGCCCAGGCCCCCGCAGGGGTCGGCTTCGAAGATTTGGTTTTGGTGCTGGTTTTGGGCTAAACGCCCTGGATGGAGGTCTGGTTGCAGTAGCGGGCCGCGCACATCGCGACGCCCTTGGCGGTCAGAGCGCCGTAGCTCTTGACGCGCTCGCGGCCGTCCCTGCCCGCGAACTTGCAAAGACGCTCGCGCATGTAACCCGGCTCGATGGCCTTGACGGTGCAGGAGAGAGTGTTCTGCTCCACGTAGCCGTCCTTGCGCAGGCACCCGCGCAGCTTGCGGGCGCCCATGGTCTTGTCCATGGACTTCAAGAGCTTGCCCGCCTTGGTGACGCTGAGAAGGCCGTCCGTGTCGTCTACCCACAGGTCGAAGGCCTGGGACTTGTTCGCGAGGGCCTTGTTCTCGGCGGTGAGCTTGGCGATGACGCCCTTCTGCTCCTTGATGACCTCGTCGGCGTCAACGAGGGCGTACGCCATGCGCTGCTCGCGCGTCATGGGCGCCTCGTAGCGGCCCGTACGGCGCAGCGCGGGGAGGACGTCGTGGGTGACCCAACGCTGGAACGCCTTGGCCTCGGGCTTGCGGGAGCGCATCACGAGCTTGTAGAAGCCGGGTTCGGTGACGAAGTTGGTTTCGCCCCGACGCCCTAAGTTCAACTTAGCCCGTTCGTCGTCATCCAGAGTCGCAACAGCCATAGACGGGTTGCTGAGGTCAAGGGCCTTGCAGACGTCAACGGCCGCGAACATCGGCTCGCCGTCATTGGTGAGAAGTACTCGCATCTCGCCGAAGTTGTCATTGCTGAAAAGCTGAATGTCGTTCATTTCAAACCTCCTAACTGTTAGTTTCACTAGCACTTGGGCCGAAAAAAATTTGCTCGTAGTTCTTTGCGAGCAGTTGGCAAATGGTCTTTGCCTGAAGCACGGTCGCACGGGAAGGGTTCTGCTCTATCTGTGCGTAGGTAGGTCGAGAACATCCCAGCTGGTCAGCCATGTACTGCTGAGTGAAACCAGCTCGCCGTCGCGCTTCTTCCAAAGTCTCGCCGGGCAATTGCAACCTCCTTTCGTGGTCCCGTTTGCTGTTAACTACGTTAGTTATTCTAGCGTTGTATGTCAACAATCTTTTTCATAAAATGTCAGTAAATCTAGCGAAAGGGGCGTCATGGGCATTCGTGAAAACATCATCAACCTGCGGAAACGCAACGGTTTAACTCAAGATGAGCTAGCAAAAATTGCAGGCGTTTCCCGTGGCGCAGTATCCCAATGGGAAGGCGGTTTCTCAGAGCCGCGCATGGGTGCGGTGCAGAAGATGGCCGACTACTTCGGCATTAAGAAGAGCGACCTGATAGAAGACTCCCCCGCCCCCGACCCCGACCTCGACCGCCTCTCCCGCAACTGGCAAAAGCTCACCCCCGAGGGCCGCGCGGCCCTGCTCGCCACGAGCGAAGCGCTTGCGAAACAGCTCGGAAATGTACCTGGGGGGGGGTCGTTCATTGACCGCTCTTAAACTGGTCGCATAGGTAAACGAGAAAGGAAGAGCTATGGAGAACGAGCCGGTTAAAGCCCAAATCGTCCTTTATCAGTCGGAGGGCGCCAACGTGCCCGTAGAGGTCAGCTATCTGCAAGGCACCTATTGGATGCCGCAGAAGCAGATCGCCGAGTTGTTCGGAACTTCACAGCAGAACGTCAGCCTTCACCTGAAGAACGTCTACGAGACGGGCGAGTTGGACGAAGGCTCAACTTACAAGAAAATCTTGTTGGTTCGAAAAGAGGGGTCGAGAAACGTAAACCGCGAGGTCGGGTTCTACTCGCTCGACGCCATCTTGGCCGTGGGCTACCGCGTCAGCTCGGCGAAGGCCGTCAAGTTCCGCCAATGGGCCACGGTCACGCTCAAGGAGTACGTGACCAAGGGTTTCGTCCTCAACGACGACATGCTCAAGAACGGCCGGCCGTTCGGCGAGGACTATTTCGACGAGCTTCTTGGGCGCATCCGCGACATCCGCGCAAGCGAGCGCAGGGTGTACCAGAAGATAACGGACATTTTCCAGGAGTGCAGCTTCGACTACGACAAGGACTCGGACATAGCCCAGAGGTTCTACGCGGCCGTCCAGAACAAGCTCCACTACGCCGTGACGGGCCACACCGCCGCCGAGATCGTGCAGGGCCGCAGCGACCCGACGAAGCCCCACATGGGCCTCACGTCCTGGAAGGGCGGACCGGAGGGGCGCATCCACTCGACCGACGTCACCGTGGCCAAGAACTACCTCACCGAGCAGGAGATCAAAGACCTCAACCGCTTAGTGGGGATGTTCCTGGACACGGCCGAGGACAGGGCTGAGCGCCACGTGCTGACAAGCATGGCCGACTGCGACGAGCTGCTCAACGGCTTCCTCGCGTTCAACGGGCGCGAGGTCTTGAAGGGCCTCGGCAACCGCAACAAGAAGACCGCCGACAAGCTGGCCAAGGAGCGTTTCGCCGAGTTCCAGCGCATCCAGGACGCGACCTGGGAGAACGACTTCGAGAAGATGGCGAAGAAGCTAGAGAACGGCGAGAGCTGACCCATGCCCCGCAAATTGCGCTCTTCCTTCGGCTGCGTGCAGCGCCTGGACCGCGACCGCTACCGCCTGCGGTGGTGGGAGGAGGTCGCCGGGGAGTACAAGCGGCGCTCCAAGATCGTGCGCGGCACCCGCCGAGAAGCCGAGCGGGCCATGGCCGAGATTCGCGCGGGCCTGGACGAGAACGCCCGCCACAAGCTGCGCCACGTGCCGACCGTTGGCGAAGCCTTCGAGCAGTGGTGGTTGCCCGATGCCCAGGAGCGCCTAGGGCGCGGGGAGCTTGCCAAAAGCACCCACAAGTGCCGCATGAGCAAATGGCGGCTCTACGTAGGCCCGCGCTGGTCAGACGTTAAAGTTGACGAGATAGACCCGCTGGACGTGCAGGAATGGCTCATGACCATGACGAAGAAGCCCGCCAGCGATTCCCTGGCGATGCTGCGGCAAATCCTTGATTCCTGCCAGCTCTACGGGCTTGTGGGCGAGAACGTGGCCCGCAGGCCCTACAAGATGCCCCAGGACCACGCAGACATGACGGACGGCGCGTATACCCTCGCCGAGCTTGACCGCATCGCCCAAGCCGCGCATGGTAGCCCGTGCGAAGCGGCTATGATTCTCTCGATGTTCGGCAGCGCCCGCACCGGCGAGTCGTTGGGCGTGAAGCTCTCTGAGGTCACCAGGGACGAGGGCGAGGGCATCCAGGTGACCGTGGCCCAGTGCGTGCGCCAGGTGCGCTCAGACGCGACCATAAGCCCGGACGGTGCGCTCAAGAACCCTCAGAGCGTGCGCCCCCTGGTCGTGCCGCCGCCCTGGGGTGACCGCCTATGGGAGCTTGCCGAGACGGCCAGGGCCAACGGCGACACATGGCTTTGCGACAACGGCGGCGGTGAGCCTATAGGCCAGAACGTCTACCGCAAGGAATGGGCGAAGGCCGTTGAGCTCGCGGGCGTTCCCGTGAAGCAGCCCCGCGCCGCCCGCCGGTCCTGGGAGACGTTCATGCGCTGGGACATGGAGGTCGACCGCTCCAAGGTGGAGCAGATGATGGGCCACGCCCTGCCCGGCGTGACCGGCGCCCACTACGACAAACCCACCGCCCGGATGTTCGTCCAGACGGTGGGTAAGGCGTTCAAGGTGCGCCCGTTCGTGCGCGAGGTCGCGGGCACTTAGGACTTTTTGGGACACATAAAAGACGTTTCCGCAGGTAGATGGCCTAGTACTTAGTCCTCCATGAACTGGTAAACCGGTGTTGGGCATTGCGCCTAACGTATCTACCTGCGGTTTATTGGTTCTTGATGCGGCCTAGTGTGGAGTGTTGAGCGGATTTTGGGACCCGGCAGGGACACGACAGGGGCATCAAAAGCCAAACAAAAAATCCCCTCCCCCACACCCGAGGGCATGGAGGAGGGGATACGTGAAGCTGATTTATTCCAGCACGAACTGAACGGCCTCGATGGCCTTGCCCAGGCCAACCGAGCCGGTGGCGGTGTCGGCCCACACCCAGCCGGTCCAGCCGGTGCCCGCCAGGTGGACCTGGTAGCGCAGGCGCTTGCCGGTCGTGTTCTTGTCGACCACGACCTCGATTGCCTCGGCGCGGAGGGACCGGCCCACGGTGCCGATGATGGGGTCGTTGGCCGAGCTGCCCTCGCCGCTGCCCTCGCCGCGCTTGACGCCGCTGTAGGTCACCCAGCCGGTGTCCTGGACGTGGAGCTTGACGGTCAGCTCCAAGCCCTCGGGCGGGGTTATCTTGATGGCCTCAAGCTGCTTGCTCTTGCCCGTGGTGCCCGCAACCTGGCCGTCTCGCACTGCGGGGAGCCAGCCGTAGTCGGCCACGTGGGCGCGGTAGATGAAGCCGCTGTCGTTCACGGAGTCCCCCGGCCGCTGCGGGTCCTCCTGGGCGGGCGCGACGGCCTGGTACTCTGGGGCAACCGCGTAGCGCAGGTACTTCCACTCGCGCGTGCGGCGCTCCACCTTGCCGCCGTTGACGTTGCCCTCGATGGTCTGCACGTAGCCGCCGCAGTTCTTCTCGATAAGCACGGTGTGGTCGAGGTCGCCGTCGTCGCAGGACCATGACATGAGGCCCACGTCACCAGGCTGAGCGTCGCGGACGCTGCCGCGCATCTTGCCAGCGCCGACGGCCGCGACCTTGATGGCCGTGGTGGACGCGGCGGGCATGCCCGCGCAGGAAACACCGGCCTGGTCAAGGCACCAGCTGGCGAACATCGCGCAGTACGGCACGCCCGTTGTGCCGAAGTAGGAGCCGTGGCCGGCGGCGTACCATCTGCCGTACTTGGTGCCTTCCTCGGGGTCCTGGTAGCGGTCGTAGCCAATCTCGCCACGGGCGATGGACAAGACGTCGTTGGCGCTAGCCATTGTCGGCCACCTCCCCGTAGCCCTCGAACTCAACCGGCTCGGCCACGTTGGGCGGGTCCTCGACCCTCTGGGCCTCAAGCTCTGCCTTGATGGCCTCAAGCTCCTCTGCCGTAAGCTCAGCCATGGCTAGGCCTCCTTCTCGTGGTTGGTTGTGTTCTCGAAAACCTTCATGATCTTCCAGCCCTCGATATCGGGGTAGGCCTTCTGCAGGTTCTCTAGGATGGAGGCCACCTCCATGACCACGATGAAGGCGCTCACGGCCGTGACCGTCACGCCGCCGAAGCCCAGGCCGCTCACGTGCAGGCTGAACACCTCGATGCCCAGAGCCAGCGCGATCATGAGCAGCAGGACCATCTTGTGGCCGAGGCCGACACGCATCTTGGAGCTAGAGACCTCCTGGTTGACCACGGCGGCGAGGAATCCGGAGAGGACGTCGAAGGCCATGAAGAACACGGCCGCGCCTATGGCCCAGGCCTGTTGCTCCGACAGAACGTATATCACTTGCATTACACGGCCTCCTTGTCTGCCGCGAGCATCGCCGCGACCTCGTCGCGCCATCGCTTAGGCACGCTATCGAGCGTCCTCTTGCCGGCCTTGACCAGCTCGTAGTAAAGCTTCGCCACGTCACTCGCCCCCAATCAGGTCGCCCAGCTCGATGAGCGCGGCTGCGTTGTCGGCGATTGCCTGCGCCAGCTTCGACATGCGCTCGTCCTCGGTCATGTCGTCGTCCTCGTGCGCCGCCCAGGTCGCGTCGAAGCCTGCGGCGATCTCGTCCGCGGACGGGACACCGGCGGCCACGTAGTGCAGCTCGTCTGCCGTCCAGTACTCGGCGCCCGCGCCCTCGTCCTCGCCGTGGTCGGCAGTGTCCTGCGTGATGTTGCGGCGCAGCCACACGTCTGCGGCGGCACCGCCCGGCCGCGCCTCGACCAGGACGGCGTCAGGCCGCGTGGACGAGATGGTTCTGTAGCTCATAGCCCCTCTTCCCGGCGGCGCTCACGTGCCGCCTAGCTTGCTTGATTACTTGCCTAAAACCATTTGTCTCCACCAGCCTGGTAGAGTCGGTGTGCTTGAGCCAACCCCAATAGCTGGCCACCCTGCGAGCGCCCTTGAGCGTCGGGGACCGCCGGTAGCGCCTAAAAGCCCTGCGGCACCGCAAGAACAGCGTAGATCTCAGCGTGGTGCGGTTCGTGCGAACCGTGAACCCCAGCACGTCCACCGGCTCCTGGTCGGAGACGCGGCAAATCTTCCAAGGCTTGAGGTGCAGGCCGAAGTCGCGCAAGAGCAGCCTTTGCAGTTGCCTTGCGGCGCTACGAAGGTCGCGCTTGTCTCGGCTGAACAGATAGATATCGTCCGCGTACCAGAGCTGATGCGTCACCAGCGGCATCCTACGCCCTCGCCGAACCTTGCCCATACCCTCCACGGCGTGGTAGCCGAAGGAAAGCACGAACTGCGCCATCCGCAGGCTGAAATAGCTACCTATCTCCAAGCCGTTGCCGTACGTGGACAGCAGCGCACCGCACAGGTAGAGCGCATCGGGGCTGCGCACGTACCGGCGCAGGACGCGCCTAACGACGTCCGGTTTGATGGACGGGTAGCACTTGCGCACGTCCATGTGGACGTAGTAGCCGCCTTCCTGCGACCAGCGGTGCACGGCGTGCGCGGCCATGAGCTGGCCCTTGCCCTTGACGCTGCTCACCTGCCAGAAGCCAACCTTCGCGGCGAGCAGGGGCCGCAGTGCTTCGAGCGCGACGTAGTCGCAGACCTGCTGCTTGACCGACTCCACGCCGATGACGCGCAGCTTGCCGTTGGTCGGCTCTCGATGCCGGTATCGCTTGATAGGCCGCAGCGTCAGGCAGCGACCCGCTATCTCTCGTTCGATCTCGGCGATGAGCGCGTCGGCGCTGCCGTATTCGTCCTCCACTCGCCAGGCGTTCTTCCTGCCCGCAGGGGCGCGAAGCCACGCCTCGTAGGCGCGGGCGATGAGGGTCTCGTCGATTCGGAGGCCCTTGCAGTAGCTTCTCAATTGTCTAGACCAATCTCTCTGGATGCTGTCCGAGGTCCCGCCTTGCGACTACTGCCCCGGTGGTCTTAAAGCCATTTCAGTCGGTTGACCCAGGCTTGCCCGCTCGCTACCAGTGCGGCGGGTAGTCGCGGCGGAAGTATCTTTAGCTGGCATTCCGAGTAATCCAGATAGGCGCGAGCCGATGTTCCACCTAGCGTTCGAGGTGCCGTTGTTGCCGTTGACGTACCAAAGGCCGGCATTGCCCCCGTTCCTCAGGTTGCCGAGGGAAAGCCAAGAACAAGACAGCCCACGCGCCGCGAATCCCTGTTGTCTCTCATTCAGGGGGCTGCCGCCCCCTCGCGGCTTACGCCGCTTCACCCCTGCTGCGACCAGTGGCAGAGAGGCGCGAGCCGATGTTCCACCCAGCGTACGAGGTGCCGTGGTTGCCGACGACGCACCAAAGGCCGGCACTGCCCCCGGACCACAGGTCGCCGAGGGAAAGCCACTCGTGCCAACCGGTGGCGGTGTCGGCGCTCTTGTAGTTGCCGTCGCAGATGCCGGTGGACGTGCTTGCCCCGGTTCCCTGCTGCGCCATCAGGCCGTTCAGTGTCAGCGGGTAGTAACCGTATTTCCAACCAGCGGCGCTGCCGCCAGGGAACTTGCCGACGTTGACGGCGGTGTCGGGCGAGCTGCCCGCCTTCTCGTTTCTGGTGTCGGAATTGACGTAGACGTCCCAGCCCTCGCCGGTGCTGTTGAGCAGGACGTTGCCAAGAGCTTCGTACATGCCCAGGCCCAGCTCGATGCTTTGGACAACGAACGGCTCCCGGCCGCTGGTGGTGCTCGTGGGAGAGCCGTCGCCCTCAACGGCGTCGCACGCGCCGGTGTTCCAGGGGCACGTGCTGAGCAGGTAGGTGGTCTCGGTGCTGAACGCCGCCGTGTCGAAGTAGAGCGCGGTGTTGGAATCGTCCACCGCGACCTTGCGCAGCACCTTCGCGGCCGAGAACACGTCATAGTTGTAGGCGGTTCCACGGTCGGTGCTGGTGCCGGTGTGCGTGCCGAGCATCATGGACGAGCCGACGGGGATGTTCGCGGCGGTCGCGGTGGCGATGACCACGCGCGTGGTGCTGCTTTCGGCCAGCGTGGGGTTGACCTGCTCGCTGTGGCTCGTGCAGCCCGCGAACACGCTCTGGCTGTTCTTGGTAGCGTACTTGAGCAGGAACATCGCCTTGACGTACCAGTCATCTGCGGCAGTGCGGAAGCTGTAACCGGTGGTGGAGGTCTTGCAGAGCGTCACGCCGGTATCGTGACTGATGAACCGCTTGACCGGCTGGCCGCTCACGCTGCGCGGGTTGCCGTCGGAATCGACCGAGAGCGCGTACTTGGCGTATAGCATGTACGGCCGCTGCGAGCCGTCGGGCAACAGGGCTGCGGGCTGGCGCTTCAAGCCGCCCTGTCGCGTGTCCGAGACGGTCAGGTTGACGGCATCGTCGGTCTCGGTCTCCGACGTGTACAGCACCGGCGTCATGACCCACGTGTCATCGGCGCGGGTGAATCGGCCGTCCCCGTCGATGGCGGTCACGTACGGCATGCCGTCCGCGTCAACGCCGCCGTTGACCTCGTAGAACACGAACGGCCCGTGGCCGACGTAGGGGTCGATCGCGGGCGTGCCGATGGTGCCGGGGACGGGGTTGGCTATGCCCGTGTTGGCCCCAGTCTTGGTGCAGGCGGTGGCGCTCCCCTTGGGGATGCTCACGCCGTAGTTCTTGCCGTCTCGCTGCCTCGCGAGCCACGCGGCGATGCTCGCGTTGGTGTAGCGGCCGGCGTCCTCGTCGTACACGGGCACGGTGGCCGCGCTCATGGACTCCAGCGCGACGGCCACGCGCTGGAAGGTCTCCTCGCTTGGGAAATGAGTCTTCTCAACGGTATCGGTGTCTGCCATGCCTACTCCTTCTTACGGTAGATGCTCAGGTAGCCGTCCTCGTCGTATGCGAACCAGAAAGACAGGTCGCCGACGGACCCACGGGCCTGCGCGGCGGCTTCCTCGCAGTCGGCCACGGCGGCGGCGGTCTCGGTGACGCGGGTCTTCTCGGCGCTCACGCGGGCGGCTTCGTTGGTCGCGCGGGTCTTCTCGGCGCTCACGCGGGCCGTCTCGGCCTTCTCGGCGACTTGCTCGTAGGCGCTGAACTTCTCGTAGAGCGCGGTCAGCTCATCGTCGTAGCTCTGGGCCTGCTTAGTCCCGTTGCCGTCCACGTTGCCCAAGATGACCAGCTCGATGTTCTCGGTGGTCTCGCTGTAGCCGTTGGACGAGTAGAACTCGAAGTAGGCCAGGCGGCAGCGCCCGGCGCCGTTGAGCATGTCGCTCGTGAGGGTCGCGGTGACGGTCGCGGTTCCCACGGTGGCCGCGCACCTGGCCCAGGTGCCGTCGGCGTGCAGGATGCAGAGGCGTGCGCTCTGGTAGGTCGGCGTGTAGGCCGCGCCGTTGTCGGTGAGCGCCGCCGTGACCTTCTGCGTCTGGCTCTCGCCGCGCCGCAGCGTGAGCCTGGGCGGCACCTGCCCCGGCCGCTTGCGCATGTCCAGGGAGAGGGTGTGGTTAATCATCTGCGCTCCTATACTGGAATGAACAACAAAGAGACTATTTTTGATGTGAGCGAGAAAGTAAGAGTTGATCCGCTGTTGACGTAATTTGTATTCACATCAAAACCGCCCTGGCAAAAGACATGCAGCTTAGCAGAGCTGACTTTGCATGCCTCGCCGGGCTGCAAACCGGTCACGATGGTGTCTGCCGGATGAGAGAATAGATAGACAGACGCACTGTCCGTCAACGATTCCGTAGTCGAGTTGGCAAGTGGCGAACCCTTATCCCAGTCGCTATGAAAAACTGGGACTGGATAGACTTTCTTACCGTCAGCGTCCGACGTAATCGTGAGATCTGCGCGGGCAAAATCCAAGAAGCTCCAAGGCAGCTGCATGCCAACCCCGGCGGCGAGCGCGGTCTCACTTATGGAGTACTTAAGAGAGACGTCTCCGAAGGCTTTAACTAGGATGCCTCCATTCTCGCCAGCGTATACCGTAAGGTTGGACAGCTTATCGGCGAAGTCTTCTTCTGCTTCTTTCTCGTTGAGCGCATGGCCGTACACGTTTGGCGCGAATGTCCCGGACACAGCGGCGCTTACCGACAAGGCTTTGTATTGCCACGGCCTGAACGCCGTCCAGCTCAAGGCCGACAAGGTCTTTGTGTAAGGGTCGTATACCTGCATGCCGTTCTCGACGTCGCTGCCGAGCTTGACGATGACGTTGCCGTCGCTGTCCTGGATCTGGTAAGCGCCGGAGCCGATGTAGCTGGCGTTGACGTAGAGGTTGCCGTCCTTCATGTAAAGGCCGTTCGCCTTGCCGCCGTCCGTCAGCAAATTGAAGATGCTCTCCTGAGAAGAGAGGTTGTCAACGACCTCGTTGGCGCTGTTGATGCCCTGGGCCAGCACCGGGTCGGTGTAGGTGACCGCGCCGTCTGTCCAGGCGACCTTTAAGCGCGTCCAGTAGTAGCGACCGCTCTTGTAGGCCGGCTGTGTCTCGGACCAGCTGCCGCCGGTCTGCGAGGTGTTGGACGTGGAGAGATAGTACTGCTCCACGATTGCCGAGACGCCGATGCCGGCCGCGCCGGCATCACCCTTGCTGCCGTCCATGCCGTCCCGGCCGCTTATCATGACCGCCGCGCTGTAGCTCGCGGTTTCGTCTGCGTTGACCGTCTTGGTGCGCGACCAGATGTAATAGCCGGTCTTGTACGTGGGCGCTGTCGTGGCCCACCCGCTGGCGGGCGCTGCCGTGGCGCTCTGGTTCTGGGCGTACTCCACAGCCACGGACGAGATCGTCTCGCTGTCCTTGGCGTAGCCGGTCATGCTCAGCTCACCCGTGTCGAGGTTCCAATAGTTCTCGCCGGTCTTGTCCTGCAGGATGCCAGCCGTGATGAGACCGGCAAGCAGGGTGCCGGTGGTGATGAGGTCGGCCGTGAAGCCCTCCCCGGTGCCGAACGTGCGCCAGTCCCACGTGCCGTCGGCCTTGACGCCGCTGGCGATGCGGAAGCCCTGGCTGCATATCTGGATTGCGCTGGCGGGTGTCTTGGTCGGCAGGCCGTTGGAGTCAAGCGGCACGCTGGCCCAGATGGTGCCCTGCTCGAAGCTCGTGAAGCAGTAGCTCATGCCCTGGGTGTTGAACTGGGCGTTGAGCCCGTCCACGACCTGCTGCAGGTAGGCGGCGGGAGTGTTGGCGGCCACGTCCCAGTTGGAGGACCGCTTGCTCAGGCTGCTGACGGCCTGCTGCTGCGCCGTCCACAGGTCGGCCATTGTCTCGGTCACGTTGCCCAGCGTGACGGTCTGCGTGCCGCCCAGAAGGTCGGTCACGAGCTTTGTCACACGGCCCTGGCAGCGAAGCTCGGGGCTGAACTCGGTATCAACGATCTGAACGTCGTCGCCGACTGCCACGCCCTCCCAGGAGCGCCCGAACTGCACGAGGTCGACAACGTCAGCCTCGTAGGTCATGCCCGGCTCCTTGTGTTCGTCCAGGTAGGCGCGTGTCTCGCTGAGAAGGACGGCCGCGTCCTCGCAGTCGCTGTCCTCGTACTCGCCGAAGACGTGGGCGTAGCCGCCCTTGCCGTCGGGCCTTCCGTAGGCCTTGAGCGCGGTCTTGTCGGCCACGTAGTTGAGGCCCCCGTTGATGTCGCCGAACGTGAGCTTGCGGCCGTAGCCGCCGCTGTCGGTCTCCACGCCCTTGCCGTAGCCGTAGCAGGCCGTGATGGCCCCGTAGTGCTCGGTGCGCCCGATGCTCACGAGGTCCTTGGTATAGGTGAAGCGCCGGTGCGTGGACGATTCGCCTCGATGCTGGCGTATGCCCACCTTGCGCGAGGTTACGCCCTGCCCGCCCACCTCGATGGTGGTCTCGAGCTCGCCGCCGCACTCCAGAATATCGTTGAGCGCAGTGCGGGCGTTGGTGTGGTAGAAGGTCAACCCGCTAGACACGGTGCCGACTTGGTCGACCGTCCCGCACTCCCAGCGCGTGGGCGCGAGGGCCACCTGCAGGGCTTTAAGGAAGCTGTAGGAATACGGACGCTTGTCCTCGATGTAATCGTAGGTCAGCTCGTAGACGGAGTTCAGCGCCGTGTCGGTGTAGACCGTGCGCCCCTGCGCGTGCAGGCCCTTAGGGTCTTGGCAGATATGCTCATGCGCCTTGCCCAGGCGGTCTGCCCAGACCAGGCGGTAGCCCTGCTTGAGGGGAAAGCTCGTGGTGATGGAAACAGAGTCCTCGCCGTTAAGCTCGTCCGTGTGGGTGAGCGCGATGAGCTTGTCGTCACCGATGGTGCCCACGTAGGCGTCCTGGTGGGTGTACACGTCAACGCGCATCTAAAGCCACCTCTCCGCCCATTCCAGGGTCGCGCTCCCGCTGCTGCACTTCAAGGTCTGCCGCCCGTCCAGCGCGAAGAAATCGCTGGCAAGCGTGACCGGGTGGTCCGCGCCGTTGACCGTGCAACGCTCGGTGGCCATGTCCAGCACCACCGTCTGCGCCCCGGTGAAGGCCGCCTCCACCCGGACAAAGGCCCCGGTGGTCTCGTTAAACAGGGTCCAGTAATCGCCCTTCGCGGGCTTGACTGTCACGACCGGCCGCGCCTTCCACGAGCCGCCCGCGTCGAGCACGGTCGATGCCGTCTTGACCGTGGCCGTGCGCGGGGTGCCGTAGGCTATGGGGTCGGCGCAGAGAAATGTAAGGGTCGCGGCAGGGCTGTTGAACAGTCTGTTCCAAGAGCCGCCGCCCTCGAACCTCGCAAGGTAGTAGCGGGCAGGCTCGTCCGGCAGCACGAGGCGCTTGTCGCCGCCGCTGAGGGCGGCCGCAAGCTCTCGGCGGGCATCGGCCACCTCGGTGGGGTCCTCTGCCCACAGGGCGCAGCCGACCTCTATCTCCAAGGGGCTTAGCCCCTCTTCGCTCAGGTGGCACCCGTCCATGCCGGGAACGCTCGTCTGTGTGATGTTGCGCCCCGGCATGGTCTGCCGGGTCACCCCGGTACAGATAAGGAGCCTGCCCAGGTCGTAATCGCCGAAGCTGAAGCTCACGCAAGCCCCCTTCCTGCCATCGCGTAGCGGGTGCGGGCGGCGAGGGCCGAGGAGACCTTCTCGCCGTCCAGGTAGGTGTTGCTGTCCTTGCCGAGAATCGCGGCCAGAAGCTCAATCACACGGTCGATGGCCATACCGTCCCCGTCACCGGAGACCTCGAGCTGCGCGGCCAGCGTATCGTAGGCGCTGGCGTACTTGCTGGCGGTCGCTGACGCGGAGAAGACCAGCTCGTCGGACGTGAGCGCATCGCGCACCGACGAGAGGGCGTCTGCCGTGGTGGAGACCACCGAGGGCACGGCGCCCTCGATGCCCTCACCCAGACCGCCCATGAGCGCCTTGCCGGAGTACGTGGTGTACCCGTGCCCGCTGAAAGCGCCCTTCTTGGCGGGCGAGAACGGGAAGTACTCACGTACCTTCGACACCGCGCCAGACACGGTGCTGACCACGCTCGATATGGCCCCTCTGATGCCGTCCGCGAAGCCGTCCATGAGGGCGCGGCCGGAGTCCAAAAGCCACGAACCGGCATCCGAGAAGAAGCCGGTTATCCTGCCTGGGAGGTCCCCCAGCACGGCCATGACGTCCTCGTTGCCTCCCGAGACGGCCGAGACGATGCCGTTCCAGGCGCTGTTCAGCAGGCTGCCCAGGAGGTCCCAGGCGCTCTGCCAGATGCCCTTGATGGCACCCAGGGCCGAGTCGATGATGCCCTTGACGGTGCCGGTGGCCTGCTCGACGATGCGGCCCATGCCGTTCCACACGGTGGAGAGCAGGCTCTTGATGCCCTCCCAGACCTGCGACCAGTCCCCGCTGATGACGCCGGTCACGATCTGGATGACCGACTGAATGGCGCTCATCGTGGTTTGCACGATGTCGCGGATGAGCGGCGAGACGTTGTTGAGCGTGTCGCTGATGACCGTCAGCGTCGAGGTGACGATCTGCTCGATGAGCGGCCACACCGTCTCGACCACGCCCTGGATTGCGGTGAAGGCCGCGCCCAGCACGTCCATGAGGATGCCCGCCACCTGCTCGATGAGCGGCCATACGGCCTCGAACACCGGGATGAGCGACGAGATGACCGCCGCCACGAACGGCGAGAGCCGCGCAAGCAGCTCGATGAAGCCCAGCGCCATGTTGCCCAGCGCGGGCAGCACAGTGGAGACAACATAGTCGAACGCCTGCTGCAGGTAGGCCTTCAACTGCTCGAAGATGGGTTGCAGCTGCCAGAGAACCGGCAGGAAGGCCTCTTGGATCTGGCCCAGGGCCTGCGCGACAGAGTTACGGAAGTCCTCGTTGGTGGCGAACATGTAGACGAACCCCGCCGCCAGCGCAGCGATTACGCCTGCCACGACCGTCACCGGGTTGACCAGGCCGAGGAGCCCGGATGCCGTCTTGAAGATGCCGCCGAAGACCCCCGTGATGGCTTCCTTGAGCGGGGTCAGCGCCTGCCCGATGAAGCTCAAGATGGGCGACATGACGCCCTTGATGGCCCCGCCCACGGTGGACAGGACTCCCGTCACCTTGTCCTTGACGGACGTGAGGTGCGGCAGGATGACCTCGCCCAAGCCGCTAAAGATACCCGTGAAGGCTTCCTTAAAGGTGGTGCCGAAGTCCTTGACCAGCGTGGCCAGTGGCGTGAGCGCCGTCTTGAGAAGCCCGCCGAAGTACTCGGTTATGGGCGAGAAGGTCTGCCCGATGAGCATGAGGAAGGTCTTGCCCGCCGTGCCCACCGTGGAGAACACCTGCTTGAAGACCGCGCCCACCTTGCCCGGCACGCCCGTCCAGGCGTTGCCGATGACCTCTGCGGCGAGCGACAGCCCCGCCTTAGCGTCCCCGGCCTTGGATACCAGGGTGCCGAAAGCGCCAGAGAGACCGCCCACGGCTCCTAGCGCCCCGTCAAGCGAGCTTAGCGCACTGGCAGCGGTGGAGACTCCCAGCACGGTGCCGCCCACCTTGCCCAGGATGGAGACGAACTGATCGAACCCACCCGCCTTGTCGATGATGGCGGAAAGGCCGTCCGCCACCTTCTGGGCCATCGGCACGAACTGCGAGGTGATGTTGTTGATAAGGCCGGAGATGTTCTCCTGCCCGATGCTCTCGACGATGACCTGGGTGGCCTTGGCGATGCGGTTCTTGACGTTCTCGACCGCCGTGCCGATGCCCTGGGTGGAGTCCTTGGCCTGCTGCGCGAAGCTCGCGAAGCCGTCTATGCCGTTCTCGTTGAGCGACAGGACGGCGGCGTTGAAGTCGTCCATCGTGACCGTGCCGCCCTTGAGGGCGTTGTACAGGTCGGTGGAAGAGGACCCGGCCCCCAGCATGGCCTGCGCCACCTGGTTGAGCTGGCCCGGCATGACCTCCTGCAGCGTCTTCCAGTCCTGCAGCTCGGGCACGCCCTTTGACAGGATCTGCGTGTACTGCTGCAGGGCGCGGGACACGTCCGAGGTGGACGCGCCCGATGCCAGGCACATGTTGTTGAACGCGATGCCTATGTCGGTCGCGGACTCAAGGCTTCCGGTGAGCGGGGCCAGCTGCTGCACCATGCTCGTGAGCGCGGGCAGCGAGGTGGGCATGCCGTCGATGGACGCGCTCATCTTCTGGATGGCGGCCGTGGCGCTCTCGGTTGAGTACCCCAGGTTCTTCATGACCTTGGGGAAGTTCGCCATGGTGTCCACGCGGTCAACGGCGGTGCTTATGGAGGACGTGACGGCCGAGAAGGCCGAGCTGGCCACGTTGGAGGCGATGCCCGCGATAGCGCCGAGCTTTGCCGAGATGCCCTTGGTGAAGCTCTGGCCCATGCTGGCCCCAGCCTTGGAGCCGATGGCCGAACTCGAGCTGAACGCGGAGTCGAGCTGGCTCTGGATACTGGATGTCAGGTTGTCGAACTTTGGCGTCAGAAGGACTGTGCCTTTAGCCACATCCGCCATTACCGCTCACCCCCACGGCTGTCGAAGAGCAGGCTGTGGACCCGCGACTTAGACACGTTGAAAGATTTCTTCTCTGCCTCTTTTGGTTTTGGCTTGGGCCGCTCCACCTGCTTGGGCTTCCTGCCCTTGCCGCCCGCCTGCTCATAGCGCAGATAGCTGAGGTTGTCGGCGATGAGGGCCAGCAGGTAGGCCTGTTCGTCCCACCTGGCGCGGGGGTCTATCGCCACCACGGTGCGAGACTGCGCGGGCAGCTGCGTTGCCAGGTCGGCCACGCACGAGAAGCGGCCGCGCAACAAGAGCTCGTCCACATCAAGCGCGTAGTATTGCTGAAAATCGGCCTTGAGCTGTGGTTTTACCGTCAGCAGCAGCTCACACAGCGACCCTAGTTTTTTACTTCGATACCGTCCAGCAGGGCGCTCTCAATGCGGTAGATCTCGGTGAAGTCGTCGAACCCGAGCTTGTCGCGCACGACCTTCTCGACCTTCTCGTCGACCTTGCCGCCGAAGATGTAGTCGAGCATGTCCAGCGTGAGGTCGAAGGGCGCGTCGCCGTCCTCTCGCACGGCCTTGTTGTAGGCGGCCAGCTTGCGCAGGAACTCGCGGGAGCTGGCGCGGCGCATGTCGACCAGGTAGGTCTCACCCTCGAACTCGACGGCCTTCTCCCACGGCTCCTGCGCGCCCCGGGCGCTCTCGCGACCCATGTAGCGGTCGACCAGGGTCTGGTGGCGAGCCTCCTTGTCGGCGGCGTAGGCCCTCAGCTCTTCCGGGGTCATGTTCTCGATGTTCAATTCGTCTCCTTAAAAGAAGGGCCGCGCCAACTCATGGGTCGGCGCGGCCGGGAAGATTCTTGCTCGCGGTTGCCTAGGCAGCGGACGAGTCGTAGATGAACTCGCGCATGGTGTCACCGTCGTAGGCAGAGGAGGCCAGGCACCTGATGGTCGGCGTGTAGCCCAGGGGGTCCGAGTTGTTCTCGGCCTGCTCGTCGCGCTCGAGGATGCTGCCGCGCGGGACGATGGTGCGCTTGACCTTGGTGTCGGAGATCACGCAGTCGAAGACGTAGAGGTGAGGGGCGGTGAAGTTCTTGTTGTGACGAATGGTGGTGACGGCCCCGGTGGTGCTCACGTTGTCATCGCCGTAGACAGTCTTGAGGACGGATTCGCGGGACTCAAGGAACGTCACAGAGATGTCCTCGGAGAAGGTGGTCACGTCGGCCTTGATGGTGTCGCCGTGCCAGTCCTGGATTTCCTGGGTGTCTACGTTGGAGGTCTTGGTGACGCCGTCGGTGTTGATGTAGCCCAAGGACGCGGCCTTCGTGGCCTCCTTAAGCAGCTCCTCGAGGGTCTTGGAGACGTCCTCGAAGAGGGAGGGGTCGGTGCCGTCGGGCGCGACCACGGAGTAGCCGCCCTCGCGGCCCTTTGCGATGCCCACGTTGGAAGCATCGAGCATGGCTGCAACGGTCATGTTGATTCCTTTCTGTTCTACGGGCGCGTGACCATGTAGACGTCAAGCTGGTAGCGCCACATTCTCGAGTCTGGGTCGGAGAAGCTGTAAATGCTCTCGACCTCCACGGCGCAGACCTGCGGGCAGGTCTCGCGCATGAGCCGCAGCACCTCGCGGGCCGAGAGGGCCAGGGTGTAGGCCCCGGTCTCGGTCGCCGCCCACGCTTGCACGGCCAGGTTGGGGCAGTCTCGTCCCAGGGAGTAGGAGCCGCCCGTGCGCTCGACCGTGAAGAACTCGGCGAGGCGCGTCTCGGGCACGGTGGATGAGCAGGGCACGGCCAGACGGGAGGAAAGCTCGCCGCACACGGCGGATATCACGTCGAACATCAGATGCCGCACCCCTTCTTAAGCGTGTTGCGCTTGAGGTTGTCGTGGTAGCCCTGCCATGTGTCGATGCGAACCAGCCCGCCTGCGGTGAAGCCGCGTTGAACGACCTTAGCCACGTAAGGCGGCGAGTCGGGGGCCTTGTCGTGGTTGGCAGTATAGAGCCGGTTGCACGCGGCGGCGCACTTCTCGGCCTGCTGGCCCAGAAGGTCCGCCACGTAATCGCTCTTGAGGACGGAGCGCACCCCGCCCATGACCGGGTAGATCTTGCCAATGCAGCACTTCACGCTCGTCTTAGCCATCGCACGCCTCGCATTCAACGGCGCGGCCCCACTCACCCGGCACGTTGCCGCAGACGTAGGGCTGCGGGTCCCCCACGACCTTAAAGACCCTTCCCCCGTATGTCACAAGGCAACCCTTGAGGGAAGCCGTGTAGGCCTTTGGGAAATGGAAGGTCATGTCGACCTTTGCCCCGTCCGGGCGAGCGGCATCCAGGTCGCTGGTTGCGCCGGGCGCGGGCAGCACGCCCGAGACGGTCTCGGCCTTGCGCTCCCCCACCACGGCGTTGCCGTGCGCGTCCGTGGTGGTCTCCCCCGGTCGGCTGACCTCCACGGTCACGGTGTCGAAGACCCTCACGGCTAATCCTCTTCCCTGTCGGCGGCGGTCATGGCGTCGATGGAGCCTATGCGGGTGCCGAGAAGCCCCAGCGCCCGCAGGTCGGACTTGGAGAGATAGATATCGCCGGTGGGGTTGCTGTATGTCGCGCTGGCCGTGTACGGCCCCGCCGTCTGCGAGAACTGCGTGACCCCGGTCAGGTCGCCGGGGACGCAGAGGGCGCGAGCAACGAGGGCCACGCACACGGCCTTGGCGTTGTCGTCGAAGGACTCGTTGACGCCTTTCTTGTAGCCCGTGCCGTGGCGGGCGCGGAAACGCGACCTCATGGCCGCGCTCGCGTCCTCGAGCAGGGCCGCGCAGCGCGTGCGGTCGGATTCGGCCAGGTCGCCCTGCCGCGCCTCGTAGTCGCCCACCGTGGCGAACGGCTCCACTACAGGCTCCCTAAGATCTCGGCAAGCTGCGCCTTGGTGGCCTTCTTGGGCGCGAAGCCGCCCTTGGACTCGATGGCCGCGCGGAGGTCGGCAGCGGTCATCTCGGCGGGGGCGGCGGGGGCCTCGTCCTCGGCGGCAGGCTCGGGAGCCTCGGCCGGGGCCTCTTCCTCCCTCACCTCGTCCACATAGCCCTTGAGCGCCAGCTCGCGGAAACGCCCGGCGCTAAGCTCGACCGTCTCGCCCGCGTAGCGCACCTCGCCCGTCTCGCGGTCGCGGTAGGGGTAGGTCACCAAAGCTTGCATATCTCGCTCCTTAATCGGTTAGGGTTACGCGGTCGCGGCGATGGTGCCCTTGACCACGAAGTCGGTGTACTCGGCGAAGA
>CAVKOL010000026.1:0-19806 GCA_963658035.1 Bacteroidaceae bacterium
GAGCTGCCCGTTCCCAAGAAGGATGGCTTCACCTTCAAGGGCTGGTACTACAAGGGCCAGCTTATCTCGGCCAACACCGTCGTGACCGAGAACATCTTCGCCTTCACCGAGCCCGAGGCCCAAGTCGCCCTTCTCGCCGCCCTCGGCGACGAGGACGGGCAGGCCGGCTCCAACCAGGGCCAGGTCGACGGCGCGCTGACCGCCTCATGGGAGAAGGACGACTCGTCTGACGAGCCCGCCGGCTTCCTCGTCGAGGTCAAGGACCCCGACGCCTCCGACGACGAGGACGGCTCGCTCGGCGGCACCTTTGTCGCCAACGGCGAGAAGCTCGACCGCGAGTCCATGGAGAGCGTCTTTGGCGGCGACGAGTACACGATCACGGGCTGGTACACCGACGCCGCCTGCACCAAGGCCTTCGACTTCAGCCAGGCCCCGACCGAGGACATCACTCTCTACGTCAAGCGCGAGAGGAACTCCTACACGGTGACCTTCTCCACGGGCGACGGCGCCAGCAAGGTCGACAGCCAGTCCGTCAAGCACGGCGAGCTGCCCTCGAAGCCCGCCGACCCCACCCGCAAGGGCTATGCGTTCGCCGGTTGGTTTGCCGACGAGGACTGCACGATTGAGTACTGCTTCGACGACATCTCGATGGCCATCGGCTGCGACGTGACCCTCTACGCCAAGTGGGAGAAGTCCGGCGACCCGACCCCCGACGACAACACAGATGGGGACGCCGACAACAAGACCGACAACAAGACCGACGGCGGCGAGAAGACCGACGACGGCAACACGACCACGACCACCACGAAGACCAAGACCAAGAAGTCGACCCCCAACACGGGCGACCAGAGCTTCTCGGTCCCCGCCATCGCCGGCATCTCGATCGTCGCCGCCAGCGCCGTGGCCGCCGCCCTCTTCCTCAAGCGCAAGAACTAACCGCGCGACCCGCGAGCCCCTCTCGCCCGCGCCCAGGCCCGGAGCCCATACGGCGGCTCCGGGCCTTTTTCGTTGACGGGACCTAAATCGCAGATTCTCCCGTAATTGAAGCGCTTTATCTGCGATTTAGGTCCCGCCATTGAATTGTTGCAGCGGCGGCGCATACTCGGGACCCGTTTTGGGAACGATGGGCCTACCTGGGGGAAGAAAAGAGGGGGCGGGGCTTGAAGAAGTGCGTTGATGAACAGGTCGCGATTACGTTTGACGAGTTTGAAGCGTTGGGGATGTGCCTGTATTCGTACTCCGAGACCGTGAAAAGGGACATGGAGTGCCGAATTGCCTCGGGCGATGTCGTGAGCCCGATGCCGCGCCTGTATGCGCGCGCCGAGCATTGGGCCCAGCTGGGCCCGTTCGAGCGCGAGCTCGAGAAGATGCGCGCCCTTGCCCAGATTCACCCGGACTGGTGGTTCACCGGCACCTCCGCCGCCGTGGCCTACGGCCTTTCCGTCTCGTATTCTGCCTTAGGGCAGCTCCACGTGGCCGGCCCTCACGGAGCCAGGAGCTACCACGACGGAGCCGTGGCCTCTCGCAATATCAACATCGACGACGCCAAGGGCGCCTTCGTCAACGGCATACCTGTTCTGGGCATCAAGCGCGTTCTTCTCGACTGTGCTTATGAGCTGGGATTCCGTGACGCGGTCGCGGTGTTTGACTCGGCCTTACGCCTGGGTCTTGTTGAGAAGGACGAGCTAGTTTCCTGGATGCAGGCCAAGAAGAGATGCCCTGGCGTGCGGCGCGCCCGCGAGCTGGCGGCCTTTGCCGACGGCCGGGCCCAGAGCGGCGGCGAATCCATCGCCCGCGCCGCGATGTGGGAGCTGGGCTTCTCGGCCCCCGATCTGCAGGTTGAGTTTCGCGATCCCATCGACGGCAAGCCTTACTTCGCCGATTTCTGTTGGCGTCTGGACGACGGCCAAGCCATCGTCGGCGAGCTTGACGGCGCCGAGAAGTACTACAACCCGGCCATGGCCGCGCAAGGCCCCGAGGCGGCGAGAAGGGCCGAGCGCCTTCGTGAGTCTCGCCTCACCGGCCAGGTCACGGCCGTTGTTCGCTTCTCTCCCCAAATGGTGGCCGACAACCGCCTCTTCGCCCGTCTCCTCACCTGCTTTGGCGTCCCCCGCGGCCGGTAGCGCGCGTCCGTCTCACCGCCCCCTTCGTTGGTGGGACCTAAATCGCAGATAAAGCGCTTCAATTGGGACACAATCTGCGATTTAGGTCCCGTCAACGAAAAAGGCCCGGAGCCGCTGTGGCTCCGGGCCGGGTACGTGGCGAGAAGGCCTTACGCCTCGTTGGCGGCGTTGACCGGCTGGGCCGAGCCACAACCAAGGATCATGTAGAAGATGCAGGGCAGGAAGAACAGGCCGATCTGGAAGCCCACGCCCTTCTTGCCAAAGCTCTTGCACACCTTGTCGATCACCAGGCAGCGCACGACGATAAGGGCGATGGCGCAGATGCTCACCAGCGTGTTCCACCAGCTGGCGTCACTCGCGCCCGAGAAGATGGAGATGGCGTCCAGCACGGTGACGGCGATGCACAGCTGGGTCACGCAGCCGGCGGCGCGAGACAGGCACCACTCGCTGTAGATGGGGATGATCTGCGACCAGCCGTGGCCGCCCAGCTTCTTGACGGTCTTCCAGCGGCCGATGATGACGAACAGCTGCGCGAAGGCGATGAAGCCCACAAGGGTAAGGATGAAGGCCGCGCTAATCGCGACGCCTTGGTAGCTGATGGTCCCGTTGTTGGCTGCCTGGTCGATGAACTGGTTAAGGTCGAAGGTCTCGACGTAAGTCATGGCATTTCCTTTCGTATAAGCTGCAATGCCTGCTTTACCTTGGGATTTTGCGCTCCCAAAAAAGCTTGGTTCACTATAGTAGCAAATATGAATAATCTGTGGCGCAACGCCGCTTATTTGACCAACCGGTGTCGTTTATCAAGAAGTAAGGAGCCCTGTGATGAGAAGACCTAAGAACCTTGCCGCTGGCTTTGTCGTTGCCTTGGGCCTTTCTGCCGCTCTGCTCACCCAGGCGGGATGCCGCGTGACCGTCAACGGCAACGGGGACGCCGCGGCCTCCAACACCGCCGCCGAGCAGGCCGAAGAGGCCCAGGAGCCCGAGGTCCTCGAGCTCACGTCGTCGGTTTCCAAGGACGAGAAGTACGGCTCGGTGAAGCTCTCGGCCGACGAAAGCTCCTTCGACTACTGCGGCTACACCCTGGGCGACTCCGTCAACGTGGCCTTTAGCAACGGCCTCACCTTGACCGACGTGCCCTACTTCAACGGCTACTACGTCAAGACCGGCGAGCCCGTGGTGGTGGCCTATCCCGGCTTTGACTACGTGGCCATCACCTACAACAACCAGGGCATGTGGGACCAGGCGGGCCTGGCCGACGGCGACACAGTGACCATCACCCTCAACGAGAAGGGCAAGTACCTGGCCACCCAGGAGGCCCTAAGCCAGAGCTACCCCAGTGAACGCGAGAAGTACGACTCGGACGAGCAGTTCGTCAACTTCCGCGCGCTCACCGGCGGGCGCTTGAAAGCCAACTACCTGTACCGCGGCGCTTCTCCGGTGGACAACACCCACGGCCGCGCGGCCTACACCGACGACCTGCTTGAGGCCAACGGCATCACCTGCGTCATCGACCTGGCCGATTCCGCCGACGAGATGCAGGGCTACTTCGCCGCGACGGGCTTCGACTCGCCGTACGTCAAGGGCCTCTACGAGCAAGGCCGCGTGGTCACGCTGTCCATGAGCTCGAGCTTCTCGAGCGACGCGTACAAGCAAAGCGTGGCCGCCGGCATGCGCCACCTGCTGCAGTGCGGCGGACCCGCCTACATCCACTGCATGGAGGGCAAGGACCGCACCGGCTTTGTGTGCGCGCTGGTAGAGGCCCTGGCCGGCGCTTCCTACGACGAGATGTGCGCCGACTACATGCAGACCTACGCCAACTACTACGGCATCACCAAGACAGGCAGCGCCGACGCTTACGACGCGATCGTCTCGCTGTATTTCGATGCGTTTATCGAGTACCTCACGGGCGCGGGGGACGGGCAGGCCGACAAGACCGCCGACTACTCCGGCGCGGCCCGCGACTACCTGCTGTCTGCCGGCATGACCGACGCCGAGGTGGACCAGCTGGTCGCGCTGATCTGCGAGTAGCGTCTCGCACGCAAAGGACTAGGCTTCTTGGGCCCCGACTTTTATGGTCGGGGCTTTTTTCGCAATCGGCAGGTCGCAAACCTCGTAATTGGACGGTCATTAATTCCGCAATCGGCAGGTTGAAAACTCCGCAATCGGACGGTTATAATTATCGCAATTGGAAGGTTGCGCAGGAAAACAGGGTAATATGCCTCAAAAAAAGTTAACCCAAAAGAAGTACTTTCCACGCCTTGCAGATGAGCTCATAAAGAGGAAGCTGAGCTACGTTGGCGCGGTTGAGGTCCGCGGTCCAAAATGGTGCGGCAAGACCCAGTCTGCGCTGCAGCTTGCCTCAAGCTCGCTCATGATGCAGGACCCGGACAGGCGGGCCGACTACAGGTTGTTGGCTGATGCCAAACCGTCGCTGCTTCTTGACGGAGCGCGCCCGCGCCTTATCGATGAGTGGCAGGAGGCGCCCCAGTTGTGGGACGCGGTGCGCTATACCGTCGACGGAAATCCAGAGCCCGGCCAGTTCCTTCTCACCGGCTCCTCGACGCCCGTCTCGCTGCCGTCGCACTCGGGGGCGGGCAGAATCGCGTCGCTCGATATGGAGCCCATGACCCTCAGCGAGTCCAAGGACTCTACCTGCGAGGTGACGCTTGAGCAGCTCTTCGATGGGGCGCGGGACATCGACGGCTATTCCGACTGCGATGTGGAGGAGATGGCCTATCTCATTTGCCGCGGCGGCTGGCCCCACTCGGTGACGTCCATGCCAAGGGACCTGGCGCTCGAGATGCCCTTCGATTACCTCACGACCATTGCCGAGCAAGACATTTCCAGGGTGGACGGCGTGGCGAGAAACCCCCAGTACGCCCGACTGATCATGGGGGAATATGCGCGCCTTAGCTCTTCTCAGGCAACGCAGTCGAAGATCTTGAAGGACCTCAAGAACCGCGACATTGACCTGTCCAAGGACACGGTTAACGGTTATCTGGCGGCGTTGAGAAGGCTCTACGTTGTCCAGGAGCTTTCTTCCTGGACGCCGTCGCTTCATGCCAAATCTCGAATTACCAAGACGCCTACCAGGCATTTTGTCTGTCCCTCGCTTGCCGTAGCCGCCATTGGCGCAAGCCCTAAATCTCTTTTGATGGACCTTTCGACGATGGGGCTTTTGTTTGAATCTTTATGCGTTAGGGACCTTCGTGTCTATGCCCGGAGCCTGGGCGGCGAGCTGTTCCATTACCATGATGAATCCGGCCTTGAGGCCGATGCGGTGATTCAGTTGCGGGACGGCAGGTATGCGCTCCTTGAGGTTAAGATGGGGGCTTCCGAGGTGGATGATGGCGCCGCAAGCTTGAAGTCCCTTGCCAAGAAGATTGACAAGACGGTTATGGGCGAGCCTGTTTTCTGCGCGGTGATTACGCCGGGCGGTTATGCTTTAAGAAGGACCGACGGCATATTTGTTCTGCCGATTTCTTGCCTGACGGCGACCAATGCTTTTGCTGAGAAGTGCAGGGCTCGCCGCAGCTAGACCATGGTTTTAATAGGAGGCGAAGACGTGAGCGTTTTGTTCTTGGAGTACCCAAAGTGCTCGACGTGCAAGAAGGCCAAGAAGTGGCTGGACGAGAAGGGCGTCGAGTACCTGGATCGCGACATCGTGGGCAACAACCCCACGGCAGCCGAGCTGACCGAGTTCCACCGCCGCTCGGGGTTGCCGGTGCGGCGCTTCTTCAACACGTCGGGCATGATGTATCGCGAGTTGGGCGTCAAGGCGCGTCTGGACGCGGGCATGGGCGACGAGGAGTGCTATGACCTTCTCGCCACAAACGGAATGCTGGTCAAGAGGCCTTTGCTGGTGGGGGACGATTTCGTGCTTTGCGGTTTTAAGGAAGCCGACTGGGCAGAGGCGTTGGGAGTTTAGGGTTTGAGCGCATCATCGATAGAGATTAGGCCGATCACGGCGGCAGACGACGAGGTCATGGGCACGATCGCTCGGGCCAACCTCAAGGCGTTTGGCCTGGATATCCCGGGCACGGCCTATTTTGACCCAGAGATCATGCACTTGAGCGCGTTTTACGATGCGGCGCCCGAGAAGCGCGCGTACTTTGTTGCCGTGGACGAGACGGGCGCGGTCCTGGGTGGCGGCGGCCTGGCCGAGTTCGAGCTGCTGAGCGACACCGCCGAGCTGCAAAAGCTCTACCTAAGCGACGCCGCTAAGGGCCACGGCCTGGGCACACGCTTTGTGGGCTTGCTCGAGGACGCGGCGCGCCGGCGGGGCTATGCGCACTTCTATCTAGAGACGCACTCCAATCTTAAAGCCGCGATTCACTTGTATGACAAGCTGGGGTACCGGCGCTGCGATCCGGCTGGCTCGGCGCACACGGCGATGGACCACTTTTACATCAAAGATTTGTAGGTTGCGGCTCGACAAGCGGGGGCTTGTTGGGTTACGCGGCAAAGGATAACGGGGGAGAGGGACTCATGCTGTACAAGGATTTCCAGGGAGAGCGGCTTTCGGCCTTGGGGTTTGGCCTCATGCGCCTGCCCGTGGTCGACGGCGATAACGCTTGCATTGACCAGGTGGCCGTCAACCAGATGGTCGACTATGCCCTTGAGCAGGGCGTCAATTACTTCGACACCGCCTGGGCCTATCACGGCGGCTGCTCCGAGGCAGCGACGGGCGCGGCTCTGCGCCGCCACCCGCGCGATACGTACAACGTTGCAACTAAGTTCCCCGGCTACGACGCGGCCAACGCGAGCAAGGTGGCCCAGATCTTCGAGGAGCAGCTTGCCCGCACGGGGCTGGACTACTTTGACTTTTACCTGTTCCACAACGTGGCCGAGAAGGACATCGACATCTACCTGGACCCGGCCTACGGTATCTTGGACTACCTACTGGAGCAAAAACGCGCAGGTAAAATACGTCATCTGGGCTTCTCGACCCACGGAAGCCTTGAGTGCATGCGCCGCTTCTTGGACGCCTATGGCCAGCACATGGAGTTTTGCCAGATCCAGCTCAACTACTTTGACTGGGAGTTCCAAAACGCACGTGCCAAGGTGGACCTTCTCGCCAGCTACGGGATTCCCGTGTGGGTGATGGAGCCCGTGCGCGGCGGCAAGCTGGTCAATCTTGACTCGGCATGCGAGAAGACCCTGCGCGACCTGCGGCCCGATGCCTCCAACGTCGAGTGGTGCTTTCGGTTTATCCAGAGCGTGCCGGGCGTCGTCGTGACGCTTTCGGGCATGTCTAACATGGAGCAGGTGGAGCAAAACATCGCGACGTTTAGCGAGGAAAAGCCCTTGTCGGCGGCCGAATTTGCCGCGCTGCAAGAGATTGCTCACCAGATGGGTAGCCGCGGGACGGTGCCGTGCACGGGCTGCCGTTATTGCACCGAGTACTGTCCGCGCGGCCTGGATATCCCCAAGCTGCTCGAGATGTACAACCAAAACCTGTCGACGGGGCCCAAGGACTTTATCTCGAACATGTTCCTGGACAGTCTGCCTGCGGATAAGCGCCCCGAGGTCTGTGTGGCCTGCGGCCGTTGCGCCAAGGTGTGCCCGCAGGGCATCGACATCCCCGCGATGCTTGCCGACTTCGCCGCTCGCGTGGCTGAATAGGAGTTCTCGCGGGCTTGCGGGTGCCTTTTTGCGCGAAGTCCCAAATAGATGTTGACAGCTCAACATATGACGGCCTAATATTGACCCGTCAACATCTACGGCAGTTGGGAGACCGCTGTGCTTGAAGAGCGCTTTGAGGACTTTTTGGGCCTGATCTCGGCCATCGACAAGGAGATCCAGCGCATAAAGACGGCCGAGCTGGCCCGCTTTGGCCTGCGCGCCTCGGACCTCATGTGCGTCTACCACCTGCAAAAGCACCCCGAGGGCCTGACCTCAGCCGAGATCTCGCGCTTGGCCAGCATCGACCGCGCGGCCGTCTCGCGCGTGGTGAGCCGCCTGGCCGACCAGGGCTTTGTTGAGGTAGGGGAGGAGAAACCCGCCGATGCCCCGGCCCGCTACCGCGCCTTGATATGCCTTACCGAGAAGGGCGCCGCCGCCATGCTGGAGGTCGACCAGATCATCAACGACGTCGTGGCCCGCGCGGGCAGCGACCTCACGGCCGAGAACCGCCAGGCGATGTACGACTCGATGAGCTTGGTGTTGGGCCAGCTCAGGGGCATTTCTCGCTAGCGCGGCGTACTTCTCGCCAATACCAACCCTAAACAACCTAACCGCTAAAAGACCCTACTTAAGGAGGGCTTATGTCCGTGCGCATCATTACCGATTCCGGCTCTGACATCTTGCCGGGCGAGCTTGCGGGCGTCGACGTCCTGCCGCTGTCCATCGCTTTTGGCTCCGCGACCTACCAAGACGGCGTGGACCTTACCCACCAGCGCTTCTATGAGCTGCTGGTCGAAAGCGACGAGCTGCCCAAGACGGGCCAGGTCAACCCCTATGCCTTCTCGCAGGCGCTGGAGCGCGCCCACGCGGCGGGCGACGAGGCCGTGATCGTCACGCTGTCGTCCAAGCTCTCGGGCACGCACCAAAGCGCTATGACCGCCGCGGCCCAGGCCCGCGGGCACGTGCGCGTGGTCGACAGCATGAACGTCTGCGTGGGCGAGCGCATCTTGGTGGAGCTTGCCTGCCGACTTGCCGAGAAGGGCCTCTCGGCGGCGGAAATCGCGGACCAGCTGGAGGAGGCCCGAGACCGCGTGCAGGTCGTGGCACTTCTCGACACCCTTGAATACCTGCGCAAAGGTGGCCGAATCTCCGGTGCGGCGGGCGCCGTTGGCGAGTTGCTTGCCATCAAGCCGGTCATTAGCGTCGACGATGGCCGCGTGGTGGTCCTGGGCAAGGCGCGCGGCTCCAAAAACGGCCGCAATCTGCTCAACGAGCAGGTCAAGGCAGCGGGCGGCATCGACTTTAGCATGCCTCTGGCCCTGGGCTACGCCGGTTTGTCTCGCAAGCTGCTGGACAAGTACATCGCCGACTCGCGCGACCTGTGGGCCCAGGGCTGTCCCGACGGCAACCTGCCGGTGCACACGGTGGGCGCCACGATTGGCACCCACGTGGGGCCGGGCGCCATCGCGCTAGGGTTCTTTAAGCTCTAGGGCAGGCGCCTGATCAAACGCTAGGCGGGACCTAAGCGTTTCTCGCCGCCGCGTGGTACTCGCGCTCGAACTTCCACGCGTACAGGCACAGCAGCCCAACGGCCACGGCGGTGATCGGCGCCCCGGCCAGCGCGGGGTAGTTGTACGCCAGCCCGGTGTCCAAAACGACCTGGCCAATGCGGGCACCCACTGCGTTTCCGCCGTTGAAGGCCACCTGCACGCAGGCCGAGCCGATCATCTCGCCGCCGCCTTGGCCCACCTCGACCATGGCTATCTGCTGGGGGCTGGACACAAAGAACAGACCGCAGCAGCACGCGAACATCAGCGCCGCCGAACCCACCAAAGAGCCCGAGAACGCAAAAATCGCCAACAGAGAAACGCAGGTGATCGCCTGTCCAATCGCGCTGGCCCAGCCGGGCGTGAAGTGGTCGCCCGCGCGTCCGCCCAGCTGCGAGCCAAAGATCATGCCTGCGCCGGCCAGCACCAGCAGCGCCGGCAGCACAGCCGCGTCCCATCCGCCAACCGTCTCGAGCCACGGCGAGACGTACGTCCACCAGCAAAAGATGCCCGTGTTGCCCAAGAACACGGCGGCAAGAACCACCCACGGGCCGGGACGGCCCAAGAACTTGAACTGCCCGGCCAGGCCGGCGTCCTTGACTCCGGGGATCGCGGGCACAAAACGCCAGGTCAACGCGAAGGAAAGCAAGGCCCATACGGCGACAAACCCAAAGGCCGCGCGCCAGCTTAACATGCCGGCCAACAGGGTGCCAAAGGGCACGCCCACGGTGTTTGCCAGCGACTGGCCCAAGACCATGAACGCCACGGCCTGGCCCTCGCGGCCCTTCTCGGCCATGGCCTTAGCCGCGATGGTCGCCGTGCCAAAGAAGGCTCCGTGCGGCAGGCCAGATATAAAACGTGCAACCGTCAGCGTTGCCGCGTTGGGAGATGTAGCTGCCAAAACGTTGCCTGTAAAGCACAGCAGCATGAACAGCATCAGCAGTTTTTTGGGCGCCACGTTGTGGCCAAAGACCAGGATGAGGGTGCCAAAGCACACGCCGATCGCGTAGGCCGAGATAAAGCCGCCGGCCTCGGGCACGGTCACGCCCACGCCCGCGGCGATGCTCGTGATGACACCCATGACCAAGAACTCAGAGAAGCCCATGGCAAACGCGCCGCAGGCCAGAGCGATAAGACCCTTTTTCAACGTTGTTCTCCCAATGCGTTATCGCAGGTTGATTGCATGCCAAGTGAGTATAGCGCGGGCGTGCAGGTGCGCGGGATTTGGGGGTCGTCAGTATTTCTCGCGAAAAGCTGCGCGCGAATCGGGGGTCGTCAGTACTTTTGGACGCCCTTCTCGGCGCCTTGAAATTGTCGCAAGCGTTCTACCTGCGGCTTTACAATGCAGCTTTACCGAGAAGGGCCCTGCACGGCGAGAAAAACACTGACGACCGCCAAATCGCGCGCAGCAAACCCGTCGCAAGTACTGACAACCCCCAATTCCCGCGCAGCGCGGCCCCGCCCCACCGCACCCGCGCCCCCTACGCCGGAAACACCGTCCCCACCACAATGCGAATCAGCTCGTCGATGGGCATGGGGTCCTTCTCGGCAAGCCAAGCGCGCACGGCGGCCAAAATGCCCGACAAATAGAACTCGCTCACGACGCGGCGGGCCTGTTCGTCCAGGTTGCTCGCGGGCAGGACAAACTGGTCGACCAGCGGCCGCAGCTCCTCCTTGAGCTTCTCGACAAAGGCCGGGTCTCCGTTTTGGCCGAGAAGGACCTCGGTGTAGCAGCGCCAGTCGGCGGCCATCTGGAAGATCAAGCCCATGTGCTGGCTAAAATCTAGAGTCTCTCCGCGCGCTAACAGACCTTCTACCAGCGTGTTTATGCCCAAAAGGACGGTGTCTTCGACTTCGGCCAAGACCTCGTAGACGTCATGGTAGTACAGGTAGAACGTTGCACGGTTGTACCCGGCGCGCTCGCAGATCTCGCGCACGGGGATGCGCTCGATGGGGCGGGTGGCGTAGAGCTCCCAAAAGGCTTCGCGCAGGTTAGCGCGGGTCTGCTCGGTTATCTGAGGCTGCTTTTTCATGGCTGGGACCGCTTTCTTGCGGGGGCTGGGACGGGGAAGGGGCGCCTGCGCTCGACAATTGCGCGCCACGTGTCGAGAAGACCTAAGCGCGGGGGTTGCGGGTCACTATACTACGTTCATACGACACTGTGTCGAGTGATCGGGCGACCCCGCGCGCCCTTCTCGCCCGCCGCCCTGGAAGGAACCTCCATGCCCTACATCGAGTTCGATAACGTTGTGCGCACCTACGGAGAAGGCAATACGCAGATAAATGCCCTGGACGGCGCCTCGTTTGGTGTCGAGAAGGGCGAGCTGGCCGTGATTTTGGGCCAATCCGGCGCAGGTAAGACCACGGCCCTCAACATCCTGGGCGGCATGGACCACGCGACCTCGGGCCGCGTGGTGGTGGGCAACCGCGACGTGAGCCACGCCTCAGAAGACGAGCTGGTGGATTTTCGCCGCGCCGACGTGGGTTTTGTCTTCCAGTTCTACAACCTGGTGCCCAACCTCACGACGCTGGAAAACGTCGAGCTGGCGGCCCAGATCTGCCCCGACTCGCTGGACGCCGAGGAGACACTTGCCAAGGTGGGGCTGGCAAATCGCCTGGGCAACTTCCCGGCGCAGCTCTCGGGCGGCGAGCAGCAGCGCGTCTCTATCGCCCGCGCGCTGGCAAAGAACCCCAAGCTCCTGCTGTGCGACGAGCCCACGGGCGCCCTTGACTACCAAACCGGCAAGCAGATCCTGCAGCTGCTGCAGGACACCTGTCGCCGCGACGGCATCACCGTCATCATCGTCACGCACAACGCTGCGCTGGCGCAGATGGCCGATCGCCTGATCCGCTTCAAGAGCGGCCGCGTGACCGAGATGACCGTCAACGCAAACCCGCTGCCCATCGCGCAGATAGAGTGGTAGCAAATGGCACGTGGTGTGACTTACAGGGCCTTTAACCTGGGCATTCTTCGCACGATTCGCGGGACGGCCAAGCGCTTTGTGGCGCTTTGCGTGATCTGCATGCTGGGCGCGATCATGCTGGTGGGCCTGCGGGCCGCCTGCGTCGACCTGCGCTTCTCGGCAGACGAGTTCTTTGACGCGCAGCATCTCTTTGACGTGCGCGTGCAGTCTACGCTGGGCCTGGTTGACGACGACGTCGAGGCGCTGGCCGCAATCGACGGGGTAGAGACAGCCGAGGGCGGTTGGGCCGAGACGGTCTATACCACGGTGGGATCGGGCTCATCGAAGGCCGAGGTCCGCGCGTTATCTGAGAAGGGCCTCAACGAGCCGCTTGTCTTGGAAGGAGAGCTGCCGCAGGACGCCCAGCACGTGGCTGTGACCAGGCGTTATGCCGACGAGACGGGCCTGGGCGTGGGCGATACCCTGACCTTTAGGAACGAGGCGGACGACGAAGGCGCAGGCGAGACGGGCGCCGACGCCGCAGACGATGACGACGACCTCGACTTTGACACCGATACCTCGGCCACGACCGCGATCTTTTCTCGCCACGAGTACACGATCAGCGCCATCGTGCTGGACCCGCAAGACATCAACGCAGGTGAGGGCTCCATGTCCTTTAGGTCCAGCGGCTCTGCGGCCTACGCGTTCTTTGTCACAGCGGACAACGTCCTGGACACCAGCGTTTACACTGCGGCCTACGTGCGCGTCGAGGGCTCGGACGCGCCGCTGTGCTACTCCGACGACTACACGCAGCTGGTGAGCCTCGTGACCTCGCAGGTAGAGGCCGTGCGCGAGGAGCGCGAGCAGGCCCGTGGACAGGGGATTCGTGACGAGGCCTACCAAAAGATCGCCGACGCCGAGGCCGAGGCAAACCAAAAGATCGCCGATGGCCAGAAGGAAATCGACGACGCGCAGGCGACCATCGACGACGGACGTACCCAGCTGCAAGACGGCAAGGACGAGCTGACCCTGCAGGAGGCCCTGGCAAACAAGGAGCTGGCCGACGCCCAGGCCCAGATTGACGACGGCTTGTCGCAGATCAGCACAAACGAGGCTCAGCTCGACGCAAACGAGCCGCAGGTCGTCGATGGTATTTCTCAGATAGAGGCGGGCCTGGCACAGATTGATGTCAGTCGTGACGCGGCCGTTGCGAGTGCCGTGGCGCAGGCCCAGGCGGCGGCACAGGCGGCCGTGGAGGAGCAGTTTGCCGCCCAGGAAAGCGAGCTGGCCGCGACCATCGAGACCCTACAGGCGTCTATCGACCAGCTTGAGCAGGCCGCCGCAGCCGGCGAGTTGACGCCCGAGCAGCAAGCGACCCTTGCGGCCCTGCAAGAAAACCTCGCCCAGGCCCAGGCGGGCGCCGATCAGCTTGCCGCCGCCAAGGAGCAAGCGCTGGCGACCGCGGCCGATGCCGCTGCCCAAGAAGCAACCGAGAAGGTCGACCAAGAGCTCGCGGCGCAAAAGCAGTCCCTTGCCGTACAGAAGACAGACCTCGAGTCCAAGTTGGCCCAAATCCAGTCGGCTCGCCAAACGATAGCATCTACCAGGTCTTCGTTGGCCGAGGCACAGCAAACCTTGGACGCCAACCGCACAAGCGCCAAGGAGCAGATCGCGCAGGGCTGGGCCACCATCGCCCAGTCCGAGGCCGACCTTGCCAGCGGCCAGGCCGAGCTTGACGACGCTCGTACAACGTTGGAATCAAACCGCGCCGATGCCGCTGCCAAGATCGCCGAAGCCCGCGCCAAGGTGGCCCAGATCGAAGACGCCACCTGGTACGTCCAAACCCGCTCTGACCTGCCCAGCTACGCCAGTGTCGAATCAGACGCGAGCTGCATCGAGGTCTTGGGCACCGTGCTTCCCATCATCTTCTTTGTGGTGGCGGTGCTGATCAGCCTCACCACCATGACACGCATGGTGGAGGAAGAGCGCGGCCTCATTGGCCTGTACAAGGCTCTGGGTTACAGCCGCGCGCGCATTCTTTCTAAGTACACCGTCTACGCGAGCATCGCGTGCCTGGTGGGAACCATCGTCGGCAACTTCCTGGGCTTCATCGTGCTGCCCGCGATTATCTTCACGATCTTCTCGACGATGTACGCCCTTCCTGCGTTTACTTTCCATTTTGATGCGGTTTATGCGGTGGCGGCCGTCGCGCTCTTTGCCGTGGGCATTGTGGGGGCGACGATCGGGAGCTGCGTGAAGGAGCTCAAAGAGGTCCCTGCCTCGCTCATGCGGCCCAAGGCGCCTAAGGCGGGCAGCCGCATTTTCTTGGAGCACATTGGCTTCATCTGGCGCCGCCTGAGCTTCTTGAACAAGGTCACCGCCCGCAACCTGCTGCGATACAAGCGCCGCTTCTTCATGACGGTCTTTGGCATCGCCGGTTGCGTGGCCCTTCTCGTCTGCGGCTTTGGCATTCGCGACACGGTGCTGTCTTTGCCCGACCGTCAGTACGGCGACGCCGGCTTTGTTCGTTATGACCTTCTCGCCGTCACGTCCACGGGCAACCTTGACGACGTTGCTTTAGAGATTGATGCGAGAAACCAGGTCACGGCCACGCAGCGGCTCTTTGTGGACAGCGTCACCGTGAGCCACGACGGCTCGTCCGAGTCTGTGACCCTGCTGGTCCTGCCTAACAGCTGCGACACGTCCTCTTACCTGGGCTTGGTTGATAGCGCCGGCAAGACGCTTGACTTGGGCGAGACGGGCGCCCTTATCACCAAGAACGCCCAGGAGGTCCTGGGCTTTGCCACGGGCGACGCGCTGGATGTGCAGGACAGCACCATGAAGGAAGCCGACGTTGCTGTCACGGGCGTTTGCCTCAACTACCTGGGCAACTTCATGATCATGAGCCAAAGCGCCTACCAAGACGCCTTTGGAAAAGCCGCCGAGAACAACGCCCTTCTCGCCAACTTGGAGGGCGACGCCGCCTCGCAAATCGAGCTTGCCGACAGCCTTGCCAGCGACACGCGCCTGCTCACCTTGACCTCGACGGCCAAGAGCGTGCGGGACTTCTCGTCTGCCTTTACGCTGATAAACACCGTGGTCTACGTGGTGATTGTCCTGGCTGCGGCCCTGAGCTTCACGGTGGTCTTCACCTTGTCCAACACCAATATCTCCGAGCGCGAGCGCGAGCTGGCGACCATCAAGGTGTTAGGTTTCAAGTCGAGAGAAGTTTACACGTACGTAAACAAGGAAACGGTTATTCTAACGTTGATTGGCATTCTGTGTGGCTTGCCAGCAGGCTATTTGCTGACGCGTGGCTTGACCTACGTCCTTAAGATGCCGTCGATTTACTTTGACACGGTTGTGGCTTGGCCCAGCTATGTTTACTCGGCGGTCCTCGCGCTTGTCTTTACCCTCCTGGTTAACCTCATGACCAATCGTTCGCTCGACCGCGTGGACATGGTCGAGGCACTTAAATCCGCCGAGTAGGCGGGGGAGGAAGGAAGAATGGACAAGCTGTTTCACATTACCGAGCGAGGGTCGAGCGTGGCGACAGAGATGCGCGCCGGCCTGACCACGTTCCTGGCGATGGCCTACATCATCGCCGTCAACCCGGCGGTGCTCTCGGCCGCGGGCATCGACTCGACGATTTTGGCCTGCACGACCTGCATCGGTGCCGGCATCATGACCATCTGCATGGGCGTTTTCGCCAACCGCCCGCTGGCTTGCGCCTCTGGCCTGGGCATCAACGCCATGGTCGCCAGCATCACGACCACGGTGTGCAACGGCGACTGGCACATCGCCATGGGCGTCATCTTCCTCGAGGGCATCGTCATCTTGCTGCTGGTTGTCTGCGGCCTGCGCGAGGCCATCATGGATGCCATCCCGGTGGTTTTGCGCCACGCCATCTCGGTTGGCCTGGGCCTGTTCATCGCTATGATCGGCCTGGCCGACGCCGGTATCATCACCGCTGGTAACGGCACCATTATTGGCCTTGGCAACGTGACTTCGCCCGCGTTCATCGTGGGCGTTATTTCTATCCTGGTGACGGTCGCGCTTGCTACCCGCAACGTGCCGGGTTCCCTGCTCATCGGCATCGTTGTCGCTGTGATCTTGGGCATTCCCCTGGGCGTCACCACGGTGCCCACCTCCATCGTCGCCCCGCTTGACGTGCGCACCATTGGCGCGCCCTTTGCCGCGACCGACGACGGCTCGCTTGCCATCGTCAAGGTCCTTACCGACCCGGCCTTGCTCGTCGTTGCCTTCTCGCTGCTCATGAGCGACTTCTTCGACACCATGGGCACCGCGATGGCCGTCGCCAAGCAGGGCGAGTTCCTCACCGAGGACGGCAACGTCGAGAACATCCGCGAGATCTTGCTGGTCGACTCTGCCGCCGCGGCGGTGGGCGGCCTCTTTGGCGTCTCGTCCATCACGACCTTCGTCGAGTCTGCCTCGGGCGCGGCCGACGGCGGTCGCACCGGTCTGACGTCGATTTGCACCGGCGTGCTGTTCATCCTGGCCGCGTTCTTCTCGCCTGTTGTTGCGTGCGTGCCTTCCGCCGCTACCTGCGGCGCTTTGGTTTACGTGGGCTTCCTTATGATGGGCGACGTCCACGAGATCGACTGGTCCGACATCTCGCAGGGCTTCCCGGCCTTCCTGATTGTTGCCGGCATCTCGTTTACGTACTCCATCTCGGCTGGTATCGGCATGGGCTTCATCGCCTACGTCGTCATCGCCCTCTTCAAGGGCGAGGCCACCAAGGTTAAGCCCCTCATGTGGGTCGCCGCAGCCGCCTTCCTGGCCTACTTCCTGGTGTTGTAAGCCTTATAGCATCGCAAACGCCGCCCTTGTAGGCCGGCGTTCAAAGAAATAGACGATATTGGGAATCCAATTCGGTTTTTGCTGGTGTAACCCCTGTCTTCGATTTCCGCGACCTGCGGTTTTGTCGAGACGTCACTGGGGTTAGATAGCTCAAATCCAATCCGGCTTCCCAATATCGTTCTTTTTGTTTTAGAACTCCCCGGATGAACAAGTGAAGGATGTTCTGGGGAGCCGTGAAATCTAGGGCCTGCGCCTGATAAACTGGGACGTGCGTTGTGACTGACGGATAATCGCGGGCAACCGCGGGGGAGCAGCGCAAACATACAAAGTGCCGACCGTCTGGGCAAGCCGTTCTCTGCGCAGAGGTGGCTTGCCTTTTTTGGTGGCCCAACCTGCGCGAAGTGCGGTTCCTTATCGAAGGGATGTGCCAATGCAGGACTTGATCGAGCTTCTCTCCAACAACCCCTACCCCGGCCGCGGCATTGTGGTGGGCAAGGACACCGTCTACTACTGGATCATGGGTCGCAGCACCAACAGCCGCAACCGCGTTTTTGTCGAGTGCCCCGACGGCATCCGCACCGAGGCCCACAAGCCCGAGCTGCTTGAGGATCCCAGCCTCATCATCTACCACCCCGTTCGTACCATGGGCGAGAAGCTCGTGGTGACCAACGGCGACCAGACCGACACCATCGTCAACGCCGGTAGCTTCCGCGACGGTTGCATGGCCCGCGAGTTCGAGCCCGATGCCCCCAACTTCACCCCGCGCATCAGCTCGGTCATCAACGAGGACGGCTCCTTCGAGATTTCTATCCTCAAACACCAGGCCAACGGCCGCTGCCTGCGCGAGTTCTTTGCCTACGAGGGCGCCGACGAGGGCTGCGGCTACTTCATCTCGACCTACCAGGGCGACGGCAACCCGCTGCCCACCTTTGCCGGCGAGCCCATCGAGGTCAGCCTGCCCACGCCCGACGAGGTTTGGGCCGCCCTCAACCCCGACAACAAGGTTTCCCTCTACGCCAAGGTTGGCAGCGAGGTCAAGATCTACAACAAGAACCTCGGCGACTAACGTCGCGCCATCCGTCGCACCCCATACGCCTAGAACATCAAAGGAGAAATCAATGGCATCCGAGCTCGAGCTCAAGTACGGCTGCAACCCCAACCAAAAGCCTTCCCGCATTTACATGAAGGACGGCTCTGACCTGCCCGTTACTGTCCTGGCAGGTAAGCCTGGCTACATCAACTTCCTGGACGCCCTCAACTCCTGGCAGCTCGTGCGTGAGCTCAAGCAGGCAACCGGCCTGCCCGCCGCCGCGTCTTTCAAGCACGTCTCGCCGGCCGGCGCCGCCGTGGGCCTGCCTCTCTCCGAGACCGATAAGCAGATTTACTTTGTCGACGACGAGGGCGAGCTCACCCCGATCGCCTGCGCCTACATCCGCGCCCGCGGCGCCGACCGCATGAGCTCCTACGGCGACTGGGCCGCGCTCTCCGACGTCTGCGACGAGCGCACCGCCCTCTACATCAAGCACGAGGTCTCGGACGGCATCATCGCCCCCGGCTACACGCCCGAGGCCCTGGCGATTCTCTCCGCCAAGAAGGGCGGCAAGTACAACGTTGTACAAATCGACCCCGATTACGTGTGCCCGGCCATCGAGACCAAGGACGTCTTTGGCATCAGCTTTGAGCAGGGCCACAACTTCTTCGAGATCAACGAAGAGCTGCTCAGCGACGTTGTGACCGTCAACAAGGACATCCCCGAGGCCGCCCGCCGCGACATGATCGTGAGCCTTATCACCTTGAAGTACACGCAGTCCAACTCGGTGTGCTACGTCAAGGACGGCCAGGCCATCGGCGTGGGCGCGGGCCAGCAGAGCCGCGTCCACTGCACCCGTCTTGCCGGCAGCAAGGCCGATACCTGGTTCCTGCGCCAGCACCCCAAGGTCTTGGGCCTCAAGTTTGTCGACGGCATTCGCCGCGCCAACCGCGACAACGCCATCGACGTCTACATCTCGGACGAGCACGACGACGTTCTGGCCGAGGGCGAGTGGCAAAAGTGGTTTGCCGAGAAGCCCGAGGTCCTGACTCGCGAGGAGAAGGCCGCCTGGATCGCCACGCAGACCGGCGTGACCCTGGGCTCCGACGCCTTCTTCCCCTTTGGCGACAACGTCGAGCGAGCCCACAAGTCCGGCGTTTCCTACATCGCCCAGCCCGGCGGCTCCGTGCGCGATGACAACGTGATCGAGACTGCCGACAAGTACAACATGGCCATGGCCTTCACCCACATGAGGCTGTTCCACCACTAAGTTCCGGTGTGTCCGGAGTAGCCGACTCCATCTATTTTCGAAAAGCGGCGGCAGTACTGTGATTGGCCGAGTAGCCAACGCGTTTGGGCAACAAAACCCCAGTTGGGAGTTGCGCTAAACCGCGGGCTACTCGGCCTTCTTTCGTACTGCCGCCGCCTTTCGACATTATGGTCACGGCGAATGGGGCGATGCGGGGACAAAAGTGACGAAAGACGGGCGCAATGGGGCGATTTCGCTGATTGACGGCTCGTTGGGGCGGTGGCCAACTGGGGTTTTGTTGGTTTGAAACGGTTGGTTGCTCGACCAATCGCTTGAGAGCGCCCGTCTTTCGACTATTTGTTGCGGAGAAGGGCTAGCGGGTGTGCAGGGAGAAGGTCGACTCGCAGTGGAAGATGGCCCGCAGATGGCCTGCCAGCTCCTCGCAGGCGGCGGTGACCTGGTCTTCGTTGGCGCCGAGAAAACCGTCGATGGGGAAGAGCAGGTCAAG
>CAVKOL010000027.1:0-19579 GCA_963658035.1 Bacteroidaceae bacterium
ATGCCGCCGGGGTAGGAGAACTGGCGGAAGAACTTCTGCAGGCCGGCCTCGTCGTTGGTGATGTCGGGGCGGATCTCACGGTAGGTGCCGTCGAGCAGGGACTGGGCGGTGCCGGCGGGGCCGCCGTGACCCGGGCCCATCAGGAAGATGGCGTTTTGCTGGTGATCGGCGATAAGGCGGTTGACGTGGCCAAACAGGAAGTTCACGCCCGGGGTGGTGCCCCAGTGGCCAACAAGACGGTGCTTGACGTCGGCGCGGCCAAAGTCGCGCTTCTCGCCGGTCTTCTCGTCAACGAAGTCCTTCTTCATAAGGGGGTTGGAGCGAAGGTAGATCTGGCCGACCGAAAGGTAGTTGGCGGCGCGCCAATACTTGTCGACGCCCTCGAGCTCTGCCGAGTCGACGAGGTGATCGAGCTTCTGCCACGGGGTTCCGATGACGGGCTGTGCCATGCGAGTCCTCCTTTTCCTGCCGGGGCGCGGGGCCTCGGCGTTTGGTTGCCCGCGGCGCTTGGTTGCGCGGGCATCCTTTTCCTTGGTTTGAAGTATAGTGGGTAAAACGTTTTACCTCGCGAGAAAGTGAAAGAATTTTGTAATCTCGAGGCAAAATTTTGTGCAGAGAAGGGCGCGACGAGAAGGCCGGGCGGGTCGCGGGCCGGCGTCGGCCCCGCGGCCGCGCTGCGCCCCCCTACCGCCTGCGGACGCTGGCCTTCACGACCAGCCGCGGCGTGAGGACGCGGGTGATCGTCTCGCCGGCGCCGGACGGTGCGGCCCCGCTCCCGCCCGCCTCCTGTAGACGGCCGACCATGATCTCGATCGCGCCCGTGGCCAGCTCGGCGACGTTTTGCTCGATCGACGTCAAGGCCGGCTCGAACAGCGAATCGGCCGCCGAGTTGTCGTAGCTCACCACCGAGTAGTCGCGAGGCACCCGCAGGTTCTCCTCGTACAGGCGCTTGAGCAGGCCCAACGCGATGTTGTCGGAGCTTGCGAAGACGGCCGTGGCGTCGGTCGCCAAAAGCTGACGGGCGGCCTCGTAGGCGTCACTAATATAGTAGGCGCTGCGAAGGACCAGGGCCGGGTCGAACTCGACGCCCTTCTCGGCCAAAGCCTGGGCATAGCCCGCCACGCGCGCGACGCCGGTGTTCGACTCGGTGTTGACCAGGCAGGCCACGCGCCGGTGGCCGTAGGACAGCAGGTAGCGGGTGGCCAGGTAGCCGCCCTGCTGGTTGTCAAAGCCAATGCGGTCGCACTCAAAGCCCGGAATCACGCGGTCTACCAGCAAATACGGGACCGGTAAGGTCTCAAGCACGCTGAGAAGCTCCTGGCGCGGCGGCTCGGAGGCCACCACAAGGAAGATCCCGTCGACACCCCGGTTGATGAGCTGGCGCACCAGCTCGAGGTCGTTCTCTGATCGGTCGTCGGAGTTGGTGATGAAGAGGGCATAGCCCTGCGCGCGGCATCGGATCTCAAGCTCGCGGGCCAAGGACGAGAAGAACGGGCTCACGATGTTGGGGACAATGAGGCCCAGCGTCTGGGAGTGCTGCATGACGAGGCTTCGCGCAATCTGGTTGGGGACGTAGCCCTTCTTGCGGGCCACGTCCTTGATGAGCTTGCGCTTTGCGGCCGAGATCTTGTTGGGCCGGTCGTTCAACACCAGGGAAACGGCGGCCGTCGACATGCCCGTCTCGCGCGCGATGTCCTTGAGCGTCACCTTTGCCATGCTGTGCCCTGCCTGCCCGTCTCGCCAAATCCAGCGGCGCGGGCCCTGTGCCGGCCGCGCCCTTCTCGCCGGATTGTTTTTCCGTTGTGTCACCGTCTGCGGAGCTTAGGCGCACATCTTTATAATAGGGCACACTAGCGTCGCAACACAGCTTTCAAAGAAAGGGTCTACCGTGGATATCACGCCCCAAGAAGTTGCCGAAACACTGTCGATGGTCTCGGAGCAAAACCTTGACCTGCGCACCATTACCATGGGCATCAGCCTGGCCGGATGCGCCGACGAGGACATGGGCCGCATGTGCGACAAGGTCTACGACAAGATCACCCGCACTGCCGAGCACCTGGTAGAGACCGCCGATGACCTCGAGGCCGAGTACGGCATCCCCATCGCCAACAAGCGCGTGAGCGTGACGCCCGTCGCGCAGATCGCGGCCGCCTGCCCCGACCAGGACCTCTCCCCCATCGCCCACGCCATGGACCGCGCGGCCCAGACCCTGGGCATCGACTTCATGGGCGGTTTTAGCGCCCTGGTGCAAAAGGGCATGGGCGCCACCGACCGCAAGCTCATCGCCAGCGTGCCCGAGGCCCTGGCCACCACCGAGCGCGTGTGCTCGTCCTTAAACATCGCGTCCACCCGCGCGGGCATCAACATGGACGCCGTGCTTCTCTCGGCCCAGACCATCGTCGAGTGCGCGCGCCGCACCGTCGACATCGACTGCTACGGCGCGGCCAAGTTCGTGGTCTTTGCCAACATGGTCGAGGACTCGCCGTTCATGGCGGGCGCCGTCCACGGCTCGGGCGAGGCCGACGCCGTCATTAACGTGGGCGTTTCTGGCCCCGGCGTCATGGCCGCGGCGTTGAGCGAGCTGCCCGCCGACGCCAACCTCATGCAGGTGGCCGAGAAGATCAAGCAGACCGCCTTTAAGATCACCCGCGCGGGCGAGCTCATGAGCCGCGAGGCCAGCCGCCGTCTGGGTGTCGAGAAGGGCATCGTCGACCTGTCGTTGGCCCCCACCCCCGCGGCCGGCGACTCGGTTGCCAAGATCTTGGAGATCATCGGCGTGGGCGAGTGCGGCGGCCCCGGCACCACGGCGGCGCTGGCCCTTCTCAACGACTGCGTCAAGAAGGGCGGCGTCATGGCGTCGTCTTCTGTGGGCGGCTTGTCGGGCGCCTTCATCCCCGTGTCCGAGGACGCCGGCATGATCCAGGCGGCCATCGACGGCGCGCTTTCCATCGAGAAGCTCGAGGCCATGACCTGCGTGTGCTCGGTTGGCCTGGACATGATCGCCATCCCCGGCGACACGCCCGTCGAGGCCATTGCCGGCATCATCGCCGACGAGATGGCCATCGGCGTGATCAACACCAAGACCACGGCCGTGCGCCTGATCCCCGCGATTGGCAAGAGCGAGGGCGACATGCTGGAGTTCGGCGGCCTGTTTGGCTCGGCGCCCGTCATGCCCGTCAACAAGCACGCCGGCACCGTCCTTGCCCACCGCGGCGGCCGCTTCCCGGCCCCGTTGAACTCGCTTAAGAACTAGCGGGTTTCGGATCGCATTCACCCCACAAAACCCCGCACCTTGACTTTCTTCTCGCTGATTTTGCTGAGAAAAGCCCAGGTCGCGGGGTTTTCTTGTAGAGAAACTAAGTCAAGGTGCGAGGTTTTCTCAAGCGCAAGGGAGCTTACTCGGCTTCCAAGCTCCTTGGCATCAAGAAGGCAAGGAGTCGCTGACGGCGCAAGACCTGCAGGTCGCTCGGTGCCTCGAGCGTCACGTGAAGCGCATGGGCAATCTGAGCCGCAAGCTCGGCGACATCGGCCACAGAACGCACCGTGCGCTCCGTGGCCCTAAAGACCCGGTAGCCCGCTGCCGTCAAAGCATTCCAACGAGCCACATCGATTCTTGGGCTTGCCTTTACCCCTTCGTGAAACTGCGCGCTGTCGTACTCCAGGGCAACGCGCTCCTTGGCCCAAAGAAAGTCGGGACGCACCGTCTCTAGGCGAGAAAAGCCTTCCTCGCAGGTTAAGTCCACACTGGCATTAAGCTGCGGTTTCTTAAGCCCAAAGCCACCAAAGTCTACAGGGAGCGTAAGCATAAGGGCCAGCGCCGCTTCCATAGGGGACGCCGAACCCTCAAAAGCGAGGTCTGCCACCTTCGTCGCGCGACGCCACGCCACAGAAGGGGCCACCTGGGCCGCCGCCTCTCGCAAGCTCTCCAAGGACATGAGCGGCGCCGCATGGTAGCAAGCGCCATTCTCGCCGCACGGCAAACGATAAGTTCCGCAAAACTCGCAGGTCAAGTATGCCGCGCCGACAAGCCGCCTGATTTGCTCCCACTTAACCGGGTGGTCAACAAGCACGCCGCGGTCGGCCCCCGTCATAGCCAAGGCCTCACGCTCGGCTTGAACCGCGGCAACGTGGCCCTCCAGAAGGCCATCGAGCTTGGCAACAGATGCGCATGCCTGCAATACGACGAACTCGGGGCCGCTGCAAACAAGGGCCTCGTCGAGCCTCAAACACGTCGCCGCAGGAATCGTGCCGCTCCAAACGTGAAAAGTCGCCGTCTTTCCGCTGCTTCGAGCTTGCCTAGAAGAGACCAGCAGGTCAACCGGAGAAGAAAAGACGCCAATACGCGAAAGGCCCTTCTCGGCGAGAAACTCCTTGGCCTCGCGCTGGTTCGACACGCAATTCTCGCGAGAAGGGAGCTGGCGAGGCTCGGACGGCCAGCGTTGCACGCCCGCGAGACCCTCGCTGGAGAAATGCCGCAAAACCTCGCAAGCAGACCTTGCGCCGAGAAACGCGTACCTCATCTCTGCCCCCAAAACCCCGCACCTTGACTAAGTTTCTTCTCCTTACCCAAAAATCAACTGGGGTTTCTCGGCAAAAGAAAAGAAAACTTGGTCAAGGTGCGGGGTTTTGACAACCCGCGACGCCCCGCTACCCCAAAAAGCGCACTTCGGGCTCGAGGGAGACGTCGAACTGGCGGGCCACCTCGGCTTGGACGTGCTCGATGACCGCATGGACGTCGGCCGCGGTCGCGCCCCCAAGGTTGACGACAAAGCCGGCGTGCTTCTTGCTCACGGCGGCGCCTCCCACCTGGTAACCCTTGAGACCCGCGTCGGTGATCAGCTTGCCGGCGAAGTGGCCCTCGGGGCGCTTGAAGGTCGAGCCGGCCGACGGCACGTCAAGCGGCTGCTTCTCTTCGCGCTGGCGGGTAAGGTCGTCCATCGTGGCGCGGATCTTCTCGGGGTCGCCTCGGTCCAGGTCAAACGTGGCCGACAAGACCACCAGGCCCTCGCGCGCCACACGGCTCGTGCGGTAACCCATCTCGAGCTCGTTGGCGCCCAGGTCAACCACGGTGCCCTCGGGCGTAAGCACACGCACCTCGCTTAAGACGTCGGCCACGCAGCCACCGTAGGCCCCGGCGTTCATGTAGCACGCGCCGCCCACAGAACCGGGAATGCCGCACGCGAACTCCAGGCCAGAAAGGCCCAGCTCACAAGCCATCTCGCTCGCCTCGCGCAGGCCCACGCCCGCCTGGCAGCAGATCTGGTCGCCCTCGACGGTGACGCCCATAAGGCCGTCTGCCACGGCAACGATCACGCCGCGGTACCCCTCGTCAGAAACCAGCAGGTCAGAGCCGCACCCCAGGACAAAATACCGAACCCCCGCGTCCTTGCAGGCCGCGATGACGTCGCGCACCTCGTCGAAATCCTCGGGGATGACGTAGAAGTCGGCCGGGCCGCCTACCTCGAAGGTCGTGTGCTCGCTCATTGGCTCGTCTACCAGCAGGTTATCCTCGCCAACGATGGCACGCAGCTGCCATTCAAGGGGACTGTCACTGTCGGACATCATTTCCTTTCGATCGTCCATCAGGGGATGCGCGCGCAAACAGGCACGTAGCGCAGTGAGTATAGCAGGGGCGTTACCGCGAAAACTATCTCGTAGCAAACCCCTTACGAAAGTGATATAGTCGGCCGCGTCAGTTTCAGGGCGGGGCGAAATTCCCCACTGGCGGTAACCCGGCGTGCGCGCCTGGAAGTCCGCGACCCGCGAATACGCGGTTGACCTGGTGAGATTCCAGGACCAACGGTTATAGTCCGGATGGAAGAAACGGAGGCCTACCATGGCCACTTCCACGCACTTTTCGTATGACACGCACTCCACGACAAACACCGGCGCAGCCTGGTCAAACAAGCGCATAGCGGTCACGGCGCTCTTCTGCGCGATGGCCCTTATCTGCAGCTTCATCGAGATCCCCATCTTCCCGCCCGCGCCCTGGCTCGAGTACGACCCCTCCGGCGTGATCGCCCTGGTCGCGGGCCTGGTCTTTGGCCCGGTCACCGGTGCGCTCGTGGCCGTGCTGTCGTGGCTGCTCCACCTGCTGTTTGCCTTCAACCCCTGGGGCGTGCTGATGGCGATCGCGGCCAACGTCGCGCTGATCGTCCCCTGCTCGCTGGTCTACGGCAAGATGCGCTCCACCAAGGGAATGCTGGTGGGCATGGGCGTGGGCGCCGTGGTCTCGCTGGTCGTCTGCATCCTCATGAACATCGTGGTGACGCCCATGTACACCGCCGTCACCGTCGACGCCGTGGTGAGCATGATCGTCCCCATCCTGGTGCCGTTCAACGTGATGAAGATCGCGCTCAACTGCGTGCTGTGCGCCCTGGTGATCAAGCCGGTCTCTAAGGCGCTGAGCAAATAGCGCAGCCGGCGAGAAAAACGTTGTCTACCCAAAACATCGCAGCCGAGAAAAGCGCCGGCGCGGGCGAGAAACCCGTGCTGGCGCGTCTTTCTCACGTGGTCCTAAACTACGGGGCCACCGCCGCACTCGACGGCGTTGACCTGACCGTCCGCGAGGGCGAGCGCGTGTGCGTCCTGGGCGCCAACGGCAGCGGAAAGTCCACACTGGCGCAGGTCTTGTGCGGGCTTCTCGCCCCAGACAAAGGCTCGGTCGAGCTTGTGGGCCGCGCCGTGTGCGACGACGGCCAGGTTGACCTGGACGCCTACCGGCTGGCCCGCCGCAAGCTGGGCCTGGTTTTCCAGAACCCCGATGACCAGATCGTGACCAGCGTCGTGGCCGACGACGTAGCCTTTGGCCCCGAGAACCTGGGCCTGCCGCGCGACGAGATTGCCCGTCGCGTGGACCGTGAGCTGCGGCGCGTTGCCCTGCAGGATTATGCCGAGAAGGACCCGGCGCGTCTTTCGGGCGGCCAGCGGCAGCGCGTCTGCATCGCCGGGGCCCTGGCGCTGGAGCCGCGCCTGTTGGTGCTGGACGAGCCCTCTGCGTCCCTTGATGTGCGTGGCCGCGAGGCAATCCTGCGCGTGATGGGCCGCCTGCAGGCCGCGGGCGCCACCTTGGTCCACGTGACCCATTTCATGGACGAGGCCCTTCTCGCCAGCCGAGTCGTGGTCATGAGCCGCGGCAAGATCGTGCTGGACGGCTCGCCTGCCGAGGTCTTTTGCGAGAAGAACGCCCAGGTCATCGAGGAGCTGGGCCTTGAGCTGCCGTTTGAGATGCGGCTGGCCAAGGCCGTCGCGCGGCTGGAAGGCGGCGAGAAGCCCGCGTCGACGGCGGCCGCCCCGGCCCCGCGCCCGGACCCACAGTCGGCCGCAACCCCCACCGCCCCCGCCTGCGCCTTCGACCACGTGACCTTCTCCTACACCCCCGCCGAGCCCGCCTTGGACGACATGAGCTTTACCGTGGCCCAAGGGTCCCTGTGCGCCCTGGTGGGCCAGACCGGCTCGGGCAAGTCGACGGCATTGCGCCTGCTCTGCAGCCTGGAAGAGCCCGACGCGGGCCGCGTCCTTATCGGCGGCAAGGCAGCAACCAACAAGAAAGAGCGCCGCACGCTTCGCCGCCAGGTGGGCTATGTCATGCAGCACCCCGAGCGCCAGCTCTTTGCCCCAACCGTGGCAGACGACATCGCCTTTGGCCCCCGCAACCTGGGCTGCACTCCCGCCGAGGTCCAAGACCGCGTCGAGCGCGCCCTGGCCTTCGTGGGCCTTGCGACCAAGCGCGACGCCTCGCCCTTCGAGCTTTCTGGCGGGCAGCGTCGCCTGGCGGCCATCGCGGGCGTGCTGGTCATGGAGCCGCGCATCCTGGTCTTGGACGAGCCCCTGGCCGGCCTTGACCCCAAGGGCCGCCGCCTAGTGCATCAAGTTTTGAACCAGCTGCGCACGCGCGGCATCACCGTTGTCAACGTCACCCACTCGATGGAAGACGCCGCCCGCGCAGATCAGGTGATTGTGCTCGACAACCGCCGCGTCTTGTTTGACGACACCCCGGCTCGCGTCTTTACCCGAGCAAACGCGCCGCAGCTCAAGGCGGCAGGCCTAGGCGTCCCGGCACCCCTCGCGCACGCCTGGGCCCAAGAAGAGAAGACCGGCCAGCCCCTGGGCGACCCCCTTTCTTTGGACGACCTCGCGGCGGCCCTTGTCGCCGCCTGCGCAAAGGAGGGAAACCGTGGCGTTTAAGCTCAACATCGGCCAGTACTATCGCGGCGCCTCCCCCATCCACCGCATGGACGCGCGCGTCAAGATCTGCTGCGCGCTGGCGACGGTCATCGTCTTGTTCTGCTCCGCCAACCCGGCGCAGCTTGCGGTATCTGCCCTCTTTGTGGCGGCTATCGTCCAAGCCGCCAAGATCCCCGTGCGGCAAATCCTTGGCTCCATCAAGCCGCTCGTGGGCTTCATGGGCTTTCTCTCCCTCTTCAACCTGCTGTTTGTTCAAAGCGGAGAAGCCCTTCTCGCCTTGGGAATCCTGCGCATAACCACCGGCGGCGTGTGGGCGGCCGCGCTCTACACCGCCCGCTTTGGCCTGGCCTTTATCGTGGGCAGCCTGATCCTTCTCACCACCACGCCCACCCAGCTGGCCGACGCCTTCGACTCACTGCTGGCGCCGCTTGCCCGCTTTGGCCTGCCCGCCCATGAGATCGCCATGGTCCTGTCGCTGGTGCTGCGCTTCATCCCCACCCTGGCCGATGAAACCGCGGCCGTGATCGACGCCCAGGCCATGCGCGGCGGCGGCCTGGACGAAGGCGGCCTAGCGCAGCGCGCCCGCTCGACCGTGGCCGTGCTCACCGCCGTCATAACCGGCGGCCTGCGCCACGCCGAGGGACTCTCGCGCGCGCTTGACGCCCGCTGTTACGAGGGCGGCGCCCGCCGCACCCACCTGCATGTCCAGCGCATCACGGCCACAGACAAGAAGATAGCCCTTCTCTGCGTGGCCTTTGTGGCGGCCCACATCCTGCTGCGTTAGCCGCGCCCTTCTCGCCACTTGGCAAACGGTTAAATATTTCCTGCGATGTGCCCGCACCCTCGGTGAACGGTAGCGTTTTTGCCGTAGAATGGCTAAATCCCACTCGTTGCGGCCTGGAGGTACAAACGCATGGTTTCTCGCATCTTTGTAGAGAAAAAGCCCGGGTTTGACGGAGAAGCAAAGGCGCTGGAGCGCGAGCTCAAGACGCTGCTTGAGATCTCTGCCATCACCAACCTGCGAATCATCAATCGCTATGACGTAGAAGGCATCGAGGACAGCCTGTTTGAGCAGTGCGTCGCAGCCGTCTTCTCGGAGCCCCAGACCGACAACGCGACCCGCGAGATGCCAGCCGTCCCCGCGGGCGCCGTTGTTTTTGCCGTCGAGTTCCTGCCCGGCCAGTTTGACCAGCGCGCAGACTCGGCAGCCGAGTGCGTGCAGCTCATTAGCCAGGGTGAGAGGCCCCTGGTGCGCTCCGCCAAGGTCTACGTGCTGGAAGGCGACCTTACCGACGCCGACGTCGCGGCCGTTAAGCACTACGTGATCAACCCCGTCGAGGCCCGCGAGGCCTCCCTCGACGCCCGCGAGACCCTGCGCCAGAGCTACCCCGAGCCCGCCATGGTCGAGTCCCTTGACGGCTTCAACGAGATGAGCGACGACCAGCTGGCCGCCTTCATCGCCGAGCGCGGCCTGGCCATGGACCTGGCCGACATCAAGTTCTGCCAGGAGTACTTCACCGCCGAGGGCCGCGTGCCCACGATCACCGAGATCAAGATGATCGACACCTACTGGTCGGACCACTGCCGCCACACCACCTTTGGCACCGTGCTCAACAACGTGCAGCTAGACGACGACGTGACCCGCGCCGCCTTTGCCCGCTACCTCGAGATGCGCCACGAGCTTGGCCGCGACGAGAAGCCCGTGTGCCTTATGGACATGGGCACCATCGGCGCCAAGTACCTCAAGGCCAAGGGCATCTTGAAGAACCTCGACGAGTCCGAGGAGATCAACGCCTGCACCGTCAAGGTCAAGGTCGACGTCGACGGCGAGGAGCAGGACTGGCTCTATCTCTTTAAGAACGAGACCCACAACCACCCCACCGAGATCGAGCCCTTTGGTGGCGCGGCCACCTGCATTGGCGGCGCGATCCGCGACCCGCTCTCTGGCCGCAGCTACGTCTACCAGGCCATGCGCGTCACCGGCGCGGCCGACCCCACCGTTCCCGTCTCGGCCACCCTTGAGGGCAAGCTGCCCCAGCGCAAGCTCGTGACCACCGCCGCGGCCGGCTACTCCAGCTACGGCAACCAGATCGGCCTGGCAACCGGCCAGGTGAGCGAGCTGTACCACCCCGGCTACGTGGCCAAGCGCATGGAGATCGGCGCCGTCGTGGCGGCCACCCCGGCCTCCCACGTGCGCCGCGAGTGCCCCGCTCCCGGCGACGTCATCGTGCTTTTGGGCGGCCGTACCGGCCGCGACGGCATCGGCGGCGCCACCGGCTCGTCCAAGGCCCACAACGTCGAGTCCTTGGAGAAGGACGGCGCCGAGGTCCAGAAGGGCAACGCCCCCATCGAGCGCAAGCTCCAGCGCCTCTTCCGCCGCGAGGACGCCTGCCGCCTGATCAAGCGCTGCAACGACTTTGGCGCGGGCGGCGTCTCGGTTGCCATCGGCGAGCTGGCAGACGGCCTGCACGTCGACCTCAACGCAGTGCCCAAGAAGTACGAGGGCCTGGACGGCACCGAGCTTGCCATCTCCGAGTCCCAGGAGCGCATGGCTGTGGCCCTGGCGCCCACCGACGTCGAGGAGTTTTTGGGCTATGCCCGCGAGGAGAACCTCGAGGCCACGCCCGTTGCTACCGTGACCGAGGAGCCCCGCCTTACCATGGACTGGAACGGCACCACGATCGTCGACGTGAGCCGCGAGTTCTTGGCTTCCAACGGCGCGCCCAAGTCCCAAGACGTCCACGTCGAGGCCGCCGGCGAGTTTGCCCGCGACTGGGAGGGCGCGACCGTTGGCGAGAAATTCTCGTCGCTGGTGCGCGATCTCAACGTCGCCTCTAACAAGGGCCTCTCCGAGCGCTTCGACTCCACCATCGGCGCCGCCACCGTCCTTATGCCCTTTGGCGGAAAGACCCAGCTCACACCTGCCATGGCGATGGCCGCAAAGCTTCCTGTGGACGGCGAGACCACCACGTGCTCGGGCATGGCGTGGGGTTTCAACCCCTATCTCATGAGCGCCGACCAGTACCGCGGCGCGTATCTCTCTGTGGTCGAGTCTGTGAGCCGCCTGGTGGCCGCCGGCTTTGAGCACAAGAACTTCTACCTCACCTTCCAGGAGTACTTCGAGAAGCTGCGCCAGGAGCCCGAGCGCTGGGGCAAGCCCACCGCGGCCGTCCTGGGCGCCCTCATGGCCCAGGTCGACCTGGGCATTGGCTCCATTGGCGGCAAGGACTCCATGTCCGGCAGCTTCGAGGACCTGGACGTGCCGCCCACCCTGGTCTCCTTTGCCACGGGCCTGGGCACCGTCGACCGCGTGACCTCGCCTGAGTTCAAGGGCTGCGGCCACAAGGTCGCCGTTATCGTCCCCACCTACGGCGAGCGCGGCCTGGTTCCCTGTGCCGAGTCTCTTCTCGCCACGTTTGACCTGGTCGAGGGCCTGATTGGCAGCGGGGCCGCCGTGGCCGTCTCGACCCCGGGCTACGGTTGCGCGGCCGAGGCCGTCTTCAAGATGTGCGTGGGCAACCAGCTGGGCGTCGAGCTCTCTGGCGACTACGGCACCGACGCCCTCTTCAAGCCGGCCTACGGCTCGTTCATCGTCGAGCTTGCCGACGGCTGCGAGCTGCCGCAGGCCGCAGACGGCGTGGCCGTGGGCCTTCTGGGCACCACCACCGCCGCCTACCAGCTGGTTGTTGACGGCGAGAAGATCGACCTGGCCCAGCTGCAGGAAGAGTGGGAAAGCGCTCTTGAGGGCGTCTTTGCCTACCGCGAGAAGGGCGAGGCCGTCGAGAAGGTCTCCTTCGACGTGGCAACCACCGGCACTTCTCGCCCCGCGCCCGCGGTTAAGATCGCCCGTCCGCGCGTGATCATCCCGGTCTTCCCCGGCACCAACTGCGAGTACGACACCGCCCGCGCCTTCCGCCGCGCCGGCGCCGAGGCAAACGTGCTGGTCATCAACAACCTCACGCCCGAGGCCGTGGCCGAGAGCACCCACGAGCTGGCCCGCCAGATCCGCCAGAGCCAGATCGTCATGATCCCCGGCGGCTTTAGCGGCGGCGACGAGCCCGACGGCTCGGCCAAGTTCATCACCGCGTTCTTCCGCGCGCCCGAGGTCACCGAGGCCGTGCGTGAGCTTCTGCAGTCCCGCGACGGCCTGATGCTGGGCATCTGCAACGGCTTCCAGGCCCTCATCAAGCTGGGCCTCGTTCCCTTTGGCGACATCCGTCCCATGGACGACGCCTGCCCCACGCTCACGTTCAACACCATCGGCCGTCACCAGAGCCGCCTGGTGCGCACCCGCATTGCCAGCAACCTGTCGCCGTGGCTCTCTAAGTGCGACGTCGACGACGTCCACACCGTGGCCATCTCGCACGGCGAGGGCCGCTTTGTGGCCTCTGACGAGCTGGTTTCCCAGCTTGTGGCCGCGGGCCAGGTTGCCACGCAGTACGTCGACGAGGCCGGGCAGCCCGGCATGAGCCTGGACGTCAACCCCAACGGCTCCATCCTGGCGATCGAGGGCATCACCAGCCCCGACGGCCGCGTCCTGGGCAAGATGGGCCACACCGAGCGCAGCGGCAACGGCCTGTACAAGAACGTCCCCGGCAACAAGTACCAGCCCCTCATCGAGGGCGGCGTGAGCTACTTCACCGACTAACGCCGGGTTCGCGGTCTTCTCGCCGCCAAACCCGCTGCAAAATTAGGGGTTGTCTGATGTTTGAGTATCAGACAACCCCTCTTTTTATGGGCAAATCATCAGATAAGTCCAAGAATTGCATGGCGAGAAGCCCAAAAGCATCAGACAAGTCCCATTTTTGCAGCGGCAGACGCCCTACATGCCGAGAAACGCCTGGTGAACGGCGTGGCCGGCATCCAACTCGGGGTGGAAGGCCAGGCCCAGTTGGTTGCCCTGGCGCACGGCCACGATGCGGCCGTCTACCTGGGACAACACCTCGACGCCCGGTCCCGCCTCGACAACGTACGGCGCCCGGATAAACGTCAGCGGCAGGTCACGACCCACCCCGGCGATGTCTGCCGTGGCGTGGAAGCTCCCCAGCTGCCGGCCGTAGGCGTTGCGGCACACCTCGACGTCCATCGTGGCCAGGCGCGGCGTCCCCTTGTCGTCGTGGGCGCTCAGGCGCTGGGCCAGCAAGATCAACCCCGCGCAGGTCGCAAGCACCGGCATGCCGTCCTCGATACGCTCGCGCAGGCCGTCCAGCATCCCCAGCTCGTCCAGCAGCTTGCCCTGCGTGGTTGACTCGCCGCCGGGCAAGACCAGGCGGTCGAAAGGCTGCTCAAGGTCGCGGGCCTGGCGCAACTCGATGGTCTTCTCGCCAAGCTCGGCCAATTCGCGCTCGTGCTCGATAAAGGCCCCTTGAACTGCTAAAACAGCGGTCGTCATGCTTAGCGCCTACCTTCCGCGCTCTTCCATGATGATCTCGATCTCGTCAGCGTTGATGCCCACCATCGCCTCGCCCAGGTTGGCCGAGAGATCGGCGATCAGGGCCGCGTCGGTGTAGTTGGCCACGGCCTTGACGATGGCGGCCGCGCGGCGAGCGGGGTCGCCGCTCTTGAAGATGCCCGAGCCCACAAAGACGCCCTCGGCGCCCAGCTGCATCATGAGGGCAGCATCGGCAGGGGTCGCCACGCCGCCGGCCGCGAAGTTGACCACGGGGAGCTTGCCCGTCTCGTGCACCTCGCGCAGCAGCTCGACGGGCACGGCCAGCTGCTTGGCGGCCTCAAAGAGCTCGTCTTCGCGCAGGGCCACCACGTCGCGGATCTGCTTTTGGATCTTGCGCATGTGGCGCACGGCCTGCACCACGTCGCCCGTGCCCGGCTCGCCCTTGGTGCGAATCATCGTGGCGCCCTCGGCCACGCGGCGAAGCGCCTCGCCCAGGTCGCGCGCGCCGCAAACAAAGGGCACGTCAAAGGCGGTCTTGTCGATGTGATAGGTGTCGTCTGCCGGGGTCAAGACCTCCGACTCGTCGATGTAGTCGATCTGGATGGCCTGCAGGACCTGGGCCTCGACGATGTGGCCAATACGGCACTTGGCCATGACGGGGATGCTCACGGCCTCCTGGATGCCGCGGATCATCGCGGGGTCGCTCATGCGCGAGACGCCGCCCGCCGCACGGATGTCTGCCGGGATGCGCTCGAGGGCCATGACGGCGCAAGCGCCGGCCTCCTCGGCAATGCGGGCCTGCTCAGGCGTGGTGACGTCCATGATCACGCCGCCCTTGAGCATCTGCGCGAGCTGGCGGTTGAGGTTGACGCGTTCCTGGTTTGCTGCAGCCATGTCTTCTCCCTTGGTTGAGGCCGAGCGTGTAACAAGGCCATATCCTAGGAAGCATCTGGCATGAGCAAAAGCCCCAATACGTGAGATAATCACCGGGTCAGAACAAGGTCAGTTTGCGCCAACCAATAAGGCCAGACGCGCCGTCACCGCCCAAACAAGGAGCCTGCCGTGCTTGATTACAACCTTGCCGAGAAGGGCGAAAGCTCGCTCTACGAGTACCTCTACCGACGCATTCGCGAAGACATCACCGCGGGTGCCATCGAGGCCGGCGACCGCCTGCCGTCCAAGCGCGCCCTGGCCCAGCACCTGGGCGTAAGCGTCGTCACCGTCGAGGCGGCCTATGCCCAGCTTGTGGCCGAGGGCTACGTCACCTCGCGTTCCAAGAGCGGCTTCTACGCCTGTGAGCTGCCGCAACTCGGCGGCGCCCGGGCAACGGCGCAGGCGGCGAGAAACCCGCTGCCGCCCGCAGGCCCCGCCATGGCAGACCCCCACGACGCCCCGGCGCCGGCGCAGGGCCCCCAGGCCGACGACGCTCCCGCCGTCGACCTCACCGGCGCCGCCGCCCCACTCGATACCTCGGCCGCGCGCCTGTGGGCCCGCGAGCTGCGGGCGGCCCTTGCGCAAGAGCCCGAGGCCGCGCTCTTCTCGCCCACTCCTGCCGCCGGCTCTGCCCGCCTGCAGCAGGCCATCGCAAACCACCTGCGACAGACCCGCGGGATGAGCGTCGACCCCGGCCGCGTCGTCATTGCGGCGGGCGCCCAGGCCCTGGACAACCTGCTCGTGCAGCTGCTTGGACATAATAGCACCTACGCCGTCGAGGACCCCGGCTACCTGCGCCTCACCAACCTCTACCTGGCAAACAACGTGCAGGTAGAGCATATTGCCCTGGACCGCGAGGGCATCAAGCTGGACGAGCTTCTCGCCAGCCGAGCAAAAGTCGTCCACATCATGCCGTCCCACCAGTTTCCCACCGGGCGCGTGACCAGCATCTCTCGCCGCTACGAGCTCTTAAGCTGGGCAAGTGCCCCCGGCCAGGACCGCTGGATCATCGAGGACGACTACGACTGCGAGTTTCGCTTGGCAGGACGTCCCGTCCCCTCGCTTGCCAGCATCGACGCCGAGGGCCGCGTCATCTACACCAACACCCTCTCCAAGAGCCTAAACGCCGGCCTGCGCCTGGCCTACATGGTCTTGCCGCCGCAGCTCATGGAGCGCTTTAAGACTCAGATGACCTACCTGTCCCCCACTGTGAGCTCCATCGAGCAGGTCACGCTGGCGCGTCTGTTGGAATCCGGGGCCTACGAGCGCCACGTGATGCGCGTGCGCAAGCAGCAGCGAGAAGTGCGCGACGCCCTTCTCGACGCAATAAAAGCCAGCTCGGCGGCCGGGCGCCTGCACGTGGAGGAAGCCGACTCGGGCCTGCACTTTGTCCTGGCGGCTGACAGCGAGAAGACCGAGGACCAGATTGCCGCCGCAGCCCGCGCGGGCGGCGTCGCCCTGGCCCCGCTGGGCGCCTTCGCCCACCTGCACGCAAACAAAACCCAGGCAGATGGCCGTGCCCGCTTTGTCATCCAGTACGCCGGCATGAAAAGCGCCGACGTGCCCAAAGCCGTCGGCGCCATAGAACGCGCTCTCTAGTTGTCACGCGGCACGGGCCCGCAGCCGCCCGCAGTCGCAGCCGCACGCAGCCACCGCCCGCACCCGCCGCCCGGCGTCCTGCCTACGCGTGAATCCTGGTCCCGGAAAGCCCGGCCATCGTCTCGGACGCCTTCTCAAGGGCGCCGATAACCGCCACGCGGTCCTTGCCCGAGCGCACGAACTTGATGGCCGCGCGCACCTTGGGCTCCATAGAGCCCTTGCCAAACTGGCCCTCGTCGGCCAGGCGCTCGGCCTCGTCGGCGCTGATGTCCTCAAGGTCGCGCTGCTCGGGAGTGCCCCAGTTCACAGCCACGTGCTCGACGGCCGTCAGCAGGAAGAGTACCTGCGCCACGCAGTCCTCGGCCAAAAGCTCGCCCGCCATGTCCTTGTCGATGACGGCGGGAACGCCCTTATAGACTCCCTTGTTCTCCCAGTCGCGCACCACAGGGATGCCGCCACCGCCGCACGCGATGACGATGAACTGGTTGTCCAGCAGGTTGAGGATGCTCTCGGCCTCGACGATCTTCTTGGGCTCGGGGCTTGCCACAACACGCCTCCAGCCGCGGCCCGAGTCCTCGACAAAGGTCTTGGACGGATCCTCGGCCATGGCGGCCTTGGCGCCTTCCTCGGTCAAGAACGGGCCGATGGGCTTGGTGGGGTTCTGGAAAGCGGGGTCATCGGGGTCGACCTCGATCTGGGTCACCACGGTAGCCGCGTGCCAGCGCTTGTAGCGGCGGTGCATCTCGCGGCCGATGGCCTGCTGCAGGTGGTAGCCAATGTAGCCCTGGCTCATGGCGCCGCACTCGGGCAGGTCCATCTCGGGCGTGCCGATGGCGTCGTGGGCGGCGCTAAAGGCGTTTTGGATCATGCCCACCTGCGGGCCGTTGCCGTGGGTGATGATGATCTCGTTACCCTGCATGATCAGGCCGAGAAGGGCTTGCGCGGCGGCGTCAACGTGCTCGATCTGCTCTTTGGGGGTGTTACCCAGCGCGTTTCCGCCAAGGGCCACGACAATGCGGTCGGGACGCTCGAAGAGGGGCATGGGTGTTCCTTTCGTTGTGGTTTACGGGTTGCAGATGAGAAGAGCGCGCGGCCCCCGGCTTCCTCAAAAGCCGGAAGCTGCGCGCTCGATAAATCAAATGCGAAGCAGGTAGCGGGCCCGACCAAGCCAAACCCGCCGTATGGGGTTAGGCGTTGGGGTTTGCCACCTCGTTGCCGTTCTCGTCGGTCCAGGGCAGCTTCTTGCCCGCAGCCTCGCCAGCCAGCGACAAGGCGATGACGATGACGTCCAAAACGATGCAGAAGATGAAGGCGTTCTCGAAGGCGCCGGTCTTCTCGCCAATGAACATCATCACGGGAAGGCCAAGGCTCGCCACAAGGTAGCCCACCATGGTGATGCGCGAGAAGATCTTCTCGAAGTCCTTCATGCCAAAGAGGCTCATCGCGTAGGTCGCGTAGCCCACGCCGCAGACGACGTACATCGAGTCGTTGATGCCCGCGCCAATGTAGGAAAGCATGGGCGAGGTCTTGCCAACGTAGAGAAGGGCCAGGGAAATGATGGTGACGCCGGTCCAGAAGACCATCGACTTGGTCGCGCCAAACTTGTCGCTGGTAGCGCCCACCATGGGGTTCAGGGCGATATCAAAGACAGAGGCGGCGGTGACCATCAGGCCGCCCACCACAGCGCCTAAGCCCACGGCCTCGGCGTAGGTGGCAAAGAAGGTGTTCATGCAGCTCGTGAGCTGGCAGAGCATGACGACGCCGATGCAGATGAAAAACGGCATGGACTTCATCGCGACCTTGATGGCGACGCCGGTGGTAGCGCCCTCGGGAGCCTCGCCCTCGGCGGCAGCGCCCTCCTCGTAACCGTAAGGCAGCATGCCCTTGTCCTCGGGGCGGTAGCGAATGACAAAGATGGTGAACGGCAGCGAGAGAACCGCGCCCACGACGGCCAGGATGATGTAGGCGGTGCGCCAACCCATAGAGGCGATGACGTTGGAGAAGATCGGGCTCGCGATGGCACAGAAGATGGACTGGATTGACCACACCAGGCCCATGGCCAGGCCTGTCTTCTTCTGGAACCAGTTGCCGAGCGTGGGCGTGATGGTGACGGTGGACGTCGCCGAGAGGCCCAGGCCAATGAAGACCGACGCCACGTACCACTGCCAGACCTCGGTGAAGAAGGACATGGCAAAAACGGCGGCGACCTCGACCAGGGTGGCCACAGACAGCATCACGGGGAGCTTGACCTTGGAAAGGAGGTTGCCAACCACGGGCATGCCCACGGCCATGGCCAGCATCTGGACGGTAACGTAAAGCGTCAGGACAGACAGGTCGCAGCCAATGGACTCAGAGACGGGATAGAAAAAGAGGCTGCCCAAAACGGTGAAGGCACCAATGGTGCCGCACATGAGCATGCCAAAGCCAAACATGACCAGCCAGGCGTAGTGGAAGCTGCCCTTGGAGGCCTTATCGGCGCTCGCTGCATTAGAGCTCATAGGTCATTCCAATCGAGAAGAACGTGCAGCTAGGCGCGGTTGCGGTGCGCTGCGCGCTGTGTGCAAAAACAGAGGCGGGCGGGTGGCCAGCATGGCGTTTGGCCACCCGCCCTTAACAGAAAAGGAGAGCGTGAATTAGATGCCCAGGACGGCGGCCAGGCAGGCCTTGATCGTGGGCTGGCGGTTGCCGGCCTCACGGAAGATCTCGGAGGCGTGGCGCTCGAAGCACTCGTCGGACATGCAGAAGCCCTCGGTGATGAGCATGCGCTCGGTGTCGTTCTTGGCGAGCTTCAGGAAGTCCTGCATGAGGGACATGTCGCCGTTGTGGTAGGCGGGCAGCATGTGGAGAACGACGCAGTGCGGGTTCTTGACGTAGTCCTCAAGCAGCTTAGAGGTCACGCGGTAGGGCATGAGGACGTCGGCGCCGATGATCCAGGACTCGTAGTTGTACTCGAGGCTGGTCCAGTCGCCGTTGATCTTGTCGCAGTACTCGGGGTTCTGGTAGATCCAGGACTCGGTGGTCACGACGTCCATGCCCTCGAGGTCCTCGAGCTTATCGGTGATGACGAACTTGTTGTTGGGAGCCCACTTGTCGTACATGGACTGAATGTCGTCGATGTAGGTCTGGTTGAGCTGGTAGCGCTTGTCATTGGGGCCCACGACGTAGTAGTCCATGCCCATGAGGGCGCACATACGGCCATACCACAGCGGGGTGCCGCAGCAGTCGCCCACGTAAGCGAGCTTCTTGCCCTTGCAGGCGCCCACGCCGCCAAAGATCTCGGAGAGGGTCAGGGCGTCGGCGAGCATCTGGGTGGGGTGATCGTCGTCGTCAAGGGCGTTGATCACGGGGATGGTCGCGGCGTCGGCGATCTCTTTGAGGTAGGCCTCGTCCTTCTGGGTACGGATGACGATGGCGTCGTACATGGCCGAGAAGACGCGCACAGAGTCCTTGACGGTCTCCTTCACGCCA
>CAVKOL010000028.1:0-19560 GCA_963658035.1 Bacteroidaceae bacterium
TTTTCTCGGTGTGTGAAAAACCGCAGGTCGCGTTTGAGCTATGAAGAAATTGCGGAGAAGAACTTGGCGCATCAGGCGGCAAGCGGTACAAAAACACAATCGTTTAACTGGGGTGATAGATAACTGATAGAAACCCGTCAGATTCCTGTCAGGGATAAAAACATTAACCAACGCGTACGGAGGCGCCGGGCGTACGCTCATCTTATGGACATCGTGCTCACACATGCAACGGCCTTGCGGCTGATCCGCGGCAGGCGTTTCCCAAAGGTCTCGGCGGGGACGTGCCCTTCTCGGCTGCCGGACAAAATGCCCTCCCCAAGCGAGGCCGCCGAGCTCAAGCGCCTGCTGCCCGAGCTTGACGAGGCCGAAGGCCCCGTCTCGGTCCTGGTGTCGAGAAAGGCCGCGCTGCACGCGTCGGACGTCTTTGCGCCGCGCGTTTGGTCGGCGCCCCTGCCCAAGGACGCGCTGGTCCAGCTGGCGCCCGGCGTGCGTTGCGTGACGCCCCCGATGCTCGCGGTTCTTTTGACGCCGCGCCTTAATGACCTGGAGCTCCAAATGCTCCTGTCCGAGCTCATGGGCCTCTTTGCCCCAAGCGACGACTACGAGACAGGCCTTTGGCAGCGCCGCGAGCCGCTTGTCACGCCGTCCGGCCTCGCGCGCTTTCTTGATTCCATGGGCCCGGCCAGAGGGACGGCCCGGGTTCGCCGCGCCCTCGAAAAAGCCCCGGTCGCCGCGGCTTCCCCGCTCGAGGCAAAGCTCTACCTGCGCGCGACCTATCCCTTTTCCCAGGGCGGCTACCGCATGGGCGAGGTGGTGCTCAACGACCCCGTGGAGGTCAGGCGCCTCACGTGCCGCTGCGACGCCCTGCGAAGGCGCAAGCCCGACCTGCTCTTTAGGCATGGCGACGCGTGCGCGTGCCTGGAATATATGGGCGCCTGGCACGACAGCGCAGAAGGCGTGCGCCGAGACACCGAGCGCAGAAACGAGCTGCTCGCGGCCGGTTTTAAGCCGTACGAGATCTTCAAAGAGGAGTACGACGACCATGACTACATGGACTCGCTGATGGCACAGATCCGCGAGGAGCTGGGGCTGCCCAGGTCGAAGTCGAGCAAGGAACGCAAGCTCGAGCGCCGGGAGGCGCGTAAAAAGCTGTGCGCCAAGCTCGACGAGATAGATCTTCTCAGCTGGGAAACGCGCCTGGACCTGCGCTAGGGGTGCCGGGTGCGTCGGTGCCGTTGCGCGGGAATCGGGGGTTGTCAGTACTTCTCGGCAAATACTGCGCGCGATTTGGCGGTTGTCAGTAGTTTGCGGGGGCCGAGAAGCCCGTTGCGGCCCCGACGCACTTCTCAGCGGATCGCGTACCTGCGGTTTTACTGAGAAGACCTCACTCGGACCGCGAGGGGAGTACTGACGACCCCCAAATCGCGCGCACGAAAGGGCCGCCGGGTACTGATGACCTCGAATTTTGGCGCAGCCGGGCACAGAGTTTCTCTCCGTTGTGGGAGGGGGTTTCGCGACACATGTTCCCCCAGGTAATGCAGGGCGAAGTTGACACACTTTACATTTTTGTTGGTTGGGTGAATTTCACTCTCCGAGGGGGGATTTTCGCTGCTGAGGGAAATGGGAGGGGACTCAATTTGCGAAAATTACGAAGACTATGAACATTGGGATAGCTCTGCTTATCGAGAGGGGAGAGCCATGAGAAGAAGCACGCATAACCGCGCGCTAAATATGAGTCGGGGGGGGGTCTCCCTTGCGGTCGTAACCGCAGGCCTGGCGCTTGCGCTAAGCCCCACGCTGGCCCCGGCCACGCTGGGTGGCGCAACCAACGCCGCCGCAAGCCTCAACGCCATCGAGGCCCTGGCCGCCCAGGACCTCAGCGGCGTCGCGATGCGCGGCCTGGACACCACCGCCATCAGCGGCGACGCCTTTGACGTGGCAAGCGTCATTGGCCTTGAGGGCAACACCCTCTACGCCGACGTGGCCGTCAACGGCAAGGTCAAGGCCCAAGACATCACCTACACCTACTCCAAGGCAACCGACGAGGCCGGTGTCGTCCAGCTCACCACCACCAAAGACGTGGTGGCCAGCCACAGCGGCAACGTCACCTTGAGCTTCTACGCCAACAAGTCGGCCGAGCGTGACGGCGAGAAGCCCGTCTACACCGCGACCCTCTACGCGGTGTGCATGACCGTCGACGGCCAGAAGACCGGCACCACCGCCGACGCCATGATCGGCCTGCGCACCTGCGCCGACGGCGACGCCACCAGCACCTTCACCGCCCCGCGCCTCATCGTGCGCAACGGCCAGACCTATCGCATCAACTCCACCTCCACCGCGGCCACGCCCACCCTTGAAGACGGCGTCCTGTATGTGGACTACACCCCGGTCTCCGCAACCGGCGTCGCGGCCTGCGTCACCTACGTCGACCAGTCCGGCAACGTGCTCTACACCGACTCGGTGGGCACCCTGGCAGACGGCCAGTCCCAGACCGTCGCCGTCCTCAAGACCGTCGAGGGCGACTCGAAGGTCTACGTTCCTCTCGCCAGCTCCGCGACCGTGACCGTCTCGGCGGCAAACCCCGAGGTCACCATCACCTGCGTCGAGCGCAAGGCCGCCGACCGCACCACCAGCAAGGTCAAGGTCACCTACGCCACCACCGACGGCAAGCAGCTCATGGCCGATACCGTCGAGGTCAGCTCGGGCGGTTACAACTACGCCGCGCCCACGATGTTCTCGCAGTCGCGCGACGGCGGCGTGGCCCGCTACGTCTTGACCGGCGCCACCGACAACCGCGGCAACACCTACACCGCGGCCCAGGCGGCGGCCCTCTCGTTTGCCTACGACGGCGCCAGCCAGTACACCTTGACCTACGAGGCCCAAAACCTCGAGCTTGCCTTCACGGTCAACTTTGCCCTGGTGGCGCCTGACGCCGACGGCAACCTCACCGTGACCGTCGACGGCTCCCTTGCAAAGACCGCCCAGTTCACGCAGGACGCGGACGCCACGGTCGAGCTCCCCGCGACCATCGAGCGCGACGGCCACACCTACACCCTGGTTGGCAGCGAGAAGACCCTCACTTATTCCTGGGCAGACTTCGAGGCCGGCGCCCTTACCAGCGACACCGCCTACTACACCCGCGAGGACGTCGTGACGCCCGCGGCCTACGACGTGACCGTGCGCTACGTCGACGCCGAGACGGGCGCGCAACTCTCGACCCAGACTTTAACCTGCGACCCCGAAGGCGACGCCCTGTCCATCGCCGGTCCCGAGACCCTGGACATCGACGGCGTCTCCTACGTGCGCCTTTCTGGCCAGGAGGCGGCCCTCACGCACCGCTTCTACGCGCCGTACCGCACCTACACCATCTACTACGCCAAGGCCGGCTCTAAGTTTGCCGGCGACACCACGATCACCCGCACCACGGTGATCGACGGCGGCACCACGACCTACACCATCACGACCTACGGCGGCTCGACCAGCACGAGGACCAACGGCGGCCTGGTCAACGACGCGTCCTACACCACTGTGGTGACCGTGATCGAGGAAGAGGCCGACGAGACGGACGCCGACGCCGACGCCAACAGCCGCAGCTCCCGCAGCGAGTCGCAGAGCGACGTCATCTCTCCCGAGGGCGAGAGCTTGACCGAGGAGCGCCTCTTGGATAACGACAACCCGCTGGCCCGCGCTTTTGCCAAGGGCGGCATCGGCTGGGTGATCAGCGGCATCGTGGCCGGCATCGCGGCTTTGCTTTTGCTGCTGTTCCTCATTCTCAAGCGTCGCCGCAAGCAGGAAGAAGAGGAGGCGTAAGGCTATGTTCAACAAGAAGCGCAATGCAAACAAAGGCCAGGTGAGCCTTGGTAAGAAGCTCTACGCCATCGTCATGAGCGTCATGATGGTCGCCTCGCTTTGGCCCTCCGGCGCCACCTCGGCGCTGGCCGAGTCGAAGAAGCTTGACCCGGGCAAGTACGGCAGCTACACCTACGAGCTAAACTCGACCAAGAACGCCTTTGAAGATGAGAAGTACGACTCCTACCGCGACAGCGTGGCCACCGAGTGGCTGGGCATTGCCGGCAGCTTCCACATCACCGGCTTTACGCAGGTAGAGACGAGTAGCCACATCTACGGCAACATCCTTACCGCTAAGCTTAAGGGCAGTAACAACTTTGGCCAGACCGCTTGGTACAAAGATGAGTACGGCTACACGCCGATCAGCTACATCCAGAGCTACCCCAACCCCAGCGGCAACCCCGCCGGCATCAGCGACAGCATCCTGGCGATTGGCAGCACCAACACCGTCTCTACTGCCGATAACGGCAATGCCCTAGAGCTCAACGGTGTGAAGCTCAGTGATCCCAAGACCCTGATCCAGGACACCGATACCGAGTCCACCCCGTTTATCGACCTTGCTTCCGTGAAGGCCAAGACTCTCTCGGTTTCCAAGGAGCTCGCCGCCGTTGCCGATGTGGGCGCCCAGGTGTCCAAAGATGGCTCGAACTATTACATCAACTACGAGGGCGACTCCGGCTGCGCTTATGTGACCATGAAGGCCAGTGAGCTCAATAGCATGGACCAGCTCTACATCAAGGGCATGAAGCTCAACGGCCAGTGCTCTGTGGTCATCAACGTCGACATGGACACCAACACGCTCGGCCTTTCTAAAGTCCACGTTCTTGACGCGAAGGGCAATGATATGGGCACCGGCGAGGCCGACAGCACCGTTGGCTACGTGATGTTCAACATCAAGAACTCCACGAGCGACATGACCATCACGCTGACCGACCGCGTGCTGGCAAGCGTCCTTGCCCCCAACTCCACCATCAACCTGGGCGGCTCTGCGGCCGGTACCTACATTGCCGACTACGTCAATGTGACGGCCGAGTCCCACGCCCGCCCCTTCCGCGGTACCTTCAAGCCGGTCCAGACGGGTGTCTCGGTTAATAAGCAGTGGCTTGACGCGTATGGCAACGCTGAGTCCGATGACGTTGTCTCGACACACGACCCCGTGAGCGTCCAGCTCTACGTGAGCAAGAACGGCGGCAAGTTCGAGAAGTACGGCGACCCCGTCGAGCTCTCCAACGACAACAACTGGTCCTACACCTGGGAGGGCCTCACCAAGACGGACACCAAGAAAAACACCTACGAGTACGAGGTCCGCGAGGTCTCCCAAACGGCCGACTACACCACGGGCACGCCCACGAAGAACAACGATGACGGTACCTCGTGGACCATTACCAACCGCCACGTCGCGGTGGGCAAGATCAGCGTAAATAAGGTCTGGGCAGACGACGACAACTACGACCAGATCCGCCCCAACCAGGTGACGGTCAAGATCGTGCGTTCCGTCGAGGGCGGCCAGGCCGAGGACTACAAGACCGGCATCGTCCTTAACGCGGAGAACGACTGGTCCTACAGCGAGGACTACCTGCCCTTGAAGGATGCCGACGGCAACGCCTACACCTACTCTGTGGTTGAGGACAAGGTCGAGGGTTACGAGACCTCCATCCCCGACGTCACGCCCGTGACCGACGAGGACGGCAACACTTCCTGGACCTACACGGTGACCAACACGCACACGTCTATCTCTAAGAAGACCAATGTCTCGGTCGACAAGGAGTGGCTCACCGCGGCCGGCGTGACCGAGGGCGGCGACCACGATGCCGTTAAGGTCCAGCTCTACAAGAAGACCAACAGCGGTGAGTTCGAGGCCGTGTCTGCCGAGGACGGCGGCGTGGTCGAGCTCTCCAAGGACAACAACTGGGCCTACACCTGGAAGGACCTGGTGACGGTCGACGGCTGGGGCAACACCTACGAGTACAAGGTTGCCGAGGTCGAGGTGCCCGAGAACTACGAGGTCTCGCTGGCGAGCAACGCCGACTCCTGGACCATCACCAACAAGCGCAAGGCCATCGCGTCTGTCTCCATCGAGAAGAAGTGGCAGGGCGCCCAGGACGCCGACATCCCCGATGAGGTCACCTTCAAGCTCTACCGCAGCGTCAACGGCAGCGCGGGCGAGTATGTCCAGGACGTCACCGTGAAGAAGAGCGAGGGCTGGAAGGCCGCCGTTAGCAACCTGCCCGCCGAGAACAGCGAGGGCAAGGACTACACCTACTACATTCAGGAGAAGACCGTCGAGGGCTTCTCGTCTTCCATCACCAAGGTCGACTCCACGACCGACGAGACCACCGGCAACGTCTCTTGGTCCTTCACCGCGACCAACACCAAGGCCGAGGATTCAACCTATACCAACCTGAGCGTCGAGAAGAAATGGGAGAACGCCGAGGGCGACCCCACGACCGCCGGCGCCAATGAGGTCACGGTCCAGCTCTACCGCAGCGCCAACGGCGGCGCGCAGGAGGCTTACGGCGACGCCGTGACCTTGAGCGGCGCCAACAACTGGAAGTACGCCTGGAGCAACCTGCTCAAGTACGACGCCACCACCAAGACCAACTACACCTATGAGGTCAAGGAGGTCGAGGTCGACGGCTATGACGTCACCAGCAAGGTTGAGTTCAACGAGGACGCCAACACCACCGAGGTCACCCTGGTCAACAAGGCCCGCGCCACGGTGAGCGTGAAGGTCAACAAGATCTGGGACGACGCCGATGACGCCGACGGCCTGCGCCCCGACTCCGTGAAGGTCGACGTCACCCGCACGACCGCCGAGGGCGGCGAGGCCGAGTACGTCACCACCCTTGAGCTCAACGAGGCCAACAACTGGTCCGCCGAGGTGGCCGAGCTTGCCAAGTGCGACGAGAACGGCGCCGAGTACGTCTACTCCATCAAGGAGTCCCAGGTCGCCGAGGGCTACGAAGTCAAGTACTTCGACCCGGTGAAGTCGATCGACACCGACGGCAACTCGGTGTGGACCTTCTCGCTTAAGAACACCCACGAGCAGGCCAAGACCTCCGTCACGGTCACCAAGTACTGGGACGATGCCAACAACCAGGACGGCATTCGCGACACGTCCGTGACCGTCAACATCGTGCGCACGCTCGAGGGCACAGACGAGAAGGAAATCGTCAAGACCGTCACGCTGTCTGATGCCAACCAGTGGACCGCCACCGTCGCCGACCTGGCGGCCAACAAGGGCGGCAAGCCCTACACCTACTTGGTCGAGGAGGTCGTGGTCTCCGAGGGCTACACCGCCGAGGTCAAGAAGGTCGACGGCCAGGACGGCGCATGGACCTTCTCGCTGACCAACAAGCACGAGGCCGCAACCACCAAGATCTTTGTCAAGAAGGTCTGGGACGACTCCGACGACTACGATCAGATCCGTCCCAATGAGGTCAAGGTCCAGCTGTGCGTCAAGAACGCCGACGGCACCGTGACCGCGGTTGAGGGCTACGACCCCGTGACCCTTAACGCCGGCAACAACTGGGGCGCCGACGGCACTTACGGTTGGGGCGAGCTTCCCGTCTATTCCAACGGCGAGAAGATCAACTACACCGTGGAAGAGCTTGACGTCACGGACGGCTACACGCCTAAGGTGAGCGACGGCCTGTCCACCGACGATGGCGAGTCCTACACCTTCACGGTGACCAACACCCACACCGCCGAGAAGATGGACTTCTCGCTTACCGGCTACTCCGTGGCCTCGATCACCGAGGTCCTGGACGCCGACGAGACCTGCTACGTGGACCCCAAGATCTACAAGAAGCTCGTTGGCCGCCAGCTTACGGCAGGCGAGTTCAAGTTCCAACTGGTGGACGAGGATAGCGGCGCGGTAATTTCTGAGACCACCAACGACGCTACCGGCATGGTGGACTTCGACGCCGCCGCTAACGTGAGCCCCGAGGGCATGGAGGCGACCTGCCTTAAGTTCACCACCACCGGCACCTACACCTACGTGGTGCGCGAGGTGTCCGAGACCAAGGACGCCACGGTCAACTACTCCCAGGAGGTCGTGAAGTTCGTCGTCGTGGTGAGCCGCGACGCCAATGGTAAGCTCACGACCGACGGCGGCCACTACTACTGCTACGCCAACGCCGCCGCCACGATGGGCGACAAGTTCGACGTCTACGACGCCGATGACCACCCCGCGATCACCAACTCGGTGAAGGGCGTCATGCTGGGCCTCACCAAGACCGATGAGTCCGGCGCGGCCCTTGCCGGCGCGACCTACGGTCTCTACACCGCGGGCGCCGACGGCTCCGACGTGCTGGTTGCCACCGCGACGAGCGACGCTAACGGCCAGATGACCTTTGGCCTGGTGGACGAGAACATCGTCGCCGAGGACACCGAGTACTGGTACCGTGAGATCGCGGCGCCCGAGGGCTACCAGCTGTCCTATGAGGAGACCGAGCACTTCATGGTCTCCCACGACAAGGCCGGCTTCTACCTGGTTGACCTCGACGGCAACAAGCTGGGCGACACCGTGGCCCCCGGCGTGGCCATCCCCTTCACCCACAGCGTCGTGGACACCGCGCTGAGCGCGACGGTGCTCAAGGTCGACTCCAACCGCGACGCCGTCAAGGGCGCTAAGCTGGCCGTCTACGAGTCTGGCAGCACCGTTGCCCTCGACGAGTGGGTAAGCGACGGCACCGGCCACAAGATCGGCGGTCTTCTCGCCGGCAAGACCTACGTGTTGCGCGAGGTCGAGGCACCGGCAGGCTACAGCAAGGCCGCCGACGTCGAGTTTAAGCTGGGCGCCAACGGCAACGTGACCGTTCTTACGGGCGGTAAGGCCACAATCGGCGACGTGAGCGTCATCAACGTCTACGCCGCAGGCAACACGCTGGGCCTCATCGACTACCGCGTGGACGAGCGCGAGGTGATCCGCGAGGATAAGCGCAGCGTCTACAAGAAGGACGGCAAGGAGATCTCGCGCGAGGAGTACGAGGAGCTTGTCATCAAGCGCAAGGCCTCCAAGCAAAACGCCGTGCCCTACACCGGCGACAACACCAAGCAGGGCTATGGCCTGCTGATCGCGGCCGCCGTCGTGGTCGCGGGCGGGTGCTTCTTCTGGGTTCGTTCCCGCAAGGAGAAGTAACGCGCCCGCGGGCGTGCCCCGCTAGTTCGTAATCCCGGGCCCGATGGCAGCGTCCCTGCCGTCGGGCCCTTTTTCGTGGCGTGCCCCCTTTACGTTTTGGGACTTGTCGGAACCTCGGGGGCCGCCCCTTTTACGTTTTGGGGCTTGTCGGAACGCGAAGGTCTTCTCGCTTTACAATCCTGGGCTTGTCGGAAAGCTTTTGTTCCGACAAGCCTCAAAACGTGCAGTTTTGCGCTCAGATGCTTCCGACAAGCCCTCAAACGTGCAGTTTTGTCGCTCGGCGATTCCGACAACCCCCAAAACGTAAGGGTGGAGAAGCCCATCTTTCCGACAAGCCTCAAAACGTAAAGAACCGCCGCCGAGACCCCCCACAAAGCCGCATTGAAATACCGTCCCCGCCCCCGTAAAATTATCCACAGTGCCTACTCGCGCCACCGCTTGGCGCGCCACTTTGCCGCACCTCAACTTGATCGGAAGTCACGCATGAAGAAAGCCCTTCACGCCCTGGCCACGGCCGGGCTGTGCGCCCTGTTGGCCCTTTCTGGCTGCAGCAGCCAGTCGAGCCAGTCCGCCGCCGACCAGTCCCAAACCAACCAATCCAGCGTGCAGCTCGACCCCAACAACCCGGTCACGCTCACCGTGTGGCACTACTACAACGGCGCCCAGCAGGCCGCCTTCGACAGCCTGGTGTCCGAGTTCAACGCGGGCGTGGGCAAGGAGAAGGGCATCTATGTCGAGGGCTACACCCAGGGCTCGGTAAGCGACCTCGAGCAGGCCGTCACCGATTCTGCCGCGGGCGTCGTGGGCTCCAAGGCCATGCCCGACATCTTCTCGTCCTACGCAGACACCGCCTACGAGCTTGAGAAGGCCGGAAAGCTCGCCGACCTCACCAACTACTTCACCCAAGACGAGCTTGACGAGTACGTCGAGGGCTACATCAACGAGGGCTACTTCGAGCAGGACGGCAAGCTGTATCTCTTCCCGGTGGCCAAGTCGACCGAGATCACGATGATCAACGCCACCGACTGGCAGGCCTTCGCCGACGCGACCGGCGCTAGCCTGGACCAGTTCTCGACCTTCGAGGGCATCACCGCGCTGGCCAAGCAGTACTACGAGTGGACCGATGCCCAGACCCCCGACGTCGCAAACGACGGCAAAGCGCTCTACGGCCGCGACTCCTTAAGCAACTACTTTGTCATTGGCTGCAAGCAGCTGGGCGTCGACATCTTTGACGTCTCGGCCGGCAATGTGACCGTCAACGCAGATAAGACCGCAATCCGCCGTCTGTGGGACAACTTCTACGTGCCCTACATCAACGGTTGGTTCGACAGCTTTGGCAAGTTTCGCTCCGACGACGTCAAGACCGGCGACATCTTGGCCTACACCGGCTCGTCCTCCTCGGCCGCGTACTTCCCCGACCAGGTGGTCACCGACGACGGCAGCTACGACATCAACTACGCCGTCCTCATGCCGCCCGTCTTTGAGGGCGCCAGCAACGTGGCCGTCCAGCAGGGCGCCGGCATGTGCGTCACCAAATCCGACGAGCTGCACGAATATGCCTCGTGCGAGTTCCTTAAATGGTTTACCGAGAAGGACAACAGCCTGACCTTCGCGTGCTCCAGCTCTTACCTGCCCGTTCGCAACGACGCCAACTCCGTCGAGGCGCTGGACAACGTCATTGCCAACGAGGGCCTTACGGTTTCGGGCAAGAACTACGACTGCTTAAAGGAGGTCATGGAGAACTTCGGCTCCACCGAGTTCTACACCACGCCCTGCTTTGAGAGCGGCTACCAGACCCGCAACTGCCTAAACACCGTCATGACCGAGAAGGCCCAGGCAGACCGCGGCGCCGTCGACGCCGCCGTGGCCGCGGGCGCCAACCGTGCCGAGGCGGCCGCCGCCTACGACACCGACGAGAACTTCGAGGCCTGGTACGCCCAGCTCGTCTCGACACTTGAGAGCAAGGCGCACCCGGACGCCGAGTAGGCCGCATTGGCCCTGTCCCAGAAGGGAGGTCCCCCGTGAAAACCAGGCAAAAGCCGCGGTCGCTTCTTGAGCTGCTGCTTGTTCCCCTGTTGGCCGTCGTCGTTATCCAGGGGCTTCTCCTCTTCTCGACGGTCGTCACCAGCGGAGCCAAGCAGGAGCTTGAGAACAACGCCATCAGCAACGACCAGACCATCGTGGACAACCGCGACGTGGTGCTGGAAAGCGCGATGGTGGGGCAGTGGAGCCTTGTGCGCACCGAGTGCGAGTACGTCAACACCGCGCTGGAAGAGATCTTGGCCAGCCGCGGCCTTACCAGCGCAAACGAGCTTCTCGCGTCACAAGAGATGCAGTCGCAGCTGGTGCAAGAGATCTTTCCCGAGCTGCTTAACTGGCTGCAGGGCTCGGGCACCACGGGCGTCTACGCCGTTTTGGGCAACACCGCCGACGCCTCGCAGGCCAGCCGCTACAACGGCTTCTTCTTGCGCGACCTTGACCCTGTGGCGCGAACCAGCAGCAACTCTGACCTCATGTTCGAGCGCGGAGACAAGAAGCTGGCGCGCGAGGCGGGGATCGCCTTGGACTCGTCGTGGGACTCGGCCTTTAGCTTTAGCGGCCAGGGCGTGCGCGCCTCCGACGACTTCTTCTACACGCCTTATCTGCTTGCGCAGGAAAACCCCAGCGTGGACGTGGTGAACCTGGCCTACTGGGCGACCCCCTTCATTTTGGAGGACAACCCGCTGGACAACCACAAGATGATCGCCTACTCGGTGCCGCTCATCTACGACGGCGTGGTCTACGGCGTCTTGGGCGTTGAGGTCTCGGTGCCCTACCTTACCAGCACGTACTTCTCGGCGCGCGACCTGGACTCCGATCAGCACGCGGGCTATGCCCTGGCCGTGCAGCAAGAGGACGGCACGTACCGCACGCTCATGGGCGTGGGCTCGCTGTACGACTCGGTGAGCCGCCTGGGCCAGACCTTCTCGCTGGCAGACACGCAGTCCGACACCTTGAAGCAGGTCGTGGACGCCACCGGCGCCGAGCAGGGCATCTATTGCGTCTCGACCCCGCTTACCCTCTACAGCAACAACGTGCCCTTCTCGGATAAGAATTGGGTTGTCTGCGGCTTTGTGACGCACGACTCGATTTATGGGCTGGGAAGCTCGCTGTACACGCGCCTGTTCTATGCCCTTGCCGCCTGCGTGGCGCTGGGCCTCGCGATCACGCTGCTGGTCGTGCGCTACGTCGCACGTCCGGTCTCGCGCCTGGTCGAGAGCGTGCGGTCCGGCGTCGAGGGCCTGCGCGCCTTTAGGCCCTCGGGTATTCGCGAGGTCGACGAGCTGCACCGCGTCATGACCGAGCTTACCGAGGGCGAGCTGCGCGCCGCCGCCCAGCTGGGCGAGGAGAAGGAGCGCTACCGCATGGCGGTCGAGAGCTCCAAGGACGTCTTCTTCACCTACCGCGAGCAGGAGGCCACGGTCGAGCTGGTCAACAGCCGACACCACGACGGCATCTGGGCCTTGGAGGACTTCTACGGCACGGTGTGCGCCCAGACCCTCTCGGCCCAAGATACCGAGAAGATCCGCGAGGGCCTCTTGCTGCAAAGCGACACCGTGGCCTTCGAGATCTACTCGAGGCCCGAGGGCGAGGTGGGCCTGTGGTACGCGGTGAGCGGCCGCATCACCCGCGACGAGAAGACCGGCGTGCGCCAGCTCACGGGCTACCTGCGCGACGTCACCGAGCAAAAGCGTGCCCAGCGGGCCTTGGAGCTCAAGATGGCCGTCGACCCCGTCACCGGCTTCTACCGCCGTCAGCGCGGCCTTGAGGTGCTGCGCTCCATGCGCGCGCAGCAGGCCGCGGGCGTCGCGCTGCTCCTTGACCTCAAGGGCTTCTCTCGCCTGGTGGCCACCTACGGCCTGGTCTTTGGCGACGTGGTCTTGGACGAGTTCTCCAAGATGCTGGCCGAGGGTTTCCACAAGAGCGACACCGCCCGCACCCTGATCGTGCGCATGGGCGGCGACGAGTTTTTGGTGTGGCTGGCGCAGGACTCGCCGGTCGACGCCTCGTTTGCCCTGGAGCGCCTGCGCGAGGGCTACCGCGGCTTGGTGCGCGACGACGTGTTGCAGCTGGGCTTCAACGTGGGGCTTGCGCCCGGCGTGGCGGGCCTTTCGTGCCGCGAGCTCGTCGACCACGCGGCCTGCGCTCTTGAGGCCTCGCGCGCGCAAGAACTGCCCATGGTGACCTGGAACCCCAGGCTGCCCGCCGTCTCGGCCCGGCCGTTTGGCCAGATCGTCTCGCAGGGCGGCGCGGCCCAGATGGGCCTTTCGTCCCTGGCGCTGAGCCTGTACGACCACAGCTCGAGCTTCGAGGCGGCAAGCGACCTTCTCGCCTGGAAACTGGCCAAGATCTGCGGTCTTACCAACCTGGTGATCGTTGCCTTCCAGGCCGAGAACCTCTCGGGCAGCGTGGTCTACACCTGGCGGCCCGTGCCCATCGAGAAAACCGTGTTCCACTGCTCGCCCAAGGACTTTGTCGATCTTTCTGCCGCCGCCCAGCTGGGCGTCCTGCGCCCCTTGGGCGACCTGCCCGCCGCCGTGCGCGACCTGGCGCGCACCGACCGCGGCCTCACCATTGCCATGACCGACAACGGCCACTTTGCCGACACGATCTTTTTCGAGGGCGTCGAGAAGGGCGACCTGGACGAGGCCGACCTGGCCGAGCTGGGGCAGCTGGCAAGCGTCATCCAGAACCGCGTTAACCTCGAGCGCCACGACCAGTCGGCCAAGGCCAAGAGCGACTTCCTTGCCCGCATGTCGCACGAGATCCGCACGCCCATGAACGGCATCATCGGCATGACCCAGATCGCGCTGCAGGACAACCAGACCGCCGAGGCGCGCGTCGAGTGCCTGCACAAGGTCGAGGCGTCTTCTCACTACCTGCTGGGCCTGCTTAACGACATCCTGGACATGTCCAAGATCGAGAGCGGCAAGATGACCCTGGTGAAGGACGACTTTGACCTGCGCCAGCTGGTGGGCGACCTGCACTCGTTGCTGGACGCCAAGTTTGCCGAGAAGAACCAGGTCTTTGACGTGGACCTGGCGATTGACCACGACTGGCTGTACGGAGACGCGCTGCGCCTCAACCAGGTGCTGATCAACCTGCTGGGCAACGCGATTAAGTACTCGCCCGCCGGGTCGCGCGTGGAGTTGACGGTGCGCGAGCTTGAAGTGCGTGACGGCCAGGCCAGCGTGTTCTTTGGCGTTCGCGACCACGGCATGGGCATCGCCGCCGCCGACCACGAGCGCATCTTCCAGAGCTTCGAGCGCCTGGACGCACAAGCGGGCCGCGAGCAGGGCACGGGCCTGGGGCTTTCGATCAGCAACCGCCTGGTGCACATGATGGGCGACAGCATCTGCCTTGAGAGCGAGCCGGGGCAGGGGAGCTTCTTCTACTTTGACCTGCGCCTTCCCGTGGCCCAGGCCCACGAGGCCGCTTCTTGCGACGTGGTGGCGCGCACCGATTTTGCGGGCGTGCACGTGCTGGTGGCCGAGGACAACGAGCTCAACCGCGAGATCCTGCGCGTCTTTTTGGAGGACGCCGGTTGCGAGGTCACCGAGGCCCGCGACGGTCGCGAGGCCGTGGACACCTTCTGCGCCGCACCTGCCGGGACCTTCCAGGTCGTGTTGATGGACGTCATGATGCCGCGCGTGGACGGCCTTGAGGCGGCCCATCTCATTCGCACGAGCGGGCATGCCGACGGGGCCGGCGTGCCCATCGTGGCCGTGAGCGCCAACGCCTTTGACGAGGACATCAAGCAGTCGCTGGCCAGCGGCATGAACGCGCATCTCTCCAAGCCGGTTGAACGCGAGAAGCTCTTCGAGATGCTGGCCCGCATGCTGGGTTCTCGCTGATTTATCCTTCTCGCGTGCGGTAGGTTCTGGCTGCGGTATTCTTCTTGCGTCCACGGCAAATGGGGGAGGACTCATGAGCAACTCGTATAATTTCTTCGCGCAGACCAGGGTTTTGTTTGGACCCGGCAAGCTGGGCGAGCTGGGCGACCAAAAGCTGCCCGGCCACCGCGCGCTTCTCGTCACCACCGGCGGCAAGTCGGTGAAGGCCAACGGTTATTTGGCCCGCGTCGAGGCCGAGCTTGACCGCGCGGGTGTCTCCCACGTGCTGTTCGACCGCATCGAGCCCAACCCGCTGCGCCATACGGTCAACGCCGGCGCGCGCCTGGCCTTTGACGAGGGCTGCGACTTTGTGGTTGCCCTGGGCGGCGGCTCGGTCATGGACGGCTGCAAGGGCATCTGCGTCGCGGCGGCCAACGTGGCCGAAGGCCCCGATGGCGTGGCCGCACCCCGCGACATCTGGGACTTTGTGATGGGCGGCACCGCCAAGGGCCTGCCCATCGAGGCCGACCCGCTGCCGCTGGTGTGCGTGACCACCACCGCGGGCACCGGTTCTGAGGTGGACGCCGGCGCCGTCATCTCTTTTGAGGAGACCGACGAGAAGCTGCGCCTGGGCGACCCACGCCTTATGCCCGTGCTTGCCGTCGTGGACCCCGAGCTCATGCTTACCGTGCCCGCGCGCTTGACGGCCTTCCAGGGCTTCGACGCGCTTTTCCACAACGTGGAGTGCTACATCGCCAACAACCACAACTTCATGGGCGACATGGTGTGCCGCGAGGGCATCGAGCGCGCCTCGCATGCCCTGGCTACCTGCGTGAACGACGGCAGCAACATCGACGCCCGTAGTGAGCTGGCCTTTGCCAACACCCTGGGCGGCTACGCCATGGTGTGCAGCGGCTGCTGCGGCTGCCACGGCACCGAGCACGGCATGAGCGCCCATCACCATGACCTGCCCCACGGCGCGGGCCTCATCATGATCGCGCACGCCTACCACGCCCACATGATCTGCGCCCACGCCTGCGACGAGCGCTACGTCAACATGGCCCGCTTCATGGGGCGCGCCGACGCCCAGAAGCCCGAGGATTTTCTCGCCGCCTTGGACGCCCTGTTTGAGGCCTGCGGCATGGCCGACCTCAAGATGAGCGACTGGGGCATCACGCGAGACGAGCTGTCTGACATCGCGGCCAACGCGCTGGACACCAATGCGGCCCTGTTTGGGCACGACCCGGCGCCCCTGTCACACGCCGACGTGCTGGCGATCCTGGAGGCAAGCTGGAAGTAGGGCCCGGCCCGGCGCGGTCTTCTCGCCGCGTTCTTCTGGGTGCAATCAATTGATAACATAGCGGTAGCCCGCCGGCCTTTTGCGCAGGCTATTCTCGCTATGGCTGTACGCGTTACTTAGGAAGAGGAGTTATGGCTCAAGCTAAAACCAAGACCACCGAGACCAAGACCACGGCCCAGGTCCTTGTCGACTGCCTTAAGGCAGAGGGCGTCGACACCATCTTTGGCATTCCCGGCGAGGAGAACCTCGACCTCATGTTTGCCATCAAGGAGTCGGGGATTCACTTCATCCCCACCCGCCACGAGCAGGGCGCGGCTTTTATGGCCGACGTCTACGGCCGCCTGACGGGGCGCGCCGGCGTGTGCTTGGCGACCTTGGGACCGGGCGCCACCAACCTGGTCACGGGCGTGGCCGACGCCTTCTTGGACGGCGCTCCGCTGGTCGCCATCACCGGGCAGGTCTCGAGCGAGCTCATGCAGTTCACGAGCCACCAGTACCTGGATCTGACCTCGATGTTCGCGCCCATCACCAAGCGTTCTAAGGTGGTCATGAGGCCCGACACGATCTCTGAGATCTGTCGTCTGGCCTTCAAGTACGCCGAGAGCGGCAAGCCCGGCGCGACGCACATCGACTTCCCCAAGAACATCGCGCACATGCCCAGCCCGGCAAAGCCCCTGCGTCGCCAGCAGGCGCCCGCGCAGTACGCCGAGCCCGCCTCGGTCACGCGCGCGGCCGAGCTCATCTCGCAGGCGAAGAACCCCGTCATCTTGGCCGGCGCCGGCGCGGTGCGCGGCAAGGCGGCCCAGGCGGTGACCACCATGGCTGAGCGCCTGCACATCCCGGTGGTTCAAACTATGATGGCCAAGGGTATCATTCCCTGCGACAACCCGTACAGCCTGGGCGTCGTGGGCATCCCGCAGCACGATTACATTATTGATGCGTTTGACATGGCCGACCTGGTGATTGGCGTGGGCTACGACCTGGTCGAGTGCGCGCCCAAGAAGTGGCACACGCACGAGATGACGATCGTCAACATCGCCGCGCTGCCCACCGACGTCAACCAGGAGTACGACCCCGAGGTCGAGGTCGTGGGCGACCTGTCCGACAGCATCTACCAGATCCTGCGCTCGGCCACCCGCGAGGGCAAGCCCGAGCCCGAGGCCATGCTCGCCGTGGGCCAGCGCCTGCGCGACGAGTTTTCCGAGCTTGCGGCAGACGACAGCTTCCCCATGAAGCCGGCGCGCATTATCTCGGACATCCGCAAGGTCATGGGCCACTCGGACATTTTGGTTTCCGACGTGGGCGCCCACAAGATCTGGATCGGCCGCGAGTACCCCTGCTACGAGCCCAAGACCTGCCTCATCTCCAACGGCTTTGCCTCGATGGGCTTCGCTGTGCCGGGCGCGTTTGCGGCCAAGCTGCTGTACCCCGAGAAGCGGGTGCTGGCGGTGTCCGGCGACGGCGGCTTCATGATGAACTCGCAGGAGCTCGAGACCGCGGTGCGCGAGCACGTGCCGTTTGTCACCCTGCTGTGGGAGGACTCGCACTACGGCCTGATCAAGTGGAAGGAAGAGGAGCAGTTTGGCGACGTCTACGGCGTCGAGTTCTCGAACCCCGACTTCAAGGCCTACGCCGAGTCCATGCACTGCCACGGCTACCGCGTCGAGTCCACCGAGGAGCTTATCCCCACGCTTGAGAAGGCCTTCGCCAACACCGACGCCCCCAGCGTCGTGGTCGTGCCGGTCGACTACTCGGCTAACATGGAGCTCTCCGACAAGCTCCACGAGGCCTACGCGTAAGGGGCCGCGGCCGCGGGGTTTCTCCGCTGCTACAAAATCGCGGGTCGGGCGCGTGATTTGCTTTGATTTGCTACAAAATGCCGGGTCGGGCGCAATTTTCGTGCGCCCGACCCGCGTTTTTCTAGCGAGAAGCCCTTTGACCTGCGCCCGACTGCCCATTTTGTAGCGAGAAGACCCTTTTGCTCGTTGGCCTAATTCCTTGTTTCGACCGTCGGCCAAATGGGTACCCTATGCCCACCATGAGCATCGTCTTCTCGCATACCACCGCGCTTGAGATCCTTCGTGACCCGGCCCTGGGGCCGAGAATCGCCGAGGCACGGGTGCCTATGGCCTTGGACAACACCATCCCCGACATTGACATGGCAGCAGCCGCGCTTTGCCGCATTGGCGTCGCTTTAAGCGGCGAGAATTCCGTTGAGGTCGCCTACCTGGGAACCTCTGGAGCGCATGCCAAGGGTGCGCGGGTCGCCCATCGCTACTCGTCGCCGCTGCCTGCCGGTTCGGCCCTGCGTATCGCGGATGGCGTTGGCGTTGTTAGCCCCGAGCTACTGCTCATCCAAATCGCGGCCTACGCAACCGAGCTCGAGCTCACTCTTTTAACCTGTGAGCTCTGTGGCCTTTACTCTCTAAGTGATAGCGCGGAGTACGGCTTGGTGCAGCGCACGTCTCCGCTTACCACCAAGGACGCGATTCTTGCCTACCTGGCGCTTTGTCCTTTTCGTAGCCGTTCAAATAAGGTGCGCGCGGCGGTCGACCATGCGTGCGAGATGTCCGGCTCCCCGCGGGAAAGCATGTTGTACCTGCGCTTTTCTCTGCCACGGCGCCTGGGCGGCTATGGCGTGCCGGTGCTCTCGATGAACGAGTCCGTCGAGCTCGCGCGGCTGGGCGACCTGTTTGGCGCGCGCCGCGAGCGCAAGCCCGACCTGGTGCTCAGCCTGCCCGACGGCGACCGCCCCGGCGTCTGCGTCGAGTACGCCGGGGCGCCGCACCTGGGGCAAGGCAGGCCGCAGCTCGACGACCTGCGGCAAAACGAGCTGATGGCCGCCGGGTTTTCTCCGTACACCATCTGGGCCGACCAGTACAACAGCATGAACTACATGGACGACCTGGTGGACAACGTGATCCGCCAGAAGCTGGGGCTCTCGCGCCGCCGCCCCGGCGAGAAGCGCCTGGCCATCGAGCGCGCCCAGCGCGACCTGCTGCTCTGCGAGCTCAACGCGGTTGACGGGCATAGCTGGGGCACGAGCAACAAGGGCTCCGAATACCTGAGCCTCCTTGCCCGCGTGGCCGAGGCCAAGGCCGCCTGACCTTCTCCGCTACAAAATCAAGGGTCGGGCGCGGCGAGAAGGTCTTCTCGCTACAAATTCACCGTCCGGGCGCTGAGGCAAGGGCTTCGCGCTACAAAACGCGCGTCCGGGCGCATAAATCCAGCGCTCGGTCAATGTTTTTATAGCGAGAAAGCCCCCCGCTTGCGCCAGGTCGGCTTTTTTGTAGAGAGATGAGCCTCAGCCGGCGCCCGGTCAGCGATTTTCTAGCAAAAGGCGCCCCCGCACGAAAAAAGGGCGCCGGCCGTGGTGGCCGACGCCCTTCGCAAGC
>CAVKOL010000029.1:0-19506 GCA_963658035.1 Bacteroidaceae bacterium
AGGCGTCCTGCACGCGGTTGAACCAGCTGCCCTTCATGCCCACGACGCCGGGGACCTCGCGCATGGCCAAGGCCACGATCTTCTCGATGACGCCGTTAGAGAAGGTGAGGGAATCCTCGGAGTCCTCGTCCTCGTCGTCAACGGTGGAGACGTCGATGTCGGCGCCCGTCTCGGCCTCTACCAGGGCCTCGTTGGGGGTGTCCTCGGTCTCGGCGGGGGCGGCGGCCTCGTCGGCCACGTCGGCGGTCTTGCTCATTTCTTTCTCACTCATGTCAATCAACTCCCGAGAAGAACTTTCTTACCATCTTGACGAGCTTTGGGTCGCCGTCGGCCATCTGGCCCAGGGCGATGCCCAGGCCAACCAGGACCACGACGATTATCGTGCGCAAAAGGCCGATCGCAAACAGGATAATCGCGACGAGAAGACCGCAGACGCCGCCCCAGAAGGCCTTCTCGTGGCCAGGGAACGTGCGGCTCACCCACGACGAGACGCGCTTGGCGTAGGCCGCGGCGTCCGCGGGGTCCTTCTCGCCGCCTTGGGCGCCGGCACCTGCGCCCTGCGCGGGCTTGGCCGCGGGCGCCAAGGGCTCACCCTTGAACTCGACCTTTGCCTTTGGGGTCTTAGAGTCCTCCGACATGCCTTATGCCTCCTTACCGGCAGAAACGGTGCCGTTCATAGGCACGGTGATCTCGCTTGTGCTGTCGGGGCCCGCCGCGCCGATCGAGACCTCAACCGCGATCGGGGCCTCGTCCTCGGGCGCGCCCTCGGTGTCCTCGCCCACCGGGGCAGGCGCCGCCATGCGCACCGACTCGGGCGTCACGAACTCGAGGCTCACGTTCTCGACCTTGTCGCCGCAGACGGCGGCCAAGCCGGCCACCAGCTCGGTGTGGAGCTCGGCGCCCTTCTCGACGACGTCCACGCTCTCGCGCGGGGTGACGCGCACGTGCACGCGCACATGCCCGCGGGGCTTGGCCGCGACGCTTACCTTAGAGGCCACGCAGGTGCCGTCTGCCTCGACCACGTGGGCGGCCTGCGAGGCGATGGCCTCCTTGGCCACGCTAATGACGCCGCCGTCGACGGTCACGACCTCGACGGTGCGCACACGGCGAGAGAAGAGGGCGCGAAACAGCGTGACCACGATGCCCAGCATCGCCACCGCAAAGCAGATCTCAACGGCGTAGAACCACGCGTCGACGCACATGAGCGCGCTCATGACGTCGCGCCAGGGGCCAACCCACGTGAGGCCCAGCGCGATTAAGACAAACGCCGACGCCAGCGACCACAGCGCCAGGCAAAGCCTCTTGAAGCCACCCATGGAGACTTCCTCTCTTCTCGCTAAAGACAACTAGGCAAGAGTCTACCCCTCGCGCCCCTGTTTGCGCACGGCGAGCATCACAAACACGATGCCCAGAATGGCCGAGGTGAAAGAGCCCAGCAAGATGGCGCACTTGGCGGCCATGACCTCGGAGGCGGCCTCGAAGGCCAGGCCCGAGATAAGGATCGACATGGTAAAGCCCAAACCACCCATGATGCCCACGGCCGCGACCTGGACCCAGTCCATGTTTTGCGGCAGCTTGGCAAAACCGATCTTGACCAGGACAAACGTCACCAAGAAGATACCCAGGGGCTTTCCCAGCACGGCGCCAAAGTAGACGCCCAGGGTCACCGGGTCTGCCAGGATGGCGCCAAAGTCGGCGCCCGCCAGGTGCACCTGCGCGTTCACGAAGGCAAAGAGGGGCAGGATGAGGAAGTTCACCGGCACCGAGATGTAGTTCTCCATGCGCTCCAGGGGCGGCGTGACGTGGTGGATCACGCGCTCGACCTTAAGCGCGGTGTGGGTGAAGTCGTGCTGGCCCAAGACGTGGTGCTCGTCGTCGTAGGTGTCGTCCAAGGCCTGGGCGCGCTGACCCAGCCAGGTGCCGAACTCGCTGAGGTTGACGTCGGACTTAGACGGCAGCGCAAAGGCCAAGATGACGCCCGCCAGCGTGGCGTGGATACCCGAGTTGTACATGCAGACCCACAGGATAAGGCCCACAAAAATGTACGGGCGCAAGCTGTAGACGCGGGCGCGGTTGAGGCCCCACAAGACGAGAATGACGATGCCCGCCGCGGCGCACCAGCCCACGTTGGGCGACTGGCCGTAGCACAAGGCGATGACCACGATGGCCAAGATGTCGTCGGCGATGGCCAGGGTCTGGAAGAAGACCTTGGTCTCGGGAGAGATCCTGTCGCCCAGAAGCGAGACGACGCCTAACGCGAAGGCGATGTCGGTCGCGATGGGCACGGCCCAGCCGTGCGCAAGGCCGCCCGCGTTGAAGGCCAGGTAGATGAGGGCGGGCGCGCACACGCCGCCCACGGCCGCCAGCATGGGCAGGGCCGCCTGGCGGGGACGCCGCAGCTGGCCCACGGTCATCTCGTACTTAAGCTCGATGCCAACCAGCAAAAAGAAGATGGCCATCAGGAAGTCGTTGACAAAGGCCTCGATGCTTATAGAGGCGCTCAGAGAGCCCAGGCCCAGGTGCAGCGGCTGGACGAGAAACTCCTCCACCGCCTCGTAGGCCGGGCAGTTTGCCACCACCAGGGCCAAAAGGGCCGCCCCGACCATGGCCGCGGCGGCGATCGTCCCGTTGGAGGTGATTTTTTGCAGCGAGCTCTTGAGCTCTATGCGCTTGATGACCGCGGGTTCCTCGTAAATGTTGTTTGGCATCTCGCCCCTTTCGCTCGGGGCAAGGCGCCCCGGACGCTAGCTTTGCTGGACGCCGTGTGCGGCCAGCATCTTGTCCACGTAGATCTTTGCCGCAAGCGAGACCACCGCCGCCTCCAAAACGCGGGCCAGCTCAAAGACGCCTTGGGCGTCCTCGGGAGCTTGAAGGGTGATTCTCGGCTCTACCGCAGGCGCCACGAAATCGGCCCCCACAGAGAACTGCTCTTGCAGCGCGCACTCCAACGCCGCCACGACCTCGTCGTACAGAGAGGCGACGTCGACCTGCGTGCTGATTATCATACCCATGATTTGCTCGATCTGAGCAATTGAGTACACACGTTTTAGTGAGCTCACAAAGAGCAGCGACGCCACCTGCCGGCGGGTGTAGCGCTTTCGCTGCGGCGCGCCCACGAGCTTGCGCTTGACGTAGTTGTTGACCATCGAGCCCGTTAGGATCTCCTCACCGGGAAGGGCCATGAAGGACAGCTCGTCGTCAACGATGCTCAGGACCTGGTCGAGGTACAGCTCGATGCGCGGCAGCTCGGCCACGCGCGAGATGTGCAGGTTGGCCATCTGATTGGCAAGGTCTTTTGCAGAAGGCTGCGGGGCGGGGGCGCTCTTCTCGTCTGCCATGGGGTATCCTCGGTCTTGTCAGTGGGCAATTCTTGTGGTTTAGTGCATCTAGTATTTGAAACTAGATTTAGTGGTTATAGTATCCCATCGTTAACGCAAACTCACGCGGGCACCGCCTTCTTTGGAGAAAAACATGAACGACCAGCGCATCGCAGTCATCACCGATACCGGCACCGACACGCCCGCGGATTTTGTCGCCAAGCACGACGTGCGCGTCGTTCCCCTGCGCATCAACTACTCGGACGGCACGGGGTACGAGTGCGGCGTGGACATCACGACCGACGAGGTGGTTGCCCGCTTTGAGCAGGAGATCCCCAAGACGTCGCTGCCCTCGCCCGAGAAGATTTCCGACGCCTTTGCCGCGGCCAAGCGCGACGGCTACAAGGCAGCCGTTTTTGTGAGCATCTCTTCTGGCCTTTCTGCCACCTGCGACACGGCGCGCATGGTCGCCCGCACCATGGAGGACTTCCCGGTGATCGTGGTCGACACCAAGGGGATCGGCATCTCGGCCGGCATGGTGGTCATGGAAGCCGTGCGCCAGATCGAGGCGGGCGTGCACTTCTCGTCTTTGGCCACCACGCTAGAGATCGTGTCCAAGCAGACCAACGTCTTCTTTGCCGTGCGCGACCTCAAGTTCCTGCGCGCAGGCGGGCGCATCTCCGAGGCCGTCTACCGCGTGGGCTCGGTTTTGAACATCAAGCCGGTGCTGACCTGCGACGAGGAGGGGCACTACGTCATCTCGAAGAAGGCCCGCGGCTGGCAGCGCGCGCTGGACACCGAGGTCAAGCTCATCGAGGAGCTGGCGCGCAAGTATCCCAAGGTGCGCATTGCCTTAAGCTGCACGTCGGCCACGCGCGAGGAGTACGCGCACCTTGAGGAGGCGATCCGCCGCCAGGTCGTGAACGTGGTCGACATCGTGCGCAACGACATCACGGCCGATTTGCTGGTCCACACCGGCCCCGAGCTGGTGGGCGTGGCGATCCAGGGGCTGTAAGGGCGCGCGATTGCGGCGGCGTGGGGCAGGTAGTTTCAAATTTGATAAATGTGCGCTAGTTTTGGGGGTCTTGTCAGTAGATTTGGGGTCTTAACTCGCCAAGGGCCAAAACAAGCAAGCCGCCTACCTGGGCTTACCTGGGTAGGCGGCTTTTTGTAGACGAGAAAAACACTGACACGGGGGTCAAAACTAGCAGCCGCACGCGCTGCTGCGGCGCCCCTACGTCGGCCTTTACGCGCCGCAGACCATGCGCTTGACGATGCGGGCGCAGTCCTGGGCGGCCTTGGCCTCGAAAGTGTTGTAGTCCACGACCTGTTCGCTGGTACCGGGCTTGTCGGAAATCGCGCGGACCACCACAAAGGGAAGGCCGTTCAGCCACGCGGCTTGCGCGATGGCCGTGCCCTCCATCTCGCAGCACAGGCCGCCGAAAGTGCCCAGGATGCGGTCCTTCTGCTCCTGCGTCGCGATGAACTGGTCGCCCGAGACCACGCGACCCGGCAGGACCTTGATGTCGGGCGCCGCCACGGCCGCGGCGTCGACGACGGCCTTGACCATAGGTTCGTTTGCCGGGAAGGCCAGGGTATCGAGGCCCGGCACCTGGCCCGGCTCGTAGCCCAGGGGCGTCACGTCGAAGTCGTGCATCACGCAATCGGTCGAGACCACCAGGTCGCCCACGTCCAGGCGCGCATCCAGCGAGCCGGCAACGCCCGTGTTGATCACGCGGTCGACACCAAAGCGATCGGCCAGGATCTGCACGCACATGCCGGCGTTCACCTTGCCGATGCCGCACTGCACGACGACGACCTTCTCGCCGCCCAAAGTGCCGTCGCAAAACTCCATGCCGGCCACCTTGGTGACCTGCGCGTCCTCCATCTGCTCTTTAAGCGAGGCGACCTCTACCGCCATGGCGCCGATGATTCCGGTTTTCATTGCCGCTCCTTTTTGCCGTGTACCAGTCGATTCGATATGCCCAGTTTAAGCCGGGTAGTTCATGTGGGCGGCGTCGATATTGTCCAACGTGTTCTTTAAATAGCGAGAAGCCCACCAGTGAGCCTGGTTGAGGTCGGCGTCGTGCCAGTTGCCGCACTCGGCGGGCTTAGCGCCGGGGATCTCGCCCTCGAAGTCGCGGGCGAACTCGAAGAGGCGACGGACCAGGTCAATCACGTCCGCAGACTCGTACTCGCCAAAGAGCACCAGGTAAAAGCCGGTGCGGCAACCCATGGGCCCAAAGTAAACTACGCGGTTTGCCCAGTCCGAGACGCTGCGCAGGAAGGTGGCGCCCAAATGCTCCAAGGCATGCACCGCGGCCGTGTCCATCACGGGCTCGCGGTTGGGGGCGGTAAGACGCAGGTCAAAGGTGGTGATGACGGCGCCGGTGTTGGGGTCCTTGTCCACGCGCGAGACGTAGACGCCGGGCTCAAGCGCGAGGTGGTTCACGGTGAAGCTTGCGATAAGGTCCATTGCGATTCTCCTTACATCATCAAAGATTTAAGCGCGGGGCAGGGCGCTGGCGATCCACGGCTTGCCCTGGATGGCGCGCAGCACCTTGTCGACGGCAAGCTCGGGCACAACGCCCGGGGCGGCGCGCAGAATGATGGCCGCGCGGGTGCCGTACTCGTCCATGCCCAGGATAAGTACGCTGGGCGCAAACTCGGGGTTGAGAAGGTCGCCCGCGGCGGCTTGGGCGGCCTCGACGATCTGGCGCGTGACCTCGGTCAAGTCGACCTTGGGCACCACCGCGATGGTAACGGTGATCTTACCCACCTCACTGGGCGCCAGGCGCGTGAGCGAGGTCTTGTTGAGGATCGAGTTGGGGATGACCTCGACCGAGCCGCTGCGGTTCTGCACCGTGGTGCTTCTCCACGTCACGTCGGTCACGCGGCCCGAGGCCGATCCCACCACGATGTCGTCGCCCGGCTTGACGACGTGGCCCACCATAAGCAGCAGGCCCGAGAAGATGTTCGAGATCGTGTCCTGCAGGCCCAAGGAGATGGCGACCGACGCCACGCCTAGGGTCGCCACAAAGTACGTGGGCGTGATGCCAAAGACTGGCTCGAGCACGCTCATGAGAGCGCAGAACCAAATGAGGGCGCGCACAATGTTGATGAGAATCGACGCCTTGGGCACGCCGGCGGCCGAGAGCACCTTCTTGGTTGCCTTGACCACCACGCGCTGCACCACCAGGGCGACGGCAATAGCCACGGCCAGGTAGATGCCCTTGGTGACCAGCATCTCGAACGTCGACGTTACCTGTTGCGCGTCCATCTTCCCTACCCCTCTATCTTGACGATGGGAGCAAAGCCCTTAAGGAGCTTCTTGGTCTTGCCCGTGCGGGTGAAGCTGACCTCAAGCGTGTCGCCCGAGACGCCCACGACGACACCGGGGCCAAAGGTCTTGTGCGAGACGCGGTCGCCCTTGGCAAAGGTATCGGCGCCGGACGAGGCGGGCTTAGCCGCGGCCTCGCCCGCCCTCTTGGCGTGCGGGGCAATGGGCGCGCTGTAGCTGTAGGAGCTGCGCTGTTGGCGAGAAGAGCTGCCCTGGCCCTGCTGCTGGCCAAAGCCCGCGCTCGCGCGGCGCGTGCCAAAGGTGCCCGAAGTGGTACCCGCGCCCATGCCGCCAGAGGGTCTGCTTTGCGGGGAGCCGCCGGTAGAGCGTGTGCGCGAGCCAAAGACGTGGCCACCGTAGACGTCGGAGCCGCGACCCGAGCCAAAGGTCCCGTGGCGGTCGCCGCGCTTCTCCCAGCCCACACCGGCAAAGCCGGAGGAGCCCACGCCCACGCGCTCCACGTCCTCGGCCGGGATCTCGCCCAAGAAGCGGCTGGGCGGGTTGGCCTGGGTGGAGCCGTACGTGCGGCGCGTTGCGGCAAAGGTGAGATAGAGGCGCTTGCGGGCGCGCGTGATGGCGACGTAGGCCAGGCGGCGCTCCTCCTCAAGGTTGGAGGGGTCGGAGTCGTACATGGCGTGCGGGAAGATACCCTCTTCCATGCCGCTCACAAAGACCGTGGGGAACTCCAGACCCTTGGCCGAGTGGATGGTCATCATCGTGACGGCGTGGGTCTGGCCGGCAAGCGAGTCCAGGTCGCTTCGCAGGGCGAGCCACTCCATGAAGGCCGGGAGCTTCTCGGCCGCCACCTCGGGACGCAGGGACGCGGCCGGGGTCGCAACGGGCGCGGGGGCCGCGGCTGCCGGGGCCTCGCCGTCCTCCATGGCGCCCGCGGCGCGCAGCTGCTCCAAGGACTCAAGCGTCTCGGCCACGTCGTCGTGCGTCTCGTCGAACTCGGCGGCGACGCCCATGAATTCCTTGATGTTCTCGATGCGGCCATCGGCCTCGACGGAGTGCTCGGCGGCCAGGGCCTGTACCAGGCCCGCCTTGTCGACGATGGCCTCGACCACCTGCGCCAGCTCGCCCGAGATGTGCCGGCCGCCCTCGATGACGCCGCAGAAATCGGCCAGCGCCTGGCGCACCTTGGGCGAGAGCAGGCCCGTCTCGCAAATAGCCATTTGGCAGGCCGAGAAGAACGAGATGCCCTCCTGCGCGGCCAGGCCCGCGATCTTTTGGATCGACGTGGTGCCGATGCCGCGGCGCGGGGTGTTGATCACGCGCTGGACAGCCACGTCGTCATCGGGGTTGCAGACGGCCTTGAGGTAGGCCATGACGTCGCGCACCTCGGCGCGGTCGAAGAATCGCGTGCCGCCCACGATCTTGTACGGCACGCCCGCGCGCAGGAACATATCTTCCAAGATACGCGACTGCGCGTTGGTACGGTAAAAGACCGCCATGTCGTCGTAGGACTCGCCGCCGTCGTGGAGCTTCTCGATCTCGGAACCGATCCAGCGGCCCTCGTCGCGCTCGTCGGATGCCTGGAAGAGCTTGATCTTCTCGCCGTCCCCCGAGGTGGTAAAGAGGCGCTTGGCCTTGCGGCGCGAGTTGTGGGCCACCACGGCGTTTGCGGCGGCCAGGATGTGGCCGGTCGAGCGGTAGTTTTGCTCCAACCTCACCACACGAGCGTCGGGGTAGTCCTTCTCAAAGTCCAGGATGTTCTGGATATCGGCGCCACGCCACGAGTAAATGGACTGGTCGTCGTCGCCCACGACCATGAGGTTTCGGTACTTGCCGGCAAGCAGGTTGGTGATGGCGTACTGGACGTGGTTGGTGTCCTGGTACTCGTCGACGCTGATCTGCTGGAAGCGGTCCTGGTAACTCTCGAGCACCTGGGGATTCTTGGAGAGAAGCTCAAGCGTCTTGAGGAGAAGGTCGTCGAAGTCCATGGCGTTTGCGCGCGCCAGGCGACGGTCGAGCTCGCGGTAGACGCGGGCGGCGGCGCGATCGGCCGGGTTGGTGGAGTTGGCCATCTCGTCGGGGCCCACCATGGCGTTTTTCGCAGCCGAGATCTTGGAGCGCACCGCGTTGATGGGGAACTGCTTGGTGTCGATGGAAAAGTCGCTCATGATGGCCTTGACCAGGCGCTTCGAGTCATCGTCATCATAGATGGCAAAGTTGGGCTTGTAGCCAATGAGCTCGGGGTCCTCGCGCAGCATGCGCACGCACATGGCGTGGAAGGTGCACACCCACATGCCGCGGGTGCCGCCGGGCAAAAGCGCGCCCAGGCGCTCGCGCATCTCGGCCGCGGCCTTGTTGGTAAAGGTGATGGCCAGGACCTGCCAGGGGCGCACGCCCTCATCGGCGATCATGTGCGCGATGCGAAAGGTAAGGACGCGGGTCTTGCCCGAGCCCGCGCCGGCCAGGACCAGCAAGGGGCCGCGCGTGCAGGTAGCCGCCTCGTACTGGGCGGGGTTCAAACCGGAAAGATCGAAGTTCTGATTCATTGAGCCATCCAAAACAGAGGGGCGGGTTATTAGGTCAAGAGTGTATAAGGGCTACCGGACAATAATTGCGAACATCTGTTTGTGCACCTACAAGCTGGCGAGAAGTGCCTGGCAACCGGCCAAGACGTCGCGGTACGTGGCGTCGAAGTTGCCGGTGTACCAGGGATCGGCCACGTCGGCGGGCGCGTTGGTCCAGTCAAGAAGGCGGCTCACCTTGCCCTGAGGGTCGTCGCGCAGGATGCGGCGCAGGCCGCGGGCGTTCTCGGCATCCATATAGATGATGTGGTCCCAGCGGTCGTAGTCGTCGCGGCGGATCTGGCGGGCACGGTGGCTGCCCACGGGCACGCCCACCTCGCGCAGCTTGGCCACGGTGCCGTAGTGCGGCGGGTTGCCGATCTCCTCGGTGCTGGTGGCGGCCGAGTCGATCACAAAGTCACCGCCGCGGCCGGCCTTCTCGACCAGGTCCTGCATGACGAACTGGGCCATCGTGGAACGGCAGATGTTGCCGTGGCAGATAAAGAGGATGCGCACCGGAGCCTCGGCGGGCGCCGTGCCCGCGCCGGCCGCGGCGCCGTCGCCCGGCCTACCCATTGAAGTGCGCCCCGCCCGAGCGGCCGCCCTTGTGCGAGTGGCCGTGGCCGCCGTTGCCGCCCTTGAGCTGCGAGTGGCCCGTGTAGCTGGCACGGCGCGGCTGCTCGAGCTTGACGCCCGCGTAGCCGTGCGTGTAGCTCGTGCCGCGGCGAAGGGCCATCTGCTTGTCTCGGCGACGCTTGGCGCTGCTCGAGCAGGCAAGGCCAACGAGGCACACCAGCACAACGGCGCACACGACGACGATCATGAGATGCAGCGGGTCGCTTAGCCAGTCCATGATAAAGAGCGGGATCGAGAGGGTCAGGCCCTGGGCCGCAACGGCGCCTACGCTGCCCAAGGCACGTCCCTTGTAGCTCACCGAGACGCTTCCCAGCGCGTCGCCCTGCTCCACAGGGGCGTCCACCGCGTCGGTCCAAGAGGCAACGAGCCCCAGGTCAGAAAGCTGCGTGCCCGCGGGAACCGTGGCATAGAGGGCATCGGAGGAAAGCGCGGCGACCGAGGTCCCGTCGTCGGAGAGGCGCACGTCGGCCGAGGCCACGGTGTCGCCCGCCTTGACCACGCTGTCGGTGGTCCAGGCGCCGTAGGCCCACTCCAAAAGGTCGTGCATCTCGCTGATGGCGGCGTAGGTGCCCTTGAGGTCGTTGCTCGCCCCCATCACAACGGCCACCAGGTCAAGGCCGTTGTAGCTCGCGCCCACGGCCAGGCAGCGGCCCGCCTTGGGCGTGTAGCCGGTCTTGCCGGCGGTGACGGTGCCGTCCAGGTACCAGTCGCTCTCGGGGTTAAGGAGAAGGTCGGTGTTGGTAAGGGTGCGCGCGGCGTTTCCCGAGGTCGCGGGCAAATCCCAGGTGGCGCTACCCGTGATACGCACGAAGTCGTCGTGGTCCATGGCGGCGGCCAAGATCTTGGCCATGTCGGCCGCGCAGGTGTAGTGGTCGTCGTCGTGCAGGCCGCAGGGGTTCACGAAGTGCGAGTCGACGCAGCCAAGCTCCGCGGCCTTCTCGTTCATCATGTCGGCAAAGGGTTGGTAGTCGCCGGCCACGTGGCGGGCCAGGACATAGGCGGCCTCGTTGCCCGAAGGCAACAATAGGCAGGCGAGAAGGTCCTCGATGGTGAGAGTCTCCCCCGCAACCAAGCCCGCGGTCGAGCTGTCGGACGTGATCTGGTCGAGGTCCTCCTGCGTGACGGTCTCGGTCTCGTCCAGGCTGGAGCGGTCGAGGACCACCAAGGCGCACATGACCTTGGTCATCGAGGCGGGGTAGCGGCGCTCGGTGGCGTTCTTGTCGTAGATGACGGTGTTGGTGGTGCGGTCGATGACCACAGCCGAACCCGCGGTGAGCTCGGGGCCGGTGGCCTCGCCGCTCGCCTTGGCGGCGCTTGCGTAGTCGACGGTCGCAAGGGCGGTCGCAGGCACGCAGGCCAAGGCCGAAGCCAGGGCCACCGCAACGGCGACGCCACCCTTTACCAGGCGCTTATTCACAGACAAGAAAGACAAGGTCTTCTCCCCTCTTGCAAAACGGGTTTAGTGGACCAGGGCAAAGTAGATGATGACGGCCACACCCAGAACAATGCGGTACCAGCCAAAGGGCTTGAAGTCGTGCTTGCGCACGAAGCTCATGAGGAAGCGGATGACCAAAAGCGACACGACGAAGGCCACGGCGCAGCCCACCAAAAGGATCGCCAGCTCGCCGGCGGCAAAGGCGTTGCCCTTGAGGAAGAACTTGACCAGGCGAAGGCCCGAGGCGCCCGCCATGACGGGAATGGCCAGGTAGAAGGTGAACTCGGCCACCGCGGCGCGCGAGCAGCCCAACAAAAGGCCGCCGATGATCGTGGAGCCCGAGCGCGAGGTGCCCGGCACGATGGAGAGGACCTGGAAAAGGCCGATTCCGATGGCGGTCTTCCAGTCGATCTCCTCGACCGTCTGGATGCGGGCATCGGCGTCTGCCAGCTGGGACTTGGTTGCCGGCTCGGCAAAGGCGACGGGGGCCATGTGCTTAGGGGCGCCCATCGCGGCGCCGCGCGAGGCGGGAAGGGCCGCGGCGGCCTTCTTCTCTCGGCTGGACTCGATCACGATGAAGGCGATGCCGTAGACGATGAGGGCGGTGGCGATCACAAAGGGGCTGCCCAGGTGCTCCTCCATCCAGTCGTCGATGGGGAGGCCGATAACCGCGGCGGGCACGCAGGCCACGATGGCCTTTGCCCACAGCGTCCAGGTGCCGCGCTTCTCGGCCGCCGACTTGGACGGCGAGAAGGGGTTGAGCTGGTGGAAGAAGATCACGCACACGGCGAGAATCGCGCCCAGCTGGATGACGACCAGGAACATGTCCCAGAAGTCGGTCGAGACGTTCATCGTCAAAAACTGGTTAAGCAGCAGCATGTGGCCGGTGGACGAGATGGGCAGCCACTCGGTGATGCCCTCCACGACGCCAAAAACGGCGGCCTTCAATAGCTCAATGAGATCCACGGTACCTCCCGGTTTTGAGACAGATAGACTGAGTTTCCTATCCCCCGGGCACATCTCTGCGCTCAAATTGCCATGCCCAGCGAAAAACCATCTGGGACGTGGCGCAAGCCACAGACCGAAAAAGACGGAGGGTGCGGCTAAATTGAACACGATGTTGCGTCTACCAGCCGCTTATTGGGGTATGACCAAGGCATAGCAACCATGAGCGGGCGGCCGGGCAAGGCCGCCTTGAGGAAAGGGGTACACCATGGGCGCAACCAACTACCAGGATTTGGGCTACGAGAAGATCTTTGTCGCGCTCGACGGCTCGGAGGAGCAGCTCAAGGTCCTCGAGCGCGCCATCGCGCTCGCGGCAAACGACGAGGCCGAGCTCTACATTGGCCACGCCATCGACACCACCGCGCTCGAGAGCGCCGGCGCCTTCCCCGCTAGCGTCGTCAAGGACCTCGAGCAGGAGTTCCGCGACACGATCGCCCCCGCCGTCGCTGCCGCCCAGGAAAACCCGCAGATCAAGAAGGTCGAGGTCATGGTGGGCAACGGCCGCATCCGCGAGACCCTAAAAGACGACATGCTCGACGTCATCCACCCCGACCTGGTGGTCTGCGGCGCGCGCGGGCTTTCCTCCATCAAGTACGCCATCCTGGGGTCCATCTCGACCTTCCTTACGCGCAACTGCGAGTGTGACGTGCTTATCGTCAAGTAACCGTTCGACAATTTATATATAGCCCAGACGGCGGCAACGTGAATATACGGTGAGAAACCCTCAAGTAGGTTAAAGTAGTGGGATTAGCACGTCTGAAAGCCCGGCTCTTATCCGGGGCCCCGACGCGAAGGTCCTACAGCCTTGACTTCTAAATTGACCAAATGGGCAGCTAAGCCCGCTCTCACCGTCACCACGGCCGCCGTTCTTTGTGCCGGTCTTCTCGGCCTTGGCACGGCTCCTGTAAGCGCCGGTGCCGCCACCCTCGATGAGCTCACGCAGCAGATCGAGCAGACCAACGAGAGCTACGAGAGCGCGTCGCAGCTGGTCGAGGAGGTCGAGGCAAAGATCGCCGCCAACGAGGAGCGCATCGCCCAGATCGAGGCCGAGCTGCCCGAGAAGCGCGAGGCGGCCGCCAACTGCATGAAGGTGCAGTACAAGCTCCAGCAGGGCAGCGCCGGCCTGATCGAGCTGCTCTTGTCGGCCGAGAACTTCAACGAGCTTATCTCCACCATCCAGTACCTGGACATCATCAACAGCCACAACAACAACGCCATCGACGAGCTTGTGGCCTTGGACGAGGAACTGGGCCAGACCCGCCTTGCCCTTGAGACCGAGAAGCAGCAGGCCGAGGCCAGCAAGCAGGAGGCGCAGGAGTCCCTGACCGCCGCCGTCTCTGCCCGCCAGCAGCTCGAGCAGCAGATGGCCGAGCAGGCCGCCGCCGAGGAGGCCCAGCGCCAGGCAGCCATCCAGGCCGCTGCCGCCGCAGCGCAGACCACGACCTCGAGCGACGACGCGTCCGCCGGCACCACCGATTCTGGCGGCCAGACCACCTTCGAGACCGAGACCGGCAACACCTCGACCGTTACCGTGCCCGAGCAAACCGATCCCGGCACCGTCGACTGGAGCAGCGACAAGTCGTCGTTTGTCTCCAGCTGGGGCTCGCGCATCGACAACTACCTGGCCGGAAGCCCCCTTGCCGGCTACGGCCGCACCTTCGCCGAGGCCGCGTGGGACTACGGCTGCGACCCGCGCCTCTCCCCCGCCATCTCGTGCATCGAGAGCGGCAAGGGCACCTACTGCTTCAAATCGCACAACGCCTGGGGCTGGGGCAGCGTGAGCTGGAGCGACTGGGACACCGCGATCCGCGCCCACACCAAGGGCCTTGCCTCGATCTACGGCGGCCACCTCACCTACTCGGGCGCGCAGATGTACTGCCCGCCCAACGCCGACTTCTGGTACTCCTCCGTCGCCGCCCAGATGGAGCTCATCTAGGGACGTCGAGTTACAACAAATCAAGCACTAAAAGGCCGTCCACCTGGGCGGCTTTTTTGGACGAGCGCAGGCTTAAGGCACCGCGAAATCAAAAAGTACGAAAATGAAGTCCAGCTACCCTCAAACCCCGCGAAACCCTACGCCGTGAGGTAGACCATGAAGAGAATCATGGCGAAGCCCACGATGTCGGTGGGGGCAAAGGTCGCGCCCAGCAGCAAAACCGAGGACAGGGTGGCCGCAATGGGCTCGGAGGTCCCTAAAAGCGCGGCGCGCATCGACCCGGCGTCGTGAACGCCCTGCAGGTAGAGGGCATAAGACCCAAACGTACCGATCACAACGCAAAAGACGAGAAGGGCAATCGCCGTCGCGTCCAGCACGGGCATGTGCTCCCAAGGGCGGTAGGCCAGCGTGAGGATAACGCCCGAGACCAAAAACGCCAGGCCGTTCACCGTGAAGTTGCCCCACTTTTGCATAGGCTTAGCAGGCAAAATGGACAAACAGGCCGAGGAAACCGCGCAGACCAGACCCCAGATCAGCCCGCCCAAGGGAATCGTGAGCTGCCCCACGTTGCCGCCGGTCGAAATCAAGAAGGTGCCGACAAGGGCCAAGGCCAGCCCGGCGACCTCGCGGCGGCGCGGGGCGCGGCGCAACTTCACGCAGGTATAGATCAGTACCAGCACCATGCCCAGGCTCTGCATGATGGTGGCCATGGCCGAGCTGGTCCAGTTGATGGCCTCCAGATAGGCCACCTGTGAGAACAAGATGACGAAGATCGACACTGCCAAGATCTCCAAGCGCCCGCGGCGGCTGCGCACGACTCCGCGCAGGCTGTCGCGACCGGCCGGCGTCATCGCCGCCGCGCCGATGAAGAACCAGCAGGCAGCGAGCTCGCGCACGCACACGAGCCACAGCGGCTCGATGCCGTAGGTGTCCATCAAGAACTTGGCCGCCGTGCCGTTAAGGCCCCAAAACGTGCCTCCCACAAGGGTGGCCACCACGCCGCGGCGGATCCTCGCGCGGCGCTGGGCGTCCGTGGGCGTTGCGGCTGCGTCTTGGGCCATACGTGTGTCTCCTTACAGGTTGGTTGCCAAGACAGAGTAACACCGCAAAGGTGCGCTATGCTGCACAGGTACAAAAGCAACCCTAAGGAGAACCATGTCCGCACCCAATTACTCCGTCGCCGAGAAGAGCCTGGCCCTCGGCAGCGTCCATGCCGGCTTCGAGGTCGTCCATGCCGAGCCCGTGACCGAGATCTCGGGCTACGCCTACGTCATGAAACACCAGGCCACGGGCGCGCGCCTGCTGTGGCTGGCCTGCGACGACAACAACAAGTCCTTTGCCATCTCGTTCAAGACCCCGCCCCAAGACGACACGGGCGTCTTCCACATCCTGGAGCACTCCGTCTTGTGCGGCAGCGACGCCTACCCGGTCAAGGAGCCCTTCGTGAACCTCCTTAAGACCAGCATGCAGACCTTCTTGAACGCCCTCACCTTCCCCGACAAGACCATGTACCCCGTGGCCTCGACCAACACCGCCGACCTCGAGAACCTCATGGGCGTCTACCTGGACGCGGTTCTCCACCCGGCGATCTATCGCCGCCCGCGCATCTTTGAGCAGGAGGGCTGGCACCTGGAGGTCGAGGGTGAGGGCGCAGACGCCAAGCTCGCCTACAACGGCGTGGTCTTCAACGAGATGAAAGGCGCCCTCTCCGACCCCGACGATGTCCTTTACCAGGCCCTTTCCAACAGCCTCTTTCCCAATACCGCCTACGGCTTCGAGTCGGGCGGAAACCCGCGCGCCATCCCCACGTTGACCTACGAGAAGTTCATCGAGACCCACGCGCGCCACTACAACCTCAAGAACAGCTACACCGTCCTCTACGGCGACCTGGACATCGAGCGCGAGCTGGCCTTCATCGACGCCCGCTTTACCGCCGCGACCCCGCGCGAGGCCGGCGACCCCAACCCGCTTGACCTACAGGCCCCGGTTTGTGCCGAGAAGCGCGCAGTCAAGATGGCCACCGCCCCCAACAACGCCGAGGTAGGCGCCTCGTACGTGATCGGCACCGCGGCCGACCGCGCCCGCGTCATGGCTGTCGACGTCCTTCTCGACGCCCTGTGCGGATCCAACGAGGCCCCGCTCAAGCGCGCGATCCTGGACGCCAACCTGGGCGACGACTTTGACGCCAGCCTCATCGACGGCGTCATGCAGCCGCAGGTCATGTTCACGCTGCGGGGCGCAAAGCCCGGCGCCGGCGAGAAGTTCCGCGCCCTTCTCGAGTCCACCTGCGCCCAGATCGTGGCGGCGGGCGTGCCCCGCGACAAGCTGGCCGCCTCGCTGGCGCAGTCGGAGTTCAACCTGCGCGAGGGCGACTGGGGCGGCTACCCCGACGGCGTGGGCCTGTCCATGACCGTCATGTCCTCGTGGCTCTATGATGACGAGCGCCCGCTCGACTACGTCCACTACGAGGAGGCCCTGGCTGCGGCCAAGGCGGGCCTGGACACCGGCTTTTACGAGGAGCTTCTGGACAGCCTGGTGTGCCACAGCGCCCACAGCGCCGAGGTCGAGCTGGTGCCCGTGGAAGACGGCGACGCCGCCGAGGAGGAGGCCGAGCTCGCCGCGCTTCTCGCCAAGATGAGCGACGCCGACCTTGTCGCCGTGGCAGACGAGGTCGCCGCCCTGCGCCGCGAGCAGGAGACCCCCGACTCGCCCGAGGCCCTGGCCACCCTACCCCAGCTAAGCGTCGCCGACATCGAGGACCCCAAGCCCGAGCCGCAGGGCTTCGACGCCGCGGCCCCTCTCCCCTGCATCGCCCACGAGCTGGACACCCACGGCATCGACTACCTCTACCTTTACTTCGACCTGCGCCGCTTAAGCAACGACGAGCTGGTCTACGCAGGCGTTTTGTCAGACCTACTGGGCAAGCTGGATACCCAGGCCCACAGCGCCTCTGACCTGGACACCCTGGCCGAGACCAACCTGGGCAACCTGTCCTTCTCGGTTGAGGCCTACGCGCCAGAGGACGACCTTGAGCAGGCCATCCCCGTCTTTAGGGTGGGCGCGAGCGCGCTTTCGCCCAAGGTCGCGCACCTGGCCAGCATCCCGCAGGAGGTCTGGGCCACCACGAGCTTTGCCAACACCGACGCCGTCCGCGACATCTTGACCCAGCGCAAAGTGGCCCTTGAGCAGTACTTTGTTGGTGCCGGGCACTCCGCCGCGGCTGCGCGAGCCAGCACCTACCTTGCGGCCGCGCCGCGCGCCACAGAGGCCATGGGCGGCTTGGACTACTACCTCTACCTGCGCGAGCTTCTCCAAAACTGGGACGCCCAGAAGGACGCCCTTGTCGCCAAGCTGGCCCAGGTAAGCGAGAAGATCTTCACCGCCGACGAGGTCACCGTGAGCTTCACCGGCCCCGCCGCCGACCGCGAGGCCTTCTGGGCCGCCGGCGGCACCCTAGGTCTTCTCGCCAGCGCCGAGAAGCCCGCCCATGTCCTTGACGTGAAACCACGCGGCCCGCAGGTCGAGGGCTTCGCCATCCCGTCCAATGTGAGCTACGTCGTGCGCATCGCCGCGAAGTCCGCGCGCGACACGGGCACGCAAGGCTCCTGGGCCGTTGCCAACCGCGCGATTTCCTACGACTACCTGTGGAACGAGGTGCGCGTGAAGGGCGGCGCCTACGGCTGCGGCTTTAGGTACGGCGGCAAGCTGGGGACCCGCACCTTCTGGTCCTATCGCGACCCGTCGATCGACGCCACGCTCGCGCGCTACGACGCCTGCGCCGCTTGGCTCAAGGACTGGGACGGCACCCAAGACGAGCTGGACGGCTTCATCGTGAGCACGGTCGCGACCCTGGACGCGCCGGTCAAGCCCCGTGCACTGGCCCGCCGCCAGGACCTCGCGCGCTTTACCAAGAAGCCCGCCGACCACCGAGAGACCCTGCGCCGAGAGATCCTTGGTACAACGTTGGACGACGTGCGCGCACTGGCAGCGGCCCTGGGCGACACCGAGCCTGCGTGCGGCATCTGCGTCTTTGGCGGCAAGGACGCGCTCGAGGCGAGCGACCTTGACCTCGCGATCACCGAGGTGTGCTAGTGGGGCGACGTCGGCGTCGGACCCCGTCCTAAATCGTGCCGATGTTTGTAGCGAACTTCTCGAATATCGCCGATGTTTGTAAATTTATCCCCTGATTTCTTAAAAAGAGCCGGCCTTTGTACAAAGGTCGGCTCGATTTAGGAACGCTCGATTTTGCCCCCGCGCTTTAAACGAGAAGATCTGCCAGCTCCAGCTTGGGGACGTGGTGCGAGCCGTCGGTCTCGCGCCAGTACGTGAGGCCATGGGCCTCGGCCGCGCCCACGCCGGCACGCTCGAGCACGACCTTCTCGCCGCGCCCGCCCACCGAGATGACCATGGCAACCGCCAGGTCCTTCTCGCCAAGTCCAAGCTCGTCGCCCAAGACGGCGTCGTAGCTCTTGTGCATGCAGCAGCCCAGGCCCTGCGCCGCCGCGGCCAGTGCCACGGTCTGCGCCGCGATGCCCACGTCGATCAGGCGAATGGGGTTCGTCGCCGCAGCAGTCGGCAGGCAGATAACCACGTAGCCGCCGGGGCGCTGGTAGACCTCGGGCCCGTCCCAATCCTTCAACGCGCCCGCCCAGTGCAGGTGCGAGAAGACCAGCTGACTCGCGGCCGGGCTCTGCTCCCCCACCACGCGAAAACGCAGCAGCTGCATGTTGTTGCCGGTAGGGGCCATGCGCGCGGCGTCGACCAACCCGCGCAGGACGTCCTCGTCAACCGGCTTGCCGTCGTAGCGGCGGTAGCTGCGAGAAGACCTTACCAGCTCGTCAAACTGCTCTTTGTCCATCACGCACCTCCTACAGATCTGCTGCGGCGATGGCGGCCACGGCCTCGCGGATCTTCTCGGGCGGCATGACCAGCGCCATGCGGCAGAAGCCCTCGCCCAAAGGACCAAAGCTCGCGCCCGGCGTCACGATGACGCCGGCCTTCTCCATGAGCTCCAGTGCGAAGTCCATCGAGTCCATGCGGCCGTGCGGCAAACGCGCCCACACAAACATCGAGCCGTGCGCGTTGGGACGCTCCCAGCCAATGGCCTCAAGGCCGTCGCACAGGGCGTCGCGGCGCTCCTGGTAAAGAAGGCGCTGCTCCTCGACCTGCTCGCGCGGACCGGTCATGGCGGCGATCGCGGCGTCCTGCTCGGGATAGAACATGCCAAAGTCCACCTGGCTGCGAAGCTTGCGCGCCGCGGCCACGATGTCGGGGCGGCCCACAAGGAAGGACAGGCGGCAACCCGTGACGTTGTAGCTCTT
>CAVKOL010000030.1:0-19067 GCA_963658035.1 Bacteroidaceae bacterium
AGTTCTTGGCGGTGGTGCCGGCGCACATGATGCCCATGACGCCCATGGTGAAGTTGTACAGCTTGTTGCACCAGTCGATGATGGGCTGGGGCAGCTCGATGCCAATGACGCCCGGAAGCGTGGCGATCAACAGGAAGATCGACGACGTGAGGACGATTGGCATGCAGCCGAGAAAACCGTCTTTGATGGCCTGCAGGTAGGGGTTGCGCCCTATCTTCTCGAAGAGCGGCTGCTGCTTTTCGAGCATCTTGATGATTGCGTCCATAGCGCTCCTTTTGCGTTGGATGCTTTACAGGGTCGGCGGCCGCCTGGTGGTGATTGAGGTGTGGTGCTTGGTGCTTTGCCGCCGTAACGCGCCGCTCCCTGCCCGGTGGGAGCGGATCGCTTGAGGTTGCCCGGTAACCTCTTGCTGGCCAAAGTGGGCATTGTTGTGCGTTTTTGGGAATGACAACGTTGTCATTTGGCGTGATGACAACGTAAGCCAAAACGTGCGGCATCATGAGGGAAAAGCCGACGGGATTGGCGAACGGTGCCATTCTGCCGGTGAGCGGAATTGTTCGAAGTTGTTCGAAAGGGTTCGAATGAGCAGAGAAGCGCACGGCGGGCCGTCGATGGTGGACGTTGCGCGCGAGGCGGGCGTCTCGCTAAAAACCGTGTCGCGCGTGGTCAACGAGCCCGAAACGGTGCGCCCCGCCACCCGCGACGCCGTGCACGCCGCGATGGAGCGGCTGGGGTTTCGCGCCAACTACGCCGCGCGCTCGCTCAAGCTGGGGTCGTACAAGACCGTTGGCCTGGTGTTCTTTGAGCTTCACGGCGGCGAGTTAAGCGTGCTTTCGGGCATATCGGGCGCGGCAGCCGAGAAGGGCTACGCAATCACGCTGGTCACAGCGGGCCCCGGCGAGCAACTGACGCTCGGCGAGGCCGCGCGGCGCATGGCCACCCTGCCCGTCGACGCGATGATCTTCAACCTGGGGCGCATGGTTGCCGACTTTGAGGGGTACCGCTCGCCCACGGGGCTCAAGACCGTGATCGTCACCCCGTTTGAGCAGGCCGGATGCACTACGGTCTCGGACGACCAGGCGGGCGCGGCCCGCATGGCCACGCAGCGGCTGATCGAGCTGGGGCACCGGCAGATCCGCTTCATCGCCGGCCCCAACGAGTCGCTGGCCAGCAAAAACCGCGAGCTTGGGTGGCGAGAAGCGCTGGCCCAAGCGGGGCTTGACGCGGCCGAGCCCCTGCGCGGTGACTGGGGCGCCGACTCCGGCTACGAGGCGGGCGCCCGCCTGGCCGCGGGCGACCCCGAGTGCACAGCCATTCTCGCCGGCAACGACAACATGGGCTACGGCGCGATGCTGGCCCTGCGCGACGCGGGCAAGGGCGTGCCGGGCGACGTGAGCATCATCGGCTTCGACGACTCGCTGCCGGGGGTGGTGCCCAACTCGCAGCTTTCCTCGATTCGCTTTGACCACGCCGAGCTGGGACGACGCGCCTTCGAGGAGGCTCTTCTCGCCGACGCCGAACCCCGTCGGATCCTAGTCCCCGCAACCCTTGTGGAACGCGGCAGCCTGGGGGCCGCGCGTACGCGCTAGGCCCTACTCCCCCACGCCAAAGGTAAGGTCGAGCAGGCGGGTGCCGGTGGCGGTGCGAAAGATGCGCTTGCGGGCGGCGGCGATCGCGGCGGGGCTGGCGTTGTCCTCAAAGAGGTTCACGAGGAAGTCGGCCTCAACCAAGGCCTGGTAGTCGAGGCCGCTGATGTCGTCGTAGGTGTGGTGGTGTCCCACGAGGAACGCCACGCGCGCGGCCCGGTCCTGCGAAAAGCCCACTTCAAGGAGCATCTGCTCAGCGAGATCGGGGCCCAGCTCCTCCTGGTACTTGCCGCTGCAGTTGCCGTACTTTTCCTCGGCGGGATGGATGCCGATGTCGTGGACAATCGCGGCCGCCTCAAGCGTGAGCTGGGTCGACACGTCAAGGCACTCGCCGTTGCCGATGGTCTTGGCGTAGCTCGCGACCTTAATGAAGTGCTGGATCCGCCGCGCGTCACCCGCGTCGAACTCGATCATCTTGACCATCAAATCTTGAAGCAGCCACTCCCTGCTCCCCAAGTCGTAGTCGCACATGCGCCTACCCCTTTCATCAACCCCACAGACGCCCCAATGATAGCCCGCCGCACACTCAATTGCGAAAAGCGGCGGCAGTCTGGGTGATGGGTGAGTAGCGGCGGGAATTGGACTTGGGCCAACTGGGGTTTTGCGGGTTGGACCGCGCGGCTACTCGCCGCGGACCGATACTGCCGCCGCTTTTCGAAAATAGGTGCGACGGGCGGCGGCCTCCTCGCGAACAAAAAACGCGAAAGACGGGCGCAGTCGCGGAGGCTTGCGAGTAGAGACACCTTTTGGCCTCTGGTCAACTGGGGTTTTGTCGCCCCAAGTGACCGTCTACTCGCAAAGCTCGCGGACTGCGCCCGTCTTTCGCAAAAAATGTGGCGCATGGGCCCCGGCGCGGGCCCAAACGCCCCTTATCTCACCGAGAAGTGCCAGACCACCGTCGACTCGAAGGGGTGGTTTGGGGTGCAGACGGGGTGGGGCCAGTCGGCGTGGTGGGAGTTGTCGGGATAGAACTCCGGCTCGAAGGCAAAGGCCTGTCGCGGCTGGTAGATAACCCCATCCTTGCCCGTGTCGCCCTCAAACCAGTTGCCGGTGTAGAAGTGCGCGCCCGGCGTGGTCAAAGAAATGCGCAGCTCGCGGCCGCTCGCCGGGTCGTACGCCACAAACGCGGGGCGCGGCGCGGCGTCCTCGACGTAGCCATCCACGCAAAAGCAGTGGTCGTAGCCGTGCGCGACCGCAAGCTGGTCGCAGTTGGCCTCGATGTCGCGGCCGATCGGCTTGGCCTCCCTAAAGTCAAACGGCGTGCCGGCCACCGCCGCAACGTCCCCGCGCGACACGTTATCCTCGCGTTGCGGCAGGTAGGAACCCGCAAAAATCTGTGCCTCCTGACCATAGACCACACCCGAGCCGTGCCCCGCAAGGTTGAAGTAGCTGTGGTTGGTCATGTTCACAAACGTAGCCGCGTCGGTCTCGCAGCGATACTCAAGCCGCAGCTCGCAACCCCCGCCATCCCCCTCGGCCAGTGTATACGTCGCCGAGAAGACCCGGTTGCCCGGCAGGCCAAACTCGCCGTCCGCAAGCTCGCAGGTAAAGCGCACCGCGTTGGCCGCCTCCAGGACCTCGGCCTCCCACACGCGCATGTGGAAGCCGCGCTTCCAATCGGTGTGGATGTTGTTGTCCCCGTCGTTTTTGGGCAGGTAGACATACTTGTCACCCGCCAAGACCTCGCCGCCTGCGGACCGGTTGGCCGAAGGCCCCACCGTCGCGCCAAAGCAGGCGCCGCTTGCCAGGTAGCCCTCAACGCTGTCGTAGCCCGGCAGCACATCGGCCACGGCGCCGTCGCGCCCCGGCACGCAAACCGCCTGGACCGAGGCGCCCAGATCCATAAGCCGCACCGTCGCGGCACCCGCGCGAAGCTCGTACAGGTGCACCGGGCATCCATCGGGCATCTCACCAAAAACCCAGGTAGAGACCATAAAACCCCTCCAAACAAAAGACGCGCGCCGCAGCCCCACGGCCACGGCGCGCGAAAGCGACGATCAAGCGACGACGACGCGCCCGCAAGACCGCTAGTCCAGGCGCCTCGTCTCGGCCACGTGCTTGTACCAGTAGGCGCTCGCCTTGGGCGTGCGCTGCTGCGTGTCGAAGTCCACGTAGAAGAAACCGTAGCGCTTATTGTAGCCGTTGGTCCACGAGAACTGGTCCTGAAGGCTCCACAAGAAGTAGCCGCCCACGTTGACGCCCACCTTCATGGCCTCAAGCAGCCAGCGCAGGTGCTGCTCGATGTAGTCGATGCGCGGCTGGTCGTCCACAAAGCCGTCGGCATAGGGGTCCTTGTAGCCCATGCCGTTCTCGGTGATGAAGATCTGCTTGTAGTTGGGGTAGCGGTGCTTGATGTAAACCAGCAGGTCAAAGAGGCCCTTGGGATAGATGATCCAGTCCCAGTCGGTGGTGGGGACGCCCGGCTTGTTGACGTGCTCGCCGATGCCCTTCACGCGCCAGCGGCCGGTGCCCTTCTCGCCGGTGCCGTTGTGGTGCAGGTCGTTCTCGCCGTCGTAGGCCTTAAGGAAGCGGCACTGGTAGTTGTTGACGCCCAGGTAGTCGTTCACGCGGGCGGCTTGGCGCATGACGGCCAGGTCCTCGTCGCGGATCTCGATGACCCCGCCCGAGACCGCGGCCAGGCGGTTTGCGACCTCAAGCGTGTCGGGCGCGTAGTCGCCGCGGAAGGTGGCGTCCAGCAAAAACTGGTTTTGTAGCACGTGCTCGTTGTTGGCGGCTCGAATGTCGCCAAAGTCGTTCTCGTCCAGGGGATACTTGAACTCCAGCGACTGGATGACGCCGATCTTGCCCTTGTGCCCGGCCTCGTGGAAGGCCAGCACGGCGCGGGCGTGGGCCAGCATCATGTTGTGCTCGCACTGGAAGGCCTCGGCCAGGTGGGCCTTCACGCCGCCGGGGAAGGTGCCCTCAATGTAGGTGTTGCTGGCGTCGGCCCAGATCTCGTTGAAGGTGAACCAGTAGGTGACGTCGTCGGCGTACTCGGCAAAGCAGAACTTGGCGTACTCGACAAAGGCGTCGATGGTCTCGCGGCACAAGAAGTCGCCCTTCTCAAAGAAGGTCAGCGGCGTGTCGAAGTGGTGCAGCGTGACATAGGGCTCCACGTGATGGCGGCGGCACTCGGCAAACAGGTCGTGGTAGAACTGCACGCCCTCGGGGTTGACCTCGCCCACGCCGTTGGGAAAGATGCGGCTCCAGGCAATGGAGAGGCGAATACCGTTGATGTGGAACTGCTCGCAAAGGGCCAGGTCAACGGGGTACTGGTTGTAGAAGTCAGAAGCGGGATCCGGCGAGAAGCGCCCCTGAGCGGCCAGGAAGTCGTCCCAGGCCACCTTGCCCTTGCCGTGGGTGCGGGTCTCGCCCTCGACCTGGTAGGCGGCGGTGGCCCCACCAAAGACGAAGTCGGCCGGGAACTGAGCGGGCGGGTTGGTGATGCTATCGGTTGCGGTCATGGTTATCCAATCAAGCGCAGGTAGATGGCGAGAAGGGCGCCGGGCCCGGCTATGCGTGCGGGCCCGGCGCCAGGGGGAACTAGGAGAGCTGCTCGGCCACGAAGGCGAGGGACTTCTCGCCGTTTTGCGACAGCTCGATGTACTGCTTGCCGCGGCAGGCCACGCACTTGTTGCCCACGCGCTCGCAGTCCTTCTCGAGGTCGGCGAGGTAGCTCGCGGCCTGCGGGGCCAGAACGACCAGGTCGAAGTCGGGCAGCATGTCAACGTGGTTGCCGTAGGCCTCGGCCGCGGTCACCAGGTCGATGCCGGCCTCTTCGGCGGCCTTGGCCAGGCCGTTGGCGAGAAGACCCGAGGTACCGCCGCCCTGGCAAAGGACCAGGACGCGCTTGCCGTTGAGGTCGACGCCGTTCACGACGCCGGCGCCGGCACCGGCGGGGGCAGCGGGGGCCTCGGCGGCCGGGGCAGCCGCAGCGGCACCCGCGGAGTTCAGCCCAGCCGCGGCGCCGTCGGCAACGGACTTGGCGTCGGCGCGGCCCTGGAAGGCGTCGGTGAGCTTAGCGGCCTTCTCGGCGTTCTTGGCGGCCAGCTCCTCCTCGGAGACCTCGGCCTCCTCGGCGCACTTCTGGGCGTCGTAGACGCGGAAGAACGGGTAGTACAGGGCAAAGTCAACAACAAGGATGACGGCCAGGAAGACAAAGGCCAGGGGTTGGAAACCAAGGCCCAGGATGGTGCCGATGGGGCCTGGAGTGGTCCAGGGCAGGGTGTACATGAAGCCGTTCATGCCAAGGACGTCGATGAAGATCTTCAAGATCCAGATGTTGGCGATGGGGGCCAGGACAAACGGCACGAAGAAGACGGGGTTAAGGACGATCGGGGCGGCAAAGAGCAGCGGCTCGTTGACGGCAAAGCACACGGGGACGACGGCCGCCTTGCCCACGGCGCGCATCTCCTTGGACTTGGCCATAAAGGCAAACATGAAGACCAAGACCAGGGTGGCGCCGGTGCCGCCCATGCAGACGACGAAGTACTGGGCGCCCTGGGTCAAAACGGCGGTGGCGTGCTGGCCGGCCTGGTAGGCGGCCATGTTGTCGGTCATGTTAGAGACAAGGGCGGCGGCGATGGCGGGCTCGACGATCGAGGGGCCGTGGACGCCCACAAACCAGAAGAGGCTCATGGCGCCGTAGATCACGGCAAGGCCAATGTAGCCGTCGGCGGCGGTGAACAGGGGCTGGAAGACCTTGATGACGCCCTGGGCAAAGCAGTAGCCAAACGCCGAGGTAAACGCGATGCTCACGACCCAAAAGATGGCGCAGCACACCGAGAACGGGATGATGTCCTTGAAGGTCTGCGAGATGTTGGGCGGCACCTGCTCGGGCATCTTGATGGTGATGTTGCGGCTAATGAAGAACTTGTACACGATGCCCACGACAAAAGCCGAGATAAACGCGGTGAGAAGACCCTTGGAGCCCAGGTAGGCCACGTTGAGGCCGCTCAGGTCGCCGGTGACGTCGCTGATCATGTCGCTGGAGAGCAGCAAGAAGCCGATAATCGCCGCGCACATGCACGAGATGAAGTTGATCTGGTTGTTCTTGGGCAGGTCGCGGTTCTGGGCGTCGCAGAAGTGCTTGGCCGTGGTGGCGGCGCAGGCGACGGCGAGAATACCCATCGAGTAGTTGTAGGCCTTCCACAGCATGCCGTCGAAGTCCTCGGGCCAGTAGAAGCCCCAGATGTTGGGCACGGCCGAGACCAGGCAGAAGATGGACGAGAAGATGATGATGGGGATAACCGAGATAAAGCCGTCGCGGATGGCCTTGAGGTACTTGTTGCGCGCGATCGCGTTGAAGAAGGGCTGGCCCTTCTCGATGGTCGCGATGAGCTTTTCCATTCTTTGCTCCTTGGACGATGGGGCTTCACGTGGGCTTTGTTTGAATGGCGACGTTGCCATTTTACGACACGCAAAAGCCTAGCGGGTTCATGCGAAGTGCAAAACAAAAGGAACTAGGGGGTGCTGAGCAATCCTGCATGCCCGGTAGCGGTGTTTGCTCAATGTCAACGTTAACATTCTGCGCAACAGACAGCGGCGAGAAGACCGCGCGGGCCCTAAAGTGTCGGCGAGCGGCGCGTTCTTGTCCGCAGACGTTGTGTTGCCTAAAATCGAAGGCGGTGTATTTGGCAACGTCGCCACGGCGCGAGGGTTTTCTCGCCGCCGGCAAAACTGGCTTCAAAGGGGTACTTGGAACATGACAGAGGGCATCGCGCGGACAAAATCGGTCTCGGTGAAGGACGTGGCAAAGCTCGCCGGCGTTTCTGAGCAAACCGTCTCGCGCACGGTGCACGACTCCCCTTCTGTGCGGCCCGAGACCAAGGAGCGCGTGCGCGCCGCCATGCGTGAGCTGGGGTATCGCCCCAACTTTGCCGGTCGTTCCCTGCGCCGCGGCAAGTTCAAGACCGTGGGCGTCGTGATGTTCAACATCGCGGGCACGGGAAACATCGACCGGCTTGAAGGCTTCTCAAAAGCGGCCGACAAGCACGGCTACGCGATCACGTTGACCAGCTTGGAGGCGCCCTACACGCTGGAAGAGGCCTCGCGGCGCATGGCGGGCCTTCCCGTGGACGGCATGGTCGTGATCATGAACCGCATGCCGGCCGATTTTGGCAGCTTCCAGCCGCAGGCCGGGATGCAGACCGTGCTGGTCACCATGCTCGAGCACCCCGCGTGCTCGACAGTGGACAGCGACCAGGCGGGCTGTTCTCGCATGGTGGTGGAACACCTGCTGGCGCGCGGCCACAAGACGGTGCACTTCATTAGCTGCCCCACGCGCTCGCTGTCTGGCATGCAGCGCGAGCAGGGCTGGCGAGAAACCCTGGCCGCCCACGGCATCGAGGCCCCGCGCCTGATCCGCGGCGACTGGACGGCCAAGAGCGGCTACGACGCCGGCGTGGCACTGGCCGACGACCCCACCTGCACGGCCGTCTATGCCTCCAACGACGCGATGGCCTACGGCTGCATCAAGGGCTTGGAGTCGCGCGGCCGGCGCGTGCCCGACGACGTGAGCGTCGTGGGCGTGGACGACTCGCTGGGCGATTTTGTGCCCGATCTGGCCCTGACCACGGTGCGCTTTGACAACCGCCGCGTGGGCGCCTGGGCGGTCGACAAGATCGCGGGCGGCAGCGACGCCGTCGAGCACGTGCTCTTCCCGGGCCAGCTGATCGAGCGCGAGACCGTGCGCGACCTGCGCTAGAGTCGGCCGGGTGGCAGAATTAGAGGTTTTCTGCGTCTGCCGAGAAGAAAAGCGGCAGATCCAGAGGTTTTCTGTACAGAAAACCAGCGAATCTGCCACTTGAAATGCAGAAAAGGGTCGAAAATGCCGCAGCGACGGCGCGCCTACAGCGAGTCGACGAAGCGTCGCTGAGCCGCGCGACCGGCGTCGTCCCACTTAAAGACGCCGGCGTCCTCAAGCACGTGGCCAAAGACCTGGCCCACGCCCTCGCGCAGGACGGCATCCGCGCAGCCCTCGTCCAACTCGGGGTGGGCGGCCGCGACCTCGCGGGCCCAGTCGGCGTGGCTGACGCTCAGCTCGTCGGTGCTCAGGCCGTCAATGTCGCCCGCAAGCAGGTGCCCCTTCACGGCGTTGAGCTCGGCGACCAGGCGGGCGGGCAGAATCGCCAGGCCCATGACCTCGATGAGTCCGATGTTCTCGCGCTTGATGTGGTGCCACTGCGCGTGCGGGTGGAAGTCGCCCAGGGGGTTCTCTTCGCTGGTCACGTTGCAGCGAAGGGCCAGGTAGACCTCGTAGCCCTCGCCGCGACGGCGCACCACGGGGGTCACCGTGTTGTGCGGGGTGCCGTCGGCGTCGTGGGCACGCACGCCCACCGACTCGTCGCTCCAGGCGCGCCAGGCGTCGATGACGTGGACCGCCGCCTCAAGCACAGCCGCGCGGTCTTCTCCCACCAAGCGCAAAACGCTCATGGGCCAGCGCAGGACCTCGCCGGTGACCTGCGGGAACCCGGCCATCGTAAACGTATCGGCCACCTGGGCCTTCATCATGGGGAAGACGTGGTCGCCGCCCTGGTAGTGGTCGTGCGACAGGATCGAGCCGCCAACGATGGGCAGGTCGGCGTTGGAGCCAATGAAGTAGTGCGGCACCAGGTCGACGAAGTCCAGCAGGTGCTCCAGCGCGTCGCGGTCGATGTGCATGGGGCGGTGAGCAGAGCTCATGGCAATGCAGTGCTCGTTGAAGTAGGCGTAGGGAGAATACTGCAGGCCCCAGCGCTCGCCGGCCAGCTCGATGGGGACGATGCGCAGGTTCTGGCGGGCCGGGTGGGCGCCGCCCGCGGCCGCCGCGCCACGTCCGGGGTAGCCCTCGTTTTGAATGCACAGCTGGCAGGCGGGGTACTTCTCGCCGTCGTTTTTGGCAGCGCCCGCGGCCGCAATCTCGCGCGGGTCCTTCTCGGGCTTAGAGAGGTTGATCGTGATCTCAAGGTCGCCCCACTGGGTGGCCGTCTGCCACTTGACGTTGCGGGCGATGGCGGCGCGGCGCACGTAGCCGGCGTCGCAGCAGGTGCGATAGAAGTCATCGGTGGCCTCGCGGGGGTCGTCGTCGGCAAGCGACGCGTGGAAACGGGCCGCCACCTGCGACGGCTTGGGCATGAGCAGGCCCATCACGCGCATGGCAATGCGGTCGCGGCCGCTTGCCGTGTCTTCCTCGGCGCCGTTTGCCACGGCGGCGTCTCCCAAGGCGAGAAGGGCGGCCTCAAGGTCGAAGCCGGCGGCCTCGGGCGCGCCGTGCAAGGCCCAGGCCTCCTCGGGCGCGGGACCCTTGGCGCCGACGGCCTCGAGCACCAGGTTGTAGGACCAAATGCGGTCGTCTGCGGCCACCAGGCCGCGGGCCTCGCAGTAATCGATGAGCTGCTGGATGGTCTGCGTTAGAGCCATTTGGCGTATGCCCCCTTCTCGTCGATGGCGTAGCGGCGGCAGGCGCCCTCGCCCAGCCAGCCGTTCATGCGCGCGATAAACTCGTCAACCAGATCAAGCGGAACAAAGGCCTGGATAGAGCCGCCAAAGCCGCCGCCGTGGATGCGGATGGCGCCGCGGCCCTCAAGCACCAGCTCGCCCAGGCCCAGAGCGTACATCGCAGGCTGGAAGGCGCCGCCGCTGCTCACGTTTTGCAGGTACATGGCCGAGCTCGCGCCCGAGTCGCGCGTGGCGGCCAAGAAGGCGTCGATGTCCTTGGAAAGAAGCGCCTGCCAGCGGCGCTCGACCAGGTCTTCCTCGTAGTAGTAGTGAATCGCGCGCAGGCAGGCGCGGTCGCCCAGCTTCTGGCGCAGGGCAGGAAGGGCCGCCTCGAAATCGGCACGGGCGACCTCGCACAGGCGCTGGTGGCCAAGCTCGGATGCGACCTGCTGCATCTCGACGGGGACGGCGGCGTAATCGGCGGTGAAGGGCGTGTGGTCGCAGCCCACGTCCACCAGGCACAGGGCATAGCCAAAGTCCTCGAAGTCCAGCGCGAGCTTCTCGGCAAACGGCGCCGCCGGGTCCTCAAAGCCCATGTGGGCAAGGCCGCCAAGGCAAACGCTGGCCTGGTCCATCAGACCGCAGGGCTTGCCAAAGTAGTCGGTCTCGGCGCGCCGGCTCATCTTGGCGAGCTCCATCGCGTCGACCGCCGCCTCGTCGCCCTCGACGGCGCCGGCCCACAGGCCCTCCATCGCGCGGCCCAGCGCGGCCTCCATGGCAGCCGAGCTGGAAAGGCCGCCGCCCGAGGGAACGGTGCTGGTAAAGGCAGCGTCAAAGCCGGCGACCTCAAGGCCGCGAGCCGCCATGCCGGCCGCCATGCCGCGCACGAGCGAGCGGCAGCTCTCGCGCTCGTCGTCGCGCGGGGAAAGGTCTGCCAGGTCGATCTCGAAGGGAGTGTGGCCCTCGCTAAAGATGCGCACGGTGGACGGCGTGCCGTTTGCCGCCGCCACGCCGTCGATCGAGACGTCCAAGGCGCCGGCGATCACGCAGCCGCCCTCGTGGTCGGTGTGGTTGCCGGCGATCTCGGAGCGGCCGGGAGCGTGGACGACCAGCATGCGGCGGTCGCCCACGGGCCCGAAGTTCTTCTCAAATAGAGCAACTAGCTGGTCGTTTCTCTCCATACACGAATCCTTTCGAAAAAAGCCGTCGCACGCGCTCCTGCGTACGACGGCCGATTTCCCGGGGCGGGCGCCTACGCAAAATGAAGCGCTTCAATACCCCTACTTTAACCTTGTCAAGGCCACTCGGGACCAAAATTCGGCCAGTGACTTATATTAACTCACTTAACCTAACTTAGCCTCGAGAGCAGCAAGCCTCTTGTACTCGTCAATGAAATACTTGGTCTGCTTCTCGAGCATCATCGTGGTCATCAAGGTGTCCTGGGCGTGGATCATGATGAAGGTCACGTCCATCTCGTTGCCGCCGCACTCCTTGGACAAGATGCCGGTCTGGATGTTGTGGGCCTCGATCAAGGCGTCGTAGGCGCTCTTGCGAAGCTCCTCGGCCTTGTCGAAGTCGCCCTCGCGCGCGGCGTCCAGCGCGTGGAGCAGGTCTGTCATGGCGTCGCCCGCGTACGCGACGATCTCGAAGCCGATCATGGAAATCTCTTCTTTGGTGGCCATCTATGGGCCCCTTTCTCATGTATGAGTTGCGCATCGAGGCTCGTGGGCGTCCGGGCAGTCGCGCCGCCGAGCGTTGAACTGTTACTAAGATACTTCTCAAACAAAAATGAACAACGGTAAACAATTCGAACAACTTCGAACGGTATCAAACAAGCGGTGAACGGTAATTTCCAGCCAAATTGAATTTCTCGCGTTCGAAGCTGTTCGAAAGTGTTCAAATAGAGGCAGCGACGAACAAATCCTCTCGCCCGGCCATGCGCCGGCGAGAAAGACGACCCCAAGGAGGCGTACGAGATGATCAAGGCAGAGCGGCACGAGCGCGTGAAGGCCCTTCTCGACGCCCAGGGAACGGTCTCGGTCAAGGAGATCTCGGACGCGCTGGACGTGTCTGAGATGACCGTGCGCCGCGACCTTGAGGAGCTCTCGGCCGCGGGCGACATCGAGCGCGTCCACGGCGGCGCGCGTCGCTGCAGCTCGCCGGTGAGGTCCATGCTTCGCCGCGAGTACACCCACGACGAGAAGCGCAGCAAGCAGATGGCCGAGAAGGCCGAGGCCGCGTGCCTGGCCGCCAGCCTTATCGAGGAAGGCTCGACCATCTTCTTGGGCACCGGCACCACCGTCGAGCAGATGGTGAGCTACCTGCCCGAGGGGCGCCTGCGCGTAGTCACGAACTCGATCAACATCTTCAACCTGCTCGCCGGCCGCGAGGACCGCGAGCTGTACCTCACCGGCGGGGCCTTTCGCGAGCGCACCGGCGCCTTTGTGGGCCCCATGGCCGAGGCCACCATGGCCCAGCTGGGCATCGACGCCGCCTTTGTGGGCGTCAACGGCATGGTGGGCAACGACATCTACACCTCCAACGCCGACGAGGGCCACCTGCAAAAGGCCGCCTTCGACAAGGCCGATTCCCGTTACGTGGTGGCGGACGCCAGCAAGATCTTTGTCCGCGACTTCTACGCGTTCTATCACCTGTCCAACATCGACGCGCTTGTGTGCGACGGCTCCATCTCGGCCGAGCAGCGCGCGAGCATCGAGGAGTACACGCGGGTCGTAAGCCCCGAGTAGGCCCCTTGCGGGCGCGGCCACAGCGGCGCGGCGCCCACTCCCCCACTTGTATCCAATCGTGCCGTGCCCGGCGGCGCGCGAGGGTTTGCAGCACTTGTATCTGTAACCGCAATCAACCAAACCGCATAGCTTGAGGCGCGCATAGGCGCCCGCAGGCACCGCCATGGGCTTCTCGCCCACGTGCGTGCCCTGGGGACTTGTGGCCAAAATCGCGCTTCTCGCCAAATCCAAGGAGGAAACCATGAGGGTTGTTATTGGTTCTGACGCCGAGGGCCTGTCCCTTAAGAACATCGTTAAGGAAGCCCTGGTCGCAGACGGTCACGAGGTCGTGGACCTTTCTGTCGAGCCCGCCGCCGATTTTGTTGACTCGGCCCTGGCCGTGGCCAGCGACGTCCAGGCCAACGACGGGTCGCTGGGCTTTTGCTTTGACGGCTACGGCGTGGGCAGCTACCTGGTGTGCACCCGCGTGAAGGGCATGGTGTGCGCCAACATCTCGGACGAGCGCAGCGCCTACATGACCCGCGAGCACAACAACTCGCGCATCGTGTGCATGGGCCCCAACGTGGTGGGCCGCGAGGTCGCGATCAAGATCGCGCGCGAGTTCTTGGCCGCCGATTACGCCGGCGGGCGTCACCAGGTGCGCGTCGACATGCTCAACAAGCTGGCGTAGCGCGGCGAGACGGCCGGATCTCTGGGCGCCGGATCTCTGGGCACTGAATTTCTCGGCACCCACACCCTTACCCTCACGAACTTAAGGAGACACACCATGATCATCGCACTTGGCTGCGACCACATTGTCACCGACGAGAAGACCTACCTGCACGACCGCCTTGAGGAGGCTGGCTACGAGGTGCTTGACCTGGGCACTTACAGCCACACCCGCACGCACTACCCCATTTACGGCAAGGCCGTGGGCGAGGCCGTGGCCTCGGGCCGCGCCGACCTGGGCGTCGTTTTGTGCGGCACCGGCATTGGCATCACCAACTCGGTGAACAAGGTGCCCGGCGCCCGCTGTGCGCTGGTTCGCGACATGACGAGCGCGCTGTACGCCCGCCGCTGCCTTAACGCCAACGTCGTGGGCTTTGGCGGCAAGATCACCGGCGAGTTCTTGATGGCCGACATCATGCTGGCCTTCCTCAAGGAGAACTACGAGGCCACGCCCGAGCACGACGCTCTGGTCGCCAAGATCGACGCCGTCAACAAGGCCGACGCCGAGGCACAGGCAGACCCCCACTACCTGGACGAGTTCATCGAGAAGTGGAACCAGGGGTATTATCACGACTAAGGCGCGCTGCGGCGCGACTAGGGTTGTGACCTGCGGTTGATTTGAAATGCGGCGGCGAGAAGAGCAGGTCTTCTCGCCGCCGTTTCTGCTGCTAGAGCTCCCAGAAAGTAGGCTGCATGTGGTCGAAGGTGCAGAAGCGCGTGTATCCCAGGGCGCGCAGACGCTCGCGACACTCCTTGATGTGGGCCGAGAGGTGGTCGGGCTCGTGCGAGTCGCTGCCCAGCGTGAAGACGGTGCCGCCCAGGTCAAGGTACAGGCGCAAGATGTCGGTCGAGGGCATGAGGTCGGCCAGGCCGTAGCGAAAGCTCGAGGTGTTGAGCTCGATGCCCTTGCCGTCGGCGATGACCTGCTCAAGGATCGCGGCCACGATGTCGCGGGTCTTCTCGAAGGGAAACTCGCCAGCCGGGTCGTAGCGGCGGATCAGATCCAGGTGGCCCAGCACCGAGTAGTCCTTGAAGGTCTGCGTCACGCGGAGAAGCTCCTCGTAGTAGGCCATGTTGTACTGTTCCTGGGTGCGACCGGCCTGGAACTCGCCGGTCCAAAACTCAAGGTCGCCCACCTCGTGGATTGAGCAAATCACGAAGTCGAGCTTGTCTTTCCAGGCGTCGTACAGGGCGTGGTTTTGATCCACGCGGTGGCTCTGGACGCCCAGCTCGAGGCCGGCCTTGATGGCCAGGCGGCCGTCGAACTCGGCGCGCAGCTGGTCGATGCAGGCGAAGTAGGCCGGGTAGTCGACGTTGGTCACGGGCTGGCCGTCCTGAATGCGGGCGCACGAGGGGTCGCGGCGGTACTCATCGGCGTCGGGCTTCACGCCGTAGTCCACGTGGTCGGTGAAGCAGATTTGATCCAGGCCCAGGTCAACGGCATCGGCGCAGACGTCGGCCATGGGATAGACGGAGTCGTCGGAGAACTCGCAGTGAACGTGGTAATCGGCAAACATCGCGACGCCTTTCTCTTTGTTACTGGGGCCCTTGGGGCCGGGGCCCTGGGGCCCAAGCCTGGGGCCTACTTGGACAGTTTAGCGTTGGCGGTCTCGGCGAGAAGGAGCATCACGAGAAGGACCGCCGCCAGAAGCCACGGCATGAAGGCCGCCCCGCCCGCGGAGACGAGCCACGCCGTCAGCGGCGGCATAATCGTCGAGCCCGCGTAGGCGCAGGCCATCTGCAGGCTCACCATCGACTGCGAGGCCTTCTCGCCAAAGCGCTCGGGGGTAAGCGAGATGATGCTGGGGTAGATGGGTGCGCAACCCAGGCCGATGAGCGTCAGGGCCACCGAGAGCACCGTCTCGCCCTGGCCCACGATGAAGAGCACCAGGCCCGCGGCCGCGACGGCCTGGCCCAGGCGGATCATGTTCTTGCTGCCCACGTGCGGCGCCACGATGCCCGAGAGAAAGCGGCCGACGGTGATGCCCATGTAGAAGAACGAGGCCATCGTGGCCGCCTGGGCCTCGGCGATACCGCGGGCCATGACCAGGTGGCTCGAGGACCACAGGCCGCAGACGTACTCGAAGCCGCTGTAGCAGCCAAACGAGAGGATGGCCGCCACGGCGCCGGGCAGGCGCAGGACCTCGGCGTAGGACGGGGCAGCGTCGGGGGCGTCGGGGGCCGCGGGCAGATCGGTCTTCTCACCTGCGAGTTTCTCGCCGTCGTCCTTTTGTGCACCGTCGCCAGCCTTCTTCCAAAGCGGCAGTGAGAAGACCAGCAGGGCCGTGATGCAGGCCTGCATGATGCCCACGGTGAGGTAGCCGCCGTGCCAGCTGAGGGGGCCGGCCAGGGCCCAACCCATGATCACGGGGCTCACGCTGGTGCCGATGCCCCAGCAGCAGTGAAGCCAGCTCATGTGGCGCTCTCCGTAGTGGAGGGCCACATAGTTGTTGAGCGAGGCGTCGACCGAGCCGGCGCCCAGACCGTACGGCACGGCCAAAAGGCACAGCTGCCACAGGCTCGTGCTGGCAGAAAAGCCCAGGATAGAGACGGCGGTCATGCCCACCGAGATGGCCGTGAGCTTGCCGGTGCCCAGGCGGCGCATGAGGGGCGCGGTGGCCAGGCTCGAGACGATGGTGCCCACGGTGATGATCGTGGTGATGACGCTTTGGGCCGCCACGGGGGCGCCCAGGTCGGCGTACATGACGGGCCAGGCCGAGCCCAAAAGCGAGTCGGGCAAACCCAGCGAGATGAAGGCGATGTAGATTACGGGCAAGAGCAGGGAGACCATGCGATTTCCTTGTTGGTTGCGGGTGTATACGTGCGACCTTCTCACCTTATCACTATGCTGTGGGAACGAAACCACATCGGCACGCATGACCCGTTTTGCGACCTGTTATGCTGGTGCGTGGCCGCACGGACGTCGGGAGGGACCTTGGACATCAACCAGATCGCGCAGATGGCGGGCGTGTCGCGCGCCACCGTGTCGCGTTACTTCAACGACGGCTACGTGAGCCAGGAGAAACGCGAGAAGATCCGGGCCGTTGTGAAGGCCACGGGGTACTCGCCGTCGCAGCACGCCAAGAGCCTGCGGACGGGCAAGTCAAACACGGTGGGGGTCATCATCCCCAAGATCAACTCGGCCTCGGTGAGCCGGATGGTGGCCGGGATGACGCCGGTCTTTGCCGAGCGCGGCTTCCAGGTTCTTCTCGCCAACACCGACAACGATGCCTCGCGCGAGGTGTCCTACCTGCGGCTTTTTGATGAGAAGCGGCAGGTGGACGGGGTCATTTTGGTGGCTACGGTGTTCTCGGGCGCGCACCGCGACGCCATGGCCGCCATGAACCTGCCGCTGGTGGTGCTTGACCAGCAGCTGGCCGGGCACTCGTGCGTTTTTCAGAACGACTGCGGGGCGCTGCGCGACGTGACGGCCAAGGTGCTTGCGCGCGCGAAGCGACCGGCGTACATCGGCGTCTTTGAAGAGGACTTGTCGGCCGGACGCGACCGTCACCTGGGGTTTCTCGATGCCTGCTCCGAGGCGGGGGTCGAGGTGCCGACGCGCGCCCAGCTGGTGGCCGATTTCACCGTCGACGCCGGCTACACCGCGGCCGAGCAGCTGCTTGACGACTACCCCCAAGTCGACGCCATCGTGTGCGCGACCGACTCGATCGCGTACGGCGCGCTGACGTGCCTGCGCGAGTACGGGCACCGCGTGCCCGAGGACGTGCAGGTCACGGGCGTGGGCGACGGCGAGCTGAGCCAGATCGTGACGCCGACCCTCACCACGGTGCACCACCACTACAAGACTTCCGGCGCCGAGGCGGCCCGGATGCTGTGCGAGTTGATGGCCGGTGGCGACGCCCAACGCGAGGTCCGCATGAGCTACGAGGTCGTGGCCCGCAACTCGACTCTCTAGGGGCGCGCCGGCGGGGCCGCCGAGGCCGCAACAGCCCCGCGCCCACCCAAACTTCGCCCAATCAATGTCTTGTTTGGGAAGTAGCAGTAGCCGGGCCGTTAGCGACGACGTTTGCCCAGTTGGCTGCGATCCGTTTTGGCGGGCTACTTGCCCAAACCGAATTAAGACATTGATTGGGCGAAGTTCCTTCTTTGCAGCGGCCGATTTAGCCGATGTAGGGCAGGGCGGCCCAGTCGGTAAGCACCTCGGAGCGCAGGTTTTGGGTCGCGGCCAGCTCAACGGCGGTCTTGGGCTTGGGGTCCGTGCCCCGCGCATGGGCGACCGCCGCGCAAAACGCAGCGAAGCGGTCCTCGTCCTTTAGCTGCTTGTATGTGAGCGGCAAGACTTTCACGCCCATCAGCTCGAGGGCCGCGCTCCTGTCTGCGTCCGAAAGATACGAGTCCATGTTGTCGTGGTACTGCTCGCTTTGGCACTCGATGTCCAGGCCGTCGGGCCAGTAGAGGTCGCAGGAACAGTAGCCGCGGCCGGCGATGAGGCGCGCCGCGCGACTGAGGTCGACGCGCTCGTTGTGCGTGAGGCCGGCAAAGCCCTCCCCGCCCCGGCGGCGAGAAAAGCCCAGCAAGACGCCCGCTTGCGTCTCGAACGGCGAGGCCGCGGCGGGGACCACGAGGCCGGCCGCCTTTTTAAGAACCGCGCACCCTCGGCAGGGGGACGCCTCCTCGGCCAGGGCCACAAGGTCGTTTGGGGTCAAAAGGGGCGGGCGCGTCCACAAGCTCGTGACCTTGCCGTTTGCAGAGAGGCAGGGGCTCCATCCGCCAAACGACCAAAGGTGACCGTTGCTGGCAAGCTTGTTGAGCTGGTCGCCGATTGGGGCCGGCGCGTCATAGACGGCGTAGCTGCCGCAAAGCTCGCTGGCCAACAGGACGGTTCGCACCAAGGTCGCCTTCGAGGCGATCTGCAGCATCGAGAACGCCGGGGTCGTCACGTAAAGGTCGTCGACGATCTGCGTCGTTGACTCGAAGGGCAGCTCGCGCGTCCAGAGCCAGGGCGTAAGAAGGCCCGTGGGGCAGGTGCGGCGGCGGTCGTGCACCAGGACATCTACCGGGTACCTGGCAAAAGAGGCCAGGAAGCGGTGCGACTCGCGCAGCGTCTGTGACTCTTCGCGCACGTTGCGCCAGGCCCGGCCGCTGCAAGAACTCGTGAACAAAGAGCGGGAATCAAGGTCGTTCCTAAACGCCCGAAGCTCCTCTTGGCCAATGATTTTTCTCAGCGCGGGATGGTCCTCCGGCGCGGCGCACAGGAGTTGGACTATCGGCGGCGTACGCCAATACTGGTAGGCAATTGGTCCACAAATAACGGTATCCATGGATTGACGTTACCCATTTTGGGCCCCCGGCCCCACCACGCAGAGAAACTTCTTCGAATCAATGTCTTAATTCGGGGACGGCCGGTAGCCGGGCCCGGCGCGTGTTGGCGACCTGGGCAAACGCGGGCGAAAACCAGGTGGCTACTCCAGGGAGCCAGAACAAGACATTGATTCGGCAAAGTTTCTATCTGGGGCGGCGGCCGCAGGCCGCCGGTGGCGGCGCGCGAGCGCCGCTCACCGGCAATTTATGACCGCTCGCCGGGTGA
>CAVKOL010000031.1:0-18665 GCA_963658035.1 Bacteroidaceae bacterium
TCATGAACTACTCCATCTCCAACACCGCCGAGTACGGCGAGTACTACGCCGGCCCCAAGGTCATCAACGAGCAGTCCCGTGAGGCCATGAAGCTCATCCTCGAACGCATCCAGAACGGCGAGTTTGCGCAGGAGTTCGTCGACGACTGCAACAACGACCACAAGTGGCTCTTGGAGCAGCGTGAGGCCATCAACACCCACCCCATCGAGGTCACCGGCGAGAAGATTCGCTCCATGTTCTCCTGGATCAAGAAGTAGGGTTACTGCTTCTAGCGAGTTTTAACGCCTTGAAGGGCGGCGACCGTGCGGTCGCCGCCCTTTTTTCGTCGATGCCGCGGCCCCGTGCGCCGCCCCCAACACACACGCGCGACTTTTCTTGGTTTAAATCGAATCTTGCCGAGTAGCCAGGATGGTTTTGGTCACGTTTGCCCAGTTGGCCGAGCCGCCAAAAGGGTCGGCTACTCAACGGAACCGGATTTAAACCAAGAAAAGTCGCGCGAGTCCTTGCGCCGTCCCTCAAAGGGCTAAATCGCGGCACAAGAAAGGGGCGAGAAGCTTATGCTTCTCGCCCCGACTAATCAAATGATTGGAATCGCCCCTTTTAGCGAAGACTCGAGTCTTAAGCGGACAATCGATTCTCTTAAGGACCCGTCGCCCAAACCAAAGCCTTGAAGGCATGTTGCCTTTGGAATGTTTAGCGAGTGCGCTCGCCCGAGTGTGTGGGCTTTAAAGGGTGCAGGCGGCGGGCCCGAAAGACGCTATATCTTCTGTGTTCACTGGACTCGCCTCCTTTGACGGTCGCTTTATGGGGTAGCGACGACTCTGTTATCTTCAGTATCCCCCGCCAGGCGCCGTCTAAACCGCCGCAGCGCAAATCTGCGTACCCATCCCGCCAACGGTAGAAAAAAGGCCCTGAGCGTAGCGCCCAGGGCCTCAACAAGCTATAAAAGCAAGCCGCAGTTACTCGGCGATGGCCTTCTTAGCGACCTCGGCGAGGTCGGCGAAGGTCTGCTCGTCGGAGTAAGCGATCTCGGCGAGGACCTTGCGGTCAAGCTCGACACCGGCGACCTTGAGGCCGTGCATGAAGGTGCTGTAGGACATGCCGTTGATGCGAGCAGCGGCGTTGATGCGCTGAATCCACAGAGCGCGGATGTCGCGCTTCTTGTTGCGGCGATCGCGGTACTGGTACTGACCGGAGTGCTGGGCCTGCTCCTTCATACCACGGAAGGTACGGGAGGAAGTGCCGTAATAACCCTTAGTACGCTCGACGAGGGTCTGACGCTTCTTGCGGCCAGCCATTGCGCGCTTAACACGTGCCATATCTAATCAACTCCTAGAGAAAAAGTAAGGGACAAGGGGTCGGCAATTTAGCCGAGACGAGCGGCGACGTTCTTGGCGTCGGCGGGAGACACGACGGTCTCCTGGCGGAAGCCGCGGATGCGCTTCTGGGACTTCTTGGTAAGAATGTGGCTCTTGAAAGCCTTAGCGCGCATGAGCTTGCCGGTGCCGGTCTTGCGGAAACGCTTTGCGGTACCCTTGTGCGTCTTCATCTTAGGCATTCTAGTTCTCCTTCTCAGTGGACTCGTCATCGTCGGGCTTGGCGTCAAAGGCGCCCTTGATGGGGACGATGAGCATGTGCATGTTGCGGCCTTCCATCAAAGGCTGCTGCTCTACGGTGGCGTAAGGCTTGAGGTCCTCTGCCAGACGGTCGAGCACGATCCTACCTTGCTCCGGGTGGGCCATCTCGCGGCCACGGAACATGATGGTAATCTTGACGCGCGCGCCCTTCTTAAGGAAGCGGAGGACGTGACCCTTCTTGGTCTCGTAGTCGCCTACGTCGATCTTGGGACGGAACTTCATCTCCTTGATCTCGACCTTGACCTGGTTCTTGCGCGCTGCCTTGGCCTTGCGGTCCTGCTCGTACTTGAACTTCTTGTAATCGAGCACCTTGCACACCGGAGGCTCGGCGTTGGGGGCGATCTCTACAAGGTCAAGACCCTGGTCGTTGGCAATACGAAGTGCGTCACGGACGCCAAACAGGCCCATCTGGGAGCCGTCGACGCCAATGAGACGGCATGTGCGAGAAGTGATCTCCCCGTTGATGCGGGGACCATCGTTTTTAGCTATCTTCTACACCTTCCTCTCAACGCGGCGTGTGCCGCACGAAAAATCTCCCGGAGCCAAAGTGCGTCCAGGAGACAAAACTCGCACATAAGCGAGGAAGATTCTTTGTCTGACCAGACAGCAACCAAAAGGCGCCGTGTAGGTGGGGACCCATGTGCTTGGTCCCGCTTTTCCAAAAGAGAATATTAGCGCAAGGCCAAATCCCGCGCAAGGCCAGGTGGCGAGAAGTTCTTCTCGCCACAGATGCTCCATGAGAGACACCGGGCGAAGTTTTGCGTGGCAATTTGGCCGAACTCTGCTAACATAGTTTAGCGCATTGCCCGAGTGGCGGAATGGCAGACGCGGCGGTCTCAAAAACCGTTGGGGAAACTCGTGTGAGTTCGAGTCTCACCTCGGGCACCATTTCGAATAAAGAAGCACCCGTACCCCGGGTGCTTTTTTCATGCCGCGACATCGTGTCTTCAGTGACGGGACCTAAATCGCAGATTGTCGGCTAATTGAAGCGCTTTATCTGCGATTTAGGTCCCGTCATCGAAAGACGGTAGGCGACGGGTCCCTAGCGCAGGAAGGGGTTGCAGCCAAGCTCGAAGGCCATGGTGGTCGAGGGGCCGTGGCCGCAAAAGAGCGTGGCCGAGGCCGGGATCCGGCGAGCCATGCGGGCCAGGGAAGCCAGGATGGTGGCCTCGTCTCCCCCGTCGAGGTCGGTGCGGCCGTGGCTGGACGGGAACAAGGTGTCGCCCACAAAGACGACGCTCTCGGCCGTGCCGCCGCCAACCAGGCAGACGCCGCCCGGGGTGTGGCCGGGGGTCTCCATGACGGTGAACGTTGCGGTGCCAAGGGTGATGACCTGGCCCTCCGTGAGAAGACCATCGGGGGCGGGCGCATCGTCGTCGTAGGCGATGCCCAGCTCAGAGACCTCGCCGGCGTGGCGGGCACGCTCGGCGTCGGCCGCGTGGATAAGGTACGCCGCACCGCAGGCGGCCTTGAGGGCCGCGACGCCGCCCACGTGATCGCCGTGGCCGTGGGTGGCCACGATGTACTTGACCTCGACATCTTCCAGCTGTTGGGCGACCTCGCGCCCGTTGCCGCCGGGGTCGACGACCATTGCCTGGCCCTCGCTCACGTAGGCGTAGCAATTGGTCTGGATGGGGCCCACGACAAACTGGCGCAGCTCGTCGGCGTTCTTCTGGTCACTCACGGCTAACCCTTTCTCTTGGGGGTCTGGGCGCCCTCGCCGGGCATGAGGCGGCGCGCGTCGTAGACCGACGGCACTCGGCTGACCTGCGCCAACAGGGCATCGAGCAGGCTCGCGTCGGAAATCGAGACCAAGAAGCGCAGGCGGGCGATCCCCTGCGAGGAGGTCTGCGTGGCCGCCGACATGATGTTTCCGCCGGCGTCGCCGATCGCGATGGTGACGTCTTTAAGCAGGCCCATGCGGTCGGTGGCCTCGACCACGATCTCGACGCGGAACTCGGTGGCGCCCGAGGTGTCCCAGGCCACGTCGATCATGCGCTCGGGGTGGTTCATGAGGTCGGCGACGTTGGGGCAGTTGGCGCGGTGGACCGAGACGCCGCGGCCGCGCGTGATGAAGCCCACGATGTCGTCGCCTGCCACCGGGTTGCAGCAGTGGGCCAGGTGGACGAGAAGATCGGCGTCACCCTTGACCACCACGCCGCAGCTGGCCTTGCGTTTGTTGCTCTTGCCGCCGGCCACCGTCTGGGTGATGGCGTAGGCCTGCATGATGGGCTTGCCGGTTGCCATGGCCTGGCGCTGGCGTTCGGCCTTCTCGGCTTCTTTAGCTGCGGCGGCAAGCTGCTCGGGAGAGCCGGCCTCCAAGATCTCCTCGACCTTGTTGGAGACCTGCTTGGTCGAGGCCTTGCCGGTGTGCGCCGCGGCAAACAGGTCGTCCTGGCTGCGGAAACCCAGCTCGTCGCACACGGTGTCCAGTGCCTTGACCGTGCGGCGGGTCGAGATGCCGTAGCCGCGCTTGCGCAGCTCGCGGGCAAGCTCGATGCGGCCCTGCTCGGCGTCGTCGGTCTTGGTCTCGGTCGAGAAGTACTTGCGGATCTTGGCGCGGGCGCTGGGGGTAACGACCAGGTCCATCCAGTCGTGCGACGGGCGGGCGTTCTTGTTGGTCAAGATGTCCACGCGGTCGCCCATGTGGAGCTTATAGGTAAGCGGCACGACGCTGCCGTTGACCTTGGCGCCCACGCAGTGGTTGCCCACCTCGGTGTGGACGGCGTAGGCAAAGTCCAAAGGCGTCGAGTCGCGGCGCAGGCTCATGACCTCGCCCTTTGGCGTGAAGACAAAAATCTCGCGCTCAAAGAGGTCGACGCGCAGGTTGTCCAGGAACTCGTGCGGGTCGTCGATGTCGTCTTCGGCCGCCCAGTCCAGGCTCTTGCGGATCCAGTTGATCGTGGAGTCGATCGAGCGGTCCTCGGCGCTCATGCGGCCGCGGGAGTTGCCGCTCTTCTTGTAGAGCCAGTGGGCGGCGATGCCGTACTCAGACGCCTCGTGCATCTCGACGGTGCGGATCTGGATCTCGATGGGGCGGCCGTCGGGGCCGATCACCGTGGTGTGCAACGACTGGTAGAGGTTGGCCTTGGGCGTTGCGATGTAGTCCTTGAAGCGGCCGGGCATGGGGTGCCACAGGCTGTGGACGGCGCCCAAGGCGCTGTAGCAATCCCCCACCGTCTGCGTGATGACGCGCAGGGCGATGAGATCGTAGATGTCCGAGAACTCGCGGCCCTTGCGGGTCATCTTCATGTAGATGCTCCACAGGTGCTTTGGCCTGCCCGTTATTTGGTAATCGGAGAGACCCACGCGCTTGAGCTCGTCGTCCAAGGTCTTGATCGCGCCCTCGGTGTCGTCCTCGCGCTGGGCGCGGGAGTCCTGGACCATGCGGGCCACGCGCTGGTACTCCTCGGGCTCCAACCAAAAGAAGGCCAGGTCCTCGAGCTCCCACTTGACCGACGAGATGCCCAGGCGGTCGGCGAGAGGGGCATAGACGTCCATGGTCTCGCGGGCCTTGAAGAGGCGGCGGTCGGGCGGAAGCGCGGCCAGGGTACGCATGTTGTGCAGGCGGTCTGCCAGCTTGATGATGACGACGCGGATGTCGCGGCTCATGGCCAAGAACATCTTGCGCAGGTTCCAGGCCTGCTTCTCATCCATGGAGGTGACCTTGATCGAGGTGAGCTTGGTCACGCCGTCAACGAGGTCTGCCACCGTCTGGCCAAAGAGGTCGGCCAGCTGCGTCAACGTGGCCGAGGTGTCCTCGACGGTGTCGTGGAGAAGGGCCGCGCAGATAGTGTCCTCGTCCATGTGGAGGTCCTTGGCAAGGATCAAGGCCACCTCGACGGGGTGGTTGATATAGGGCTCGCCCGAGCGGCGGCGCTGGTCCTTGTGGTACTGCGCGGCAAAGTGGTAGGCGCGCGAGACCATGTCCATGCCCTCGGCGTCCAGGTAGGCGGCGCAGGCCTCCTCAAGCAGGCGGAAGTTGGCGGCGTCGGGGGCGGCCTTGGGGGCCGGGGCGGCGGGGGTTGCCGGGGCAGCGGGGGCCGCAGGCGCGGGCGCCGCATCCTTCTCGGCAGACGGCGAGACGGGCTTCTCGGCCAAGACCGCAGCGCTCTTCTCGGCTACCTGGGCGTCCTTCTTAGCGCCTACCTGGGCATCGCTTGCGTCCATGGTTACTTCCCCTCTCCCATCTGCTTGCCAAAGTTGGGCGTGATGGGCCTCACGATTCGGGCGAGAAGCTCTTCGGCCGGGCAGTCGAGCGCCCAGGCGGCAAAGCTGTCGAACTCCTCGCGTTGGTGCATCCCCTCAAGATAGCGCACGGAGCGCGTGAGCTCCATCCTAACCGGATTGGGGACCAAACTCACGCGGCGCTGGTCGGCGATGCCGTTGATTGAAACAAAGCCCAGCTCCTCGAAGACGCCAAGGCCCGGCTCGACCTGGGCCGCGTCCAGGGCGGCACGCGGGTTCTTGGCGCGGGCGGCGTCGACAAAGGCCTTGGGGTCGACGGGCACGGCCTGCGCGGAGTCCTGGGTAAGGGCGCGCAGGGCGCGGTAGAGCTCGACCATGGTCTCGCGCGGCGGGGCCATGGTGCCAATAAGGCGCTGGTTGATGCCGGTGTCGTAGGCGTTGAAGAGCAGGTGGACCTGGGCCTCCTGGCCGTCGCGGCCCGCGCGGCCGCTCATCTGGCTGAAGTCCACGCGGCCAAAGGGCATGCCGTAAAGGACCACGTGGCGGATGTCGGGCAGGTTGACGCCCTCGCCAAACGCGCTGGTAGAGACGATGCAGGTAAGGTCGCCGGCACGGAAGGCGGCCTCGACGCGGCAGCGCGTGGGACGGTCGAGCCCAGCGTTGTAGAAGGCCACCTTGGCGGCCAGCTCGGGGATGCGGTGGCGAAGCATGCGGCACACGGTGACGGACTGGTCGCGGCTGGTCACGTAGACGACGCACTTCTCACCGCTGGAAACAAGGTTTACCAGGGCAGAGTCGCGGTCCTTGAAGCCGCGGCCGTCGGCCACGCGCAGGTTGGGGCGCAGGGCGTGGTCGCTAAGCACGCAATCGGGAGTGATGCCCAACAGGCGGCAGGTCTCCTGCGCGACGTCGGTGGTGACGGTGGCCGAGACTGCCAGGCACACGGGGTTGCCCAGGGTCTCGCGGACCTGCGGCAGGCTGGCGTAGGCGCTGCGGTTGCCCGACTTGGACATGCCGGCGTGGTGGGCCTCGTCGATGGCGAGAAAGGCGATGTCGCCCGCCGCGAACTCGGCGGCATGTATCGCGAGAAACTCGGGCGTGGTGAGGACGACGTCCAAGGTGTGGGCCGAAAGGGCCGAGAACACGCGGGCGCGGGCCTCTTGGGTGGACTCGCCGGTGATGACCGAGACCGAGACGCCCAGGTCTGCCAGGCTTTTTGCCAGGTGGAAGGACTGGTCTTGCACCAGGGCGCGCAGCGGGTAGACAAAAATGCTGGCGCGGTTGTTGAGGATGGCCTCGCGGGCGGCGTGGACATGGAAGATCAAGGACTTGCCGCGGCCGGTGGCCATGACGCTGAGGCACGACTTGCCGGCGGCCAGGCTCTCGAGCGCGGCGGCCTGGGCGGGCAGCAGCGGGTTGTCGCCGATCATGCGGCGCACCAGGGTGGCCGTGAGGTCTTGGTAGGAAAGGGCGGCCAGTTGGGCGCGGGTGGCGGCGGAGGGGGTGGGGTCGGCGCCCGGGGTGGCCAGGGTGCCCAGCGCGCCCGGGACCTGGCCGGGGGCGGCCGTCGCGGCGGCGCCGAGCTGGGCCTCAAGGGTGTCTGCCAGGGCCGGGGCGGCGTCTTGGCCCGCGGCGCCCGCGGTCTTCTCGGCGTGCCTTACCAGCACGTCCTTGACCATGAGCTTGGGCTTCACGCGGCCTTGCCAGGACTCGTTGACGGCCTCGAAGACCACGTCGACCGCGCCCTCGTAGTCGGCCAGGTACTCGATGCCGGGGGCGCGAAACATGATGGCAGGCACGCTGGCGGCGCCGTCGGTGGCAATAAAGCGCAGGTGAGAGCCATCGGCGCCCACGCGGCCGCGGTTCTTCATCGACACGGCGCAGCTGGCGAAGAGCGGCTTTTTGTTGCCCTGGCCAAAGGGTTGCAGGATCTCGAGGGCGTCGATGGACTCGACGGTGACCTCGCCTAAGGCCACGCGGGCCGTGACCTCGCCGGTGTCCTCGAACTGCTTGGGGTCGAGCTGGGACAGGGCGGCTTCCAGGCGGTCGCGGAACTCGCCCAGGCGCGAAGCCTCGCAGGTCACGCCCACCGCGCCCGCGTGGCCGCCAAAGCGCACCAGGACGTCGGCGCACTGCTCGACGGCGTGGAAGAGGTCGACCGAGCCCACCGAGCGGCCCGAGCCGCGCGCGATGCCGTCGCTGATGGTAAAGAGGATCGCGGGCACGTGGTAGCGGTTGACGATGCGCGAGGCCACGATGCCCTTCACGCCCTCGTGCCAGCCCTCGCCGCCCACCACGACGCAGTGGCCAACCTTGCCTTCCTCGGCGATCTTGGCCATGGCCTGCTCGCTGAGCTGGGCCTCGACCTCGCGGCGGTTGGTGTTGATCTCTTCCAGCTTACCGGCCAGGATGGTGGCCTCGTAGGCGTCCTCGGCCATGAGCAAATCGAAGGCCACATCGGTCGTGCCCATGCGGCCCGCGGCGTTGAGGCGCGGGATGATATTGAAGGGGAGGTTGTCGGCCGTGACCTGCGAGATGTCGATGCCGGCGGTGGCGGCAAGGGCTACCAGGCCGGGGCGCGTGGTGCGGCGCATGCGGGCGATGCCCTCGGCAACCAGGGCGCGGTTCTCCCCTACCAGCAGCATCATGTCACTTAGGGTGCCTAGAGTGGCCACGTCCACGTAGGAGCGCCAGAGATCGGGCTGGCCCAGGCGGCGGCCCAGCTCGTCGACGAGCTTGAGGGCCACGCCGGCGCCCGCCAGCTCGCGGGAGTAGGAGTCCTCCACGAGCTTGGGGTCGGTCACGGGAACGCCCTGGGGCACCAGATCTGCCGGCTCGTGGTGGTCGGTGATCACGACGTCGATGCCGCGGGCGAGAAGGTCCTTGACCTCGTTAGCTGCGGCGATGCCGTTGTCCACGGTGATGATGAGCGAGGGGTCGCAGCCGGCGACCACGCGGTCCAGGGCCTCGGGAGACAGGCCGTAGCCCTCGCCAAAGCGGTGAGGGATATAGGGCTCGACGCGGGCGCCAAAGCGGCGCAGGGCCAGGGTAAGCAGGCAGGTCGCGCTCATGCCGTCGACGTCAAAGTCACCAAAGACGGCGATCTGCTCGCCTTGTGCGATCGCGCGCTCGACGCGGTCGGCTACCTCGGCCATGCCGGGGATGTCCAGCGGGTCTGCCCAGTCGCGGTCTAGCGACGGCGAGAGGAACGCGCGGGCCTCGCCTGCGGTCTTGACGCCGCGGGCCGCCATGACGCGGGCGACCAAAGGGTCGACGCCCAGCTCTGTGACCAGGGTCTTCTCGGCGGCCGGGTCTGCGTGCAGGACCGACCAGCGCGGGCTGTCGGCCAGGCCAGTCATGGCTAGGCTTCCTTAGCGGCGGCGTCGACCTTGGTAACGACGGTCTTCTCAGCCTTCTGGCCCTTCTCGGACTTCTCGGCCTTCTCGCCCGCTACCTGGTCTTTATTGGAACCAACGCCCCAGAAGGCGGGGTTCTTCTGCATCGTGCCCTGGGCCAGCAGGCGCAGCCACGGGCCGGTGAAGAGGCACACGGTCAAGATTTCGCAGACCACGGCCAGGGCAAGCGCCAGGCCAAAGCCGCGCATGTCGTCGGTGCCCACAAAGAAGATGACCAAGCCGGCCACAAAGATCACGGCGTCGGTCTTCCAGCCAGACTTGATAAGGCCCTCGGTGGCTAAAATCGAGGCGTTCTTGACGGTCTTGCCCTCGGCCATCTGCTTCTTGTGGCGCTCGAGGACCATGACGCTGGAGGCCAGCACGATAGCCAGGCCCATGACGATGGCCGCGCAGGAAATAAGGGACAGGTAGAAGGCGCCAAAGTAGCTGGCGGCACTGAGAAGGCCCAGGTGCAGGGCGCCGTAGACCACGAGGGATGCCAGGGGCAGCAGGCCGCGGGCCTGCAGGCGCACGAACAAGACAATCGCGATGACGACGATGACCGCGGCGGCCACGGCGGCGGCGACGGCAAACTGGTCGGCAGAGATGGAGAAGTCGGTGACCTGGTCGCTGCCGGAGGTGAGGGTCACGGGCAGGCTGCCGTTGTCGACGGCGCTCTTGATGACGCTGGCGTCCGTCTCGCTAAAGCCGCTGACCGAGACCTGGCCGCCCTCGATCTGCGAAGAGACCGACGCCGCGACCTTGATGGTGCCGTCTAAGACGATGGCCAGCTCGCCGGAGTTCTCGGCCAGCTCGCCGGTGACGTCGGCGAAGGTCTGGGAGCCCTCGTCGTTGAAGCTAAGGCTCAAGACATAGGTGCCCTCGGTGCTGGTGGACTCGGTGACCGAGGCGGCGGTGATGGCGGAGCCGTCCATGAAGGAGGTGTAGGCGCCGTCCTCCAAGGTGACGTTCTCGGTGCCGGCGTTGAGCTTGGCTAAGGCCTCGGCGTCGGCGATATCGTCGACGCGCACGAACTCGATCTTGCCGGACTGCGAGAGGGACTCGACCGTGGCGGCGTTGTCCTCGGAGGCGCCGGGCATCTCGACCGAGATGTTGGAGCCGTCGACGCTCACGGTGGCGTAGTCGATGCCCAGGGCGGCCAGGCGCGAGCGCAGGATGGCGGCGGTGGAGTTCATCTGGGCGGAGCTGGGGGTCTCGCCGTCGGCGGAGGCGGTGTAGGTCACCCTGGTGCCGCCGGTGAAGTCGGTGCCGCGCGAGATGTGGCCCGGGACCAGGGCAGACGTCACGGCCGCGGCCACGATCAAAACGCCCGCTGCGGCCATGCACGCGCGGGCGCGCTTGACGACCAGGGTCGCGGGGCGGCGGCGCTTGGCCTGGCCCTTCTCGGCTGCTTCATCTGCCTTTTTGCTGGTAGAGGCGCTAGCGTCGTGCGTTTCTTCACGCCAACGGTCAACGCCGGTCTTCTGGACGGCGTCCTTCTTTTTCTTTGCCATGTAAAACCCCTGGTCTCACGTAGTTGTTTAAGGGCTTGATTATATGCCCGCGGCCCCACAAGACCAAAAGTTTTATACAGAGCTTAACCTTGAACGCGCTCGCGGCGGCGTTTTTGAGGGGTCGCGCGATAAAAAAGACGATATTGGGAATCCGATTGGCGTTTTGGCGAGACAAGCGGCATTTCGCCTTCTGGTGACCTGCGGTTTTGTCGCCGCAATGGCCGGGCTACTCGTCAAACGGCGATTCGGCTTCCCAATATCGTTTTTTCGTGCGGGCTCGCCTGGAAGGGCCGCGGCGCCCCCTACCAGTCCTGGGCGGCCGGGGAGGCCATCCACTCGTCGACGAAATCGGCGTAGGTGCCGTCGATGATCGCGGCGCGGGCTCGGCGCATGAGGTCGAGCAGGTAGTAGACGTTGTGCTGCGACACCAGGATCGAACCCAGCATCTCTTTTTGGCGGGCCAAGTGGTTGAGGTAGCCGCGGGTGTAGCCGGCACGGCAAGTGGGGCAGCCGCAGGCCGGGTCAAGCACGCTGTGGTCGTGGATGAAGCGGGCGTGCTTGAGGTTCAGGCGGCCTTGGCTGGAGAAGGCCGTGCCGGTGCGGGCCGTGCGGGTGGGAAGCACGCAGTCGAACATGTCGATGCCGCAGGCCACGCCGCGCACCAGCGTGGTGGGGTTGCCGACGCCCATGAGGTAGCGGGGCTTGTGGCGCGGCATGTACTCGGCGCACAGGGGCTCGAGGCTTTGGAACATGGTGTCGTGGTCCTCGCCCACCGAGTAGCCGCCGATGCCGTAGCCCGGGAAGTCGCCGGCCTCCTCGAGGTGGCGGATGCTGCGGGCGCGCAGGTCAAGGTGCATGCCGCCCTGAACGATGCCAAAGAGCGCCTGGTCGGGGCGGGTGTGGGCGGCATAGCAGCGGTCGGCCCACATGCTCGAGAGCTCGACCGAGCGCTCGACCTTGCTCCGCGGCGCGGGGTAGCCCACGCACTGGTCGAGCTGCATCACGATGTCGGCGCCCAGCTGCTGGGCGATCTCCATGTTCTTCTCGGGGCTCCACTCGACCCAGCTGCCGTCGTAGTCCACGGCGCGAAAGCGCACGCCGTCGTTGGAGAGCTTGAAGAACTCCTCGTGGCTAAAGACCTGGAAGCCGCCCGAGTCGGTAAGGATCGGGCCACCCCAGCGCATGAACTCGTGGACGCCGCCGAACTCCTCGACCGTGGCGGCGCCGGGGCGCTGCGAGAGGTGGTAGGTGTTGTTGAGCAAGATCTTGGTGCCCATGTCCTCCAAGGTCTGGGGCAAGATGCCCTTGACGGTGGACTTAGTGCCCACGGGCATGAAGATGGGCGTGGGGATGTCTCCGTGCGGGGTGTGCAGGACGCCGGCGCGGGCCTGGGTCTTGGGGTCTTGGGCCACGATGTCGTAGGTGAACCACTTGTCCTGCGGCACGGGATGGGCGGGCTGGCCCGGCATGCGGGCGGGCGTGGCTGCGGTGGCCGTGGCGTCCTTCTCGTCCCTGACCTGGGCGTTATTCTCCTCACAAGCGCACATCTGGCGCGTCCTTCCTTCTCGCTTCACACACTCGCTTCACACAAAACCCGGCCCGGAGCCTTTCGACCCCGAGCCGGTTACAAGGCCTTATAAGGGCTGCGATTTACTCGCCGAAGCCGCTGTCGACAAGAGCGACCAGGGCGTCGAGAGCCTGCTGCTCGTCAGCGCCGTCGCAAGCGATCTCGACCTTGGTGCCGGTGCCAAGACCAGCAGCAAGGATCATCATGATGGACTTAGCGTTGACGGGAGCAGAGTCCTTGTCGACGTTCTTGATGGTGACGTTGCTCTGGTACTTCTTGGCCTCGGTCACGAAGACAGAAGCGGGACGAGCGTGAAGACCGGTAGCGTTGATGATGCTTGTCTGCTTAGAAACCATTGCGGACTCCCTTTCCAGATTACAAACACACGGGGTTAATCCCGTAAACATTTATGTATGGTACCAAAACCCGGCAGAAGTATTCACGATTAACTTTGAGCGGTAGAAACTTTAGGGGGATGTGGCGTTTTTTGCCTTGGGCGGCGAGAAGGGCGCGGCGGGTTGGCAGGCAGCCGGGCGGCCGGACGGCGGGGCCGCGCTCCCCTACTGCCCGCAGGCCTGCAGCAACACCAGAACGATCACGACCAAAACGATCGCGGCCACGGCCAGAAGGGCGTAGCGCTGGACGCGCGTCTTGTGGCGCAGGTCCTTCTCGGCACCCTCGAGCTCTTCCACCTTGGCCTCGGCGGCGTCCAGGTCGCCGCGCTGCGAGGCCACGCTGGCGCGCAGGGCCTCGGTGTCCTGGGGGTTGGCGTGGACGTCGTTGGCCTCGTCCAGAAGGGCCTGGGCGTTGTCGTGGGCCTCGGCGGCCTCGTCGTAGTCGGCCTTGGCGTTTAAGATGTCGCGGTCGTGCGCGTCGATGGCGTCTGCCAGGGCCTTCTCGGCCTTCTGGGCCTCATCGCGCATGCGGTCGTACTCGCCCTTCTTCTCGTCGTGCTCGGCCTTGGCCTCGTCGCACTCGCGTTGGGCGCTCTCCATCGACTGCTGCTGGGTCCACAGGTGGGTCTGGGCGTTGTCCATGCCGGTCTGGGCCGAGCTGCCCGCGCGGGTGACCTCGTCCTTGGCCTTCTCGACGTGGGCGAGCTCGGCCACGACCTCGGCCTGCATCGAGGCGATCGCGTCGGGCGAGCCGTTGCCGCTCTGAAGCTTGGCGAGCTCGGCCTGGGCCTTGCGCAGGCGGTTTTGCGCCGAGTCGAGGGAGCGGTTGGCGCTGGCCACGCTTTGCTCGCGCTTGTCCGAGGCGTCCTTCACGCGAGCCTCGGCCGACTTCACGGCACGGCGGGCCTCGGCCATGGTGCGGTTGGCGTTGTCCAGGCGCTCCTTGGCGGCGTCGGCCAGGCGCTTGTAGGGGCGAATCTCCTGCTCGTGCTCTTTCTTCATGGTGTCGAGACGGGCCTTGAGCTCGCCTTTCTCGATGGTGAGGCGGTCGATCGTGGCCTGGGCCTCGTGCATCTTGGCCGTGGCGGCCGAGAGGGCCTGGGTCTGCTCGGCCACGATGTCGTTGAAGTTGGCGTCGACCTCGTCGCGGCGGTTGAGGGCCGCCTCGTCGGACTCCAGGCCCAGGCGGATCTCGCGGGCGCGGGCGCGGGCGTCGGAGGTTTGCTTGGAGGCGCTGCGCACATCGCGCATGGCGAAGAAGCCGTCGCGCAGGGTATCGGCCGCGCCGATGGCGGCCACGCGGGCGGCGCCGGCCGCGTTGGCGGCGATGTCTTGGGCCGAGGGGGTCTTCTCGGCTGCGGGCTCGGCGGGATCGGGGGCGGCGTCGGGGTCGTCGGCGGCGACCTCGTTGCCGTCGTCGTCCAAGATCACGGCCTGGGCCTCGACGACCTCGGGTTCGTCGGCGGCGGGGGCGGGCTGCGGTGCGGCTTGCGCCTGCTCGGGCACGTCGGGCTGGGCCTCAAAAACGTCCTGGTCTTCCTGGTTCATTTAAGCTCCTTCTTACAGGGCGATATATTCGAAGATGAATCCAGTTTAGCTTGCCTAGGCGGCCGCGCGCGAACCCGCCGCCGAAAGTCCCAAATATGCCGTACATGGTACGGCGGGGCCGCTTGCCCCGCATTTTGCGCGGCCGCCGCGCGGGTATTTTCGAAATGCGGCGGCAGTCGCGGGGTTCGCCGAGTAGAGGGGCAGGTTCCGTCACAAAACCGCAGGTCGCCATTGGCCCGGAGCCCGCTCTACCCGGCGGGCACCGATACTGCCGCCGCATTTCGCAATCATGCGCCGCCAGGCGCCGATCGGGCGGCGCCCGTTTTTTCGAAAGACGGGCGCACTCGGGGGCGGTGGACGGCGCGAAGGGCGCCTCGCGGTGATAAAACCGCAGGTCGCCGTTGGGCGAAAGCACAGGCGACTCGTCGAAAGCCCGTAGTGCGCCCGTCTTTCGTTCGTTTTTGTGGGACGGCCCAGCGCACGGGGATTTTCGAATAGCGGCGGCAGTCACGGGGTTCACCGAGCAGAGGGGCGGGTTCCGTCACAAAACCGCAGGTCGGCGTTGTCCCGGAACCCGCTCTACCCGGCGGGCGCCGATACTGCCGCCGCATTTCGCAATCACGCGCCGCCAGGCGTCGATCGGGCGGCGCTCGTTTTTTGCGAAAGACGGGCGCACTCGGGGCGGCGGACGGCGCGAGGGGCGCCTCGCGGTGATAAAACCGCAGGTCGCCGTTGGGCAAAAGCGCAGGCGACTCGACGAAGGCCCGCGGCGCGGTAGCAACAAGAAGGCCGCCCGGGGCGCTTGCGCCCCGGGCGGCCTTGGTCGTGCTGTTTTGCCGCTAAAGACTAGGCGTCGTTGCGGCGGCGACGCAGGCTCGCGGCAACAAGTGCCAGGCCGGCGGCGCCAACGAAGGCGAAGGTGGCGTTAGCCGTGTCGCCGGTGAACGGCGCGGCCGCGCGCTTCTTTTCCTCAGCCTTGGGCTGCTCGTACTTGTTGTCGAAGGCCGCGGTCAAGGCGCCGCCCTCGTAGGTCACTTCGGCGGACATGGTGCCGTCGTTGTTGTCGGTGACCTTAACGGTGACCTTCTGGTCGGCGGCGCGGGTCCAGCCCTCGCCCAGCTCGCCCAGCTCGCTCACCACGTAGGTGATGGTCTGGCCGTCGTTGTCCAGGTCGTAGAAGACGCCGTTGAGGACGCCCGTCTGGCCGGCCTTGACCTTGACGGTGGCAATGGGCTCGCCGGTCTTGGCGCCGGACTCGTCGGTCTCGAAGAGGCCGAACTCGAACTCGTGGTCGTCGGCGTAGGTGCCGCCGTTGACGGTCTTGGAGACCTTGACCTCAAGCTCGCCCGCGGCGGTGTAGATGTCGTCGAAGCCGGCGGCACCCTCGGCGGTGTTGCTGTACTCGACGGCGGTCTTGAGGGTGCCGTCGCCGTTGTCGATGGCGCTGACGGTGGCCACCACGTCGGAGGCGGCGGTCCAGCCGTTGCCGTCGTGGCCGGTCTCGTGGACCACGTAGGTCCAGGTGCCGGGCTCGGTGAGCTTCAGGGCGCCAAAGCTGGCGACCTCGCCGGCCTTGGTCTCGACCTTGTCGACGCAGCCCTGGGGCAGCAGCTCGCCGTTGGCGTCGGCCTCCCACAGCTCGAAGGTGAAGACCTCGCCGGGCTTGGCCTCGGTGCCGCCGTTGACGGTCTTGTAGACCTGGACGGTGGCCTCGCCGGAGGTGGCGTAGGTGTTGGTGAACTCGGCGGCGTTGGTGCCGCGGCCGTAGGTGACCTCGCAAGACAAAGTGAGGTCGTCGTTCTTCACGACCTTAACGGTCACGTCGACGTCGCTATCGGCGGTCCAGCCCTTGTCGTTGTGGCCCACCTCGTGGACGGTGTACTTGAACTCCTTGCCGGCATCTGCCAGGGAGTAGCTCAGCGCGGAGAAGGACGCGGTGTCGCCGGCCTGGGCCTTAACGTTCTGGGTGCCCTCGACCGTGTTGCCGTCCTCGTCGAGAAGCTCGAACTCGAACCACTCGCCCTCAACGGCCTCGGTGCCGCCGTTGACGGTCTTGGAGACGGAAATGGTGGCCGTGGCCTCGGTGTCGTACTTGTCGTCGAAGGCGGCGGCGTTGGTGCCGCGGCTGTAGGTGACCTCGGCGGAGAGGGTGCCGTCGCCGTTGTCGGTCACCTTGACCGTGGCCTTGACGTCGGAGTCGGCGACCCAGCCGTCGGTGTTGTGGCCGGTCTCATGGACGGTGTAGGTGAACTCCTTGCCGGCGTCGTTGAAGTTGAAGCCAAGCTCGGAGAAGGACGCGGTGGCGCCGGCCTTGACGGAGACGGTGTCAACGGCCTCGCCCTCGGCCTTCTCGCCCTCGTAGAGCTCGAAGGTGAAGTCCTCGTTGGGGGCTGCCTCGGTGCCGCCGTTGACGGTCTTGGTCACGTCGATCGTCGCGGTGCCGGTGGCCTCGTAGGTGTCGTCGAAGGCAGCGGCGTTGGAGCCGTTGCTGTACTCGACGCTGGTGCCCAGGGTGCCGTCGCCGTTGTCGGTCACGGTGACCTTGGCGGTTACGTCGGAGGCGGCGGTCCAGCCGGAGCCGTCGTGGCCGGTCTCGTGGACGGTGTAGGTGAAGGTCTTGCCCGCGTCGTTGAAGTTGTAGCCCAGCTCGTCGAAGCCGGCGACCTGGCCCGCCTTGGTGGAGACACTGGCGAGCTTCTCGCCGCCTGTGCCCTCGCCGTCGTACAGGTCGAAGGTGAACTCCTCGTCGGGCTTGGCGTCAGTGCCGCCGTTAACGGTCTTGTAGACGTCGATGGTGGCGGTGCCGGTGGCCTCGTAGGTGTCGTCGAAGGCAGCGGCGGCGTTGTCGCCGTAGGCGTTGCTGTACACGACGCTGGCACTCATGGTGCCGTCGCCGTTGTCGGTCACGGTCACCGTGGCCTTGACGTCGGAGGCGGCGGTCCAGCCCTTGTCGTTGTGGCCGGTCTCCTTCACGACGTAGTAGTAGGTGCCGGGCTTGTCGAACTTGACGTCATCGAAGCTGGCGACCTCGCCGGCCTTGGTCTCGACGCCGCCGAGCTTCTCGCCCAGGGCGTTGCCGTCGGCGTCGGCCTTGTAGAGATCGAAGGTGAAGGTCTCGTCGGTCTTGGCCTCGGTGCCGCCGTTGACCGTCTTGTAGACCTGGATGGTGGCCTCGCCCGCGGTGGCGTAGGTGTTGGTGAACTCGGCCACGTTGGTGCCGCGGCTGTAGGTGCGCTCGACCTTGAGGCTGCGGTCGGCGTTCTGGGTCACCGTAACGGTCACGTCAACGTCGCTGTCGGCCGTCCAGCCGTTCTCGTTGTGGCCGACCTCGTGGATGGTGTACTTGAAGGTCTTGCCCGCGTCTGCGGTGGTGTACTTGACGCCCTCGAAGGCGACGGTCTCGCCGGCCTTGGCGTGGGCTTCGGAGACCTTGTCGCCGGCCTCGTTGGTCAGGGTGAAGTCGAAGGTCTCGCCGGCCACGGCGTCGGTGCCGCCGTTGACCTTCTTGTTGACTTCGATGCCCGCGTCGACGGAGGTGGTGTACTTGTCGTCGAAGTGGGCCATGACCTGGCCGTCCTTCTCGTAGGCGCGCTCACCGTAGCTCACGGAGGCCTCGAGCTTCTTGGTCTCGTCGTTGCGGGTGACGGTGACGGTCACGGGCACGTCGGTGTCGTTGGTCCAGCCGTCGGTGAGGACGGTGGTCTCGTGGATGGTGTAGTTGTAGGTGCCGGTCTTGTCGAAGGTCAGGCCGTCAAAGGTCGCGACCTGGTTGTCCACGTCGCAGGTCTTCTCGTCGCCCACCTGGTTATTGTCCTAGTCGAGAAGGACGAAGGTGAACTTCTCGCCCTCGGCGATCGGGCCGCCGTTGACGGTCTTGTAGAGCTTGAGGTCGGCCGTGGCGGTGCTGTGGACGTTGTCGAACTTGGCGGCGTCGATGGAGGAGTCGCCGTAGTCGACGGTGGCCACGAGCTTCTTGCTCTGCTCGTCTCGGGTCACGTGGACGGTCACGTCAACGTCGCCGGCGTTGAACCAGCCGTCGCCCAGGTCGGACGTCTCGTGGACGGTGTACTTGTAGTCGCCGGCCTTGTCATAGGTGAGCTCGCCAAAGGTGGCGGTGGAGGTGCCGTCGACCGTGACGTTCTGGAGCTTCTCGCCCTTCTCGTCCTGGAGCTCGAAGGTGAACTTCTCGGTGACGTCGCCGTTCTTCACGCCGTTGACGGTCTTGTCGACCTTGATGGTCGCGGTGGCGGTGGACTTCACGTTGTCGAAGAGCGCGGCGTCAGCGGTCTTGTTAGGGTTGGAGTAGGTGACCTCGGCCTTAAGGGTGCCGTCGCTGTTGTCGGACACCTTCACGGTGGCGGTCACATCGGAGGCGGCGAACCAGCCCTCGGTGTTGTGGCCGTCCTCGTGGATCACGTACG
>CAVKOL010000032.1:0-18350 GCA_963658035.1 Bacteroidaceae bacterium
CGGGCTTCTCGCCGTTTGTGTAGCTTTCTTCACATTGTTGACGGGTGGCGAGAAGGAGCGTATATTCATTTCCTGCGCAAGCGCGCACCCAATATTGCGGGGTGGAGCAGTCTGGTAGCTCGTCGGGCTCATAACCCGAAGGTCGTTGGTTCAAATCCAGCCCCCGCGACCATAAAACGTCTGGTAGGGACCTGAGAGGGTCCCTACTTTTTTGCGTTGGCGAGAAGCTGGTTGCCGCGGGCGGATTAGTGTACACAAATCCGGGCCGCGGCGCCCGCCGGGCCCTACTTGATGCTGCGGGCCAGCTCGCGGACCTTGTCGAGGGCGGGCGATGTTGCCATGCTGTCGCGCTCGACCATGCCGCTGATGCAAACGACGCCCAGGTCATCCCACTTGCAGTACGCGCACGTTGCGCGGTACTGGGCCAGCGCCGCGTCGTAGACGCCGTCGCTGTGGCTGTCCAGCAGCAGAGCGACCTTGTGGAAGGGGAAGCCCACGCCGCCAAAAGCGTACAGGCGGTCGATCGCGGCCTTCTCCTGCGCCGTGATGTCAAACCAGTAGATGGGCGAGGCGAAGACCACCGCTTCGGCCGCGCGGAGTTTCTCCAGCACAGCGGCCATGTCGTCTTTCTGCACGCACTCGCCGTCGTGCGCGAAACAATACTTGCAGCCCAGGCAGCCGCCGATTTTCAAGCGCCCCACGGGGACGACGTCGACGGTGTGGCCCACCTCGCGTGCCGCGGCGGCAAACGCGTCGCACATGATGTCGGTGTTGGCTCCCTTGCGCGGGCTGCCGCTTAAAACCACGATGTTCATGCTCTCTCCTCTCGCCGCGCCCGGCCCTCGCCAGGCGTTTGAGGCAATGATACTCGGGTGGGGAGGGGCTGGAAGCGAGCCTAAGCGAATTCGTTAGAACCCTGTTTTCGCAGGTAGACGTCAAATAGGAAAAGAAGGAAAAAATAGGAAAGAAAGGAAAACGGGCCGTAGCGGATGCGGTCTGCCCCGCGGGGAAACGCGCGGTTATGGGAAGGTCGCAGGTCCCATAACCGTCAAAACGCCCGGGAATCTTCCCACAACCGTCAAGACGCCTTGGGCCAACTTCCCATAAGCGTCAACGCTGCCGTCCTTCTCGCCTGCAGGGGTGAGATAATCAAGGCCTCCTGCATATGACGAGAAGGGCGGTTGGTATGGCGGCTTGGATGATTCGCGCTGGTCACAAAGGTGTTTATGCTGCCGACTGGTTTGAGAAGGGCTGCGTTGGCGTGGGTTGGGGCGATTTTGGCACCGACGACATCTCGACCATGAGCTACGAGCAGATCTTTGACGCCTACGCGGCTGCCAATCCCTCGTTTAGCAAGAACAAGATCGCCAACGGCGCCAGCCAGGTCTTTCACTTTGGCCACGACGTTGTCGAAGGCTCGACCGTCGTCATGTACGACGCGGCCGAGCGTATCTACCACGTGGGCACTGTCGCTGGCCCTTGCAAGCCGGTCGCCGACACCGACGGTCTTACCTATTCGCGCAAGGTTAAGTGGCGCGGCATCGCCTGCCGCGACAACCTGTCGCTTGCATCCAGGAACTCGTTGGGCAGCACGCTTACGGTATTTACCGTCAACGATACGGTCATGGCAGAGCTGGAAGCGGCTCTCGGTAAGAAGAAACCGCAGGTAGCAGGTATTGTTAGTACAGTTGCCGAGGATGATGAGCCGATCAAATATACCTCGCCCGACGACGGCATCGAGGCGATCAAGGACCGTGTGACCCATCTTTCCTGGGAAGACATGGAGTTTTTGACCGCCGGTCTTCTCCGCGCCATGGGATATCACGCCAGCGTGACCGGCCCCGGCCCCGACGGCGGTCGCGACGTGGAGGCGACCCTTGACGCCCTGGGGCTCGAGCACCCGCGCGTGGTTGCCGAGGTCAAGCACCGTAAGGGCGCTATGGGCGCGCCGGCCATCCGCTCGTTTATGGCGGGGCTGCACGGAGACGAGCGCGGGCTCTACGTCTCTACCGGAGGTTTTTCGAAGGATGCCAAGATCGAGGCCATGCACGCGCCGCGGCCCATTCGCCTGGTGGACATCGACGACTTCGTGCGCCTCTACGTCGAGAACTACAACAACGCCGACGAGGAGACGCGCAACATCCTGCCCCTGGGGTGCATCTGGTATCCGGCGTAGGGGAGGGGTGGCAGTTCGCGGGCTTTTCTGTGGGCCTGCGGGTGAAATGCGGCACTTGGAGGGTTTGTCTGTACAGATAACCCCTCCAAGTGCCGCGCAAGCCCCAGAAAAGTCCCCAAAGTGCCACCAGGGCTCCCGCCCCTACCCGCAGGGGAAGAGCATCGTAAGCGAGAAGACGCCGTTGTCGGCCTTGACGCGCAGCTCGCCGCCGTATTCCTCGGCGCAGCGGCGGATGCTCCTCATGCCAAAGCCGTGGTTGGCGCGATCGGCCTTTGTGGTGCGGGGCAGCCCGTCCTGGAACTCGACGGTCCCCTCAAAGAAGTTGTCCTCGCGCACGCTCACAAAGCCGCCCTCGCGCCGCACCGTCAGGTTGATCGAGCGCCTCTCGTCGTCGGTCAGGTTCAGGGCCGCCTCGATGGCGTTGTCCAGGATATTGCCAAACAAGAAATAGACGTCGTCGTCGGCCATAAAAGAAAGGCCGGTCCCGTCCGCCATGCAGATCAGCTCGATCCCCGCCTGCGAGCAAAAGAGGCGTTTCTCGGTTAAGACCACGTCAAGGGCCTCGTTTCCCGTCTTGGCCTGCGCATCGTAGACGCGAATGCTGTCGTGGATCCGCTCGATCGACTCGGCAGAAAGACCCGCCGCCCCCATCGACCGCACCTGCTTGCGAATGTCGTGGCACTTGATGTTGATGAGGTCCATGTTGTCGCGCGCCAGCTCGTACTGGTCGCGTTTGCCCTGCCAGATGGCCTCCTGCGTCGCGATGTCGGCGCGCAGGCGGTCGACGCGCGAAAGCGTCACCAGGAACAACATGACAAAGATGGTGACCAGGGCGTCATAGATGTAGAGCGTGCCCTGCACCTCTCCCGAGCGCGTCTCGACAAAGTAGAGCCTAAAGACGATGAGAAAGAAAACCGTGGCCACGCACGCCGCGACCCATTGGCTGCGCCGCTGCACGACTGCCTCGTCGATCTTGAAATCGCGGCCCACAAGGGCCCAGACCACCGCGTACAGCGCGAGAAGAACCACGGTGTTCGCAGCCATGAACAGGCCGGCGTTGGAGCTTTGGATGCCCGCGACCGCAAGAAGCGCGAAGGAGAAGTCGCTGGCCAGGTGCTGGGTGCAGTAGCCGAGCGTTCCCGCCACCAAGGCAGAGACGCGCGAAAGCGAGAAGACCCGTCCCACCGAGTAACAAACCACCAGGAAAACGGCGGCGTAGTAGAGATTCGAGTGGTAGCCCGCCCACGTCACGGCCCACGCGGAGACCGCGTAGAGCACGGGCACGGGCCAGGCTTTGCGCCAGTTGGCGCGGCCCGCGTGGCAGCAAAAAACCAGCGATGCCGCAAAGAGCTCGAAGACAAAAAGGCCGTAGAGCAGGTTTTCCATGACCTACCTCGACCCGTAGAAATCTGTTAAGGCCTCCATCAGGCCTTTCTTGTTGCGCCGGCTCACCTCAAGGACCTCCCCGCTGTCCATCTCGACCGAATCTTGCCGCAGCCTGGTCACGTGCTCGAGGTTGATCAAGTAATAGCGGTTGCACTTGTAGAAGTGGGCCCCGGCGAGAAGCTCCTCGTACTCCTTGAGCGAGCCCCAGGCCAGATAGGTGGCGCCGGAATCGGCGTGGAAGGACAGCTCGTGCTTGCGGACCTCGATGTAGCGCAGGTCGCGCGAGCTTAGGGCCACGCGGCCGTCGCCGTCGGCGAGCCAAAGCACGGTGCCCCGGCGGCGCGCCTGCCACTCGTCGACGCGGCCCATCGCCAGGGCAAAGCTGTAGTAGCGAAGCGGTTTGACCAGGTAACCCAGGGCGTCGACCTCGTAACCCGTGGCGGCGTACTGGGCCATGTTGGTCACATAGACGATAGCGACCTCGCGGTCGATGGCGCGCAGGAGCCGGGCGCACTCGATGCCGCCCATGCGTGGCATCTCGACATCAAGGAAGATGAGGTCAAAGACGGGTTTGTATTCGAGCAACAGGTCTTCCCCGTCTTTGATGACCGTGACCCGGTAGCGCGAGGCGTCGCCCTCGTAGTAGCGGTTAAGGTAGTCGATGACCTTTTGGGCATCGGCCGGCTCGTCGTCTACTACCGCAACCCTCAGCATCTCTCCTCTTTCCAAAACCTGGGCTTTCGTCATGATGATATGGCCTTTCTCAAGAGGGCTGCAAGAAAAGAAGGGCGGCCGTGCGCTGGGAGTTCGCGTACGGCCGCAAGGAGAAGGGCTCGCCGAGGGAGGAGAGGCGGCGAGAAACCCATGGGAGATCTGTTGGGCGCTAAGCGCTAGGCGGTCTTCTCGGCTTTGGAATCATCCGCCGCGGAGTCAGTGGCGCCGGCGACCTCGTCGTCCGCCGTGCCGTGCGTCTTCTTCCACGCCATGCGGCCCACGATGGCCGCCGCGCCCGCCACGGCCAGGCCAGAGGCGGCGTAGAGGGCCACGCGCCAGGGGCTCGTTGCGTAGGAGATGCTTGCCCCGGGAACGACGCCGTTCATGGCGTTGGAGTTGGCCGTGGCATAAAGAACGCCGTGCAGGGCGTTTCTCATCGCGGCACGGGCCGTCGCGGAGTCGTAGTCGACGCACGCGCCGCCCATCATGCTCATGTACATGTTGCCGCCGGTGCGCACGACCAGGTCGCTGTCCTTGGCGGGGCCGCCGATGTAGAGGTCGGTGATCACCGCGCCCGAGAAGCCCCACTCGTTGCGAAGAATGCCCTGCTGGGTGCCGCGGTGGCAGAAACCCATGATGCCGCCGATGCTGTTTTGGGAGGACATGATGCCCGTGGTGGCGCGGATGGTGCGGGTAGAGACGGTGCCGTTGTCGTCCGAGATGTAGGCGACCTGGGTCTTGGCCTCTTTAACGGCGACCTCGAAGGCCTTGAGGTAGACCTCGCGGGCGGCCTGCTCGTTGACCCAGGTGGCGATGTAGTTGGAGCGGTCGGTCTCCTGGTCGTTCAAGGCGTAGTGCTTGAGGTAGCTGATGCAGCCCTTGTCGGCCGCGCCCGCGATGGCGCCCGCGGCGATCTTGCCCGAGACCAGCGGGTCCTCGGAGTAGTACTCGTACACGCGGCCCGAGAAGGGGCTGCGGTGGATGTTGACCGCCGGCGCGTACCAGCCGGTGAGGCCCAGGTGCAGGGCCTCCTCACCAATGCAGGAACCCAGCTGGTGCATGAGGTCGACGTTCCAGGTGGAAGCCTGGATGTTGGCCGCGGCCCAGCTGGAGGCGCCATCGAGGCTCCAGCCCATGGCGCCGTCGGCGTCGGTGGTGGCGGGCTTGCCCACAGAGGTCACGTCCTTGGTCTGGTAGGCTGCGCCAAACAGCAGGGCGATGAGGTTGTCCTTCTCGCCGTCCCAGTCAACCTGGTCAAGGAGAAGGTCCCAACGCTCGTCGTCGTACTCAACGCCGCGCAGGTCGATGAGGGAGATGCCGTTTGCGGCGCGCGACGTGGGGGCCTGGGCGGCAAAGACCTGGCTGCCCTCAACGTTGCCGAGCTTAGAGTCGGTTGCGGGGTCGAAGTTGTCGAACCAGTCGAACTCCTCCAGGGCGACCTGCGGGGCCTCCTTGGTGCGGCCGTCGTAGCCCGTGGGCTGGGTGCCCGTCCAGTCGGCGCGGGAAAGCATGGTCACGCCGGGGGTGCGCATGTAGGCGTTTAGGGTCTCGAGCTGGTTGGTTGCGGCCACAACGGCGCTGCCATCGAAGGTCGTACCGGTAGAGACGCCCTGGTCGTCGTGGGTGGACTGGCCGTCGACCTCGGTTGCGCGGGGGTTCTTCTCGTCGTACCAAGTGTCTGTCGAGACGGTCACGGTGCGGGCGTCAAGGACGTCGTGGGAGTTGGCACGCAGGGTCACCTCGTAGTCGCCGGCCTCAAGGACGTAGCAGCCGGTGGTGCCGTTGGAGTTCTCGTGGTTGTAGTCGTAGGAGGCCATGTCCTCGCGGGCAAAGGAGAGCTGGACGGCCTCGCTGGCGCCGGGCTCGAGCAGCGACGTCTTGGCAAAGGCGGCCAGCACGCACGCGGGCTTCTCGACGGCGTCGGCACGGTCGAGGTCGGTGTAGGGGGCCGAGAAGTACAGCTGCACGACCTCTTTGCCGGCTACGGCGCCGGTGTTGGTCACCGTTACCGTGGCGCTTACGGTGTCGCCCGAGGCATCGAAGGTAGTGATGGCCTGGTCAAACGTGGTGTAGGAAAGGCCGTAGCCAAAGGGGTAGGCAACGGCGCCCGCGACCTTGACGCCGCCCTGGCCGTCCAGCTCGCCGTAGGTGAAAGAGGGGTCGACTGACGCGGCCGTCTCGTAGTAGCGGTAGCCCTCGTAGACGCCTTCCTGGTACTCCACAAAGTGGCGCGCCTGGGTCTTGGAGCCAATGCTGCCGCCGCTGAGAAGACCGGTGAGGTCGGGGCAGGCGACCTCGGAGTTGGTGTAGTCGAAGCGGCCGAAGTTCTTGTAGGTGGGGTCGGCGGTGAAGTCGGTCGCGTAGATGTCGGTCAGGCGGCCGGAGGGGTTGACCTCGCCGGCCAGGACCTTGGCCAGGGAGGAGAAGCCGCGCGAGCCGGCGGTGCCGATCCACAGGATGGCGTTGGCCTCAAGGTCGCCGTCCATGATGGGGGCGAGCTCCATGGGGTTGGCCGAGTTCAGGACCACGACAACCGAGCCGCAGGCGGCCTTGGCGGCGCGGATGGTCTCGCGCTCGTTCTTGGTAAAGGCCAGGTAGTGGGGCGTGCCGTCGTTGTAGGCCTCGTAGCGCTTGTCGATGCCTTCCGAGCCGCAGCGCTTGATGACGACAAGGGCGGTGCCCGCGGCGCCGGTGAGGTTGGCGTAGACCGAGGCGTCGTACTCGTAGATCTTGGCGTTCTCGCCGGCGTCCATCTGGGCCTGGATCGAGTTGGTGTCGAAGTCGAGCGGGTTGGTGCCGTCGGCGGCGTCGGGGTAGACGGCCTCGGCGCTTGCCGTGAGGTCGAGGGCGGCGCGGTTCACCTTGAACTTGGCCGAGATGGCGGCGTCGGCCGTGACCATGGTGTCGTCGGTCGAGGCCGCCGCGCCCGTGCCGGAGTAGGCCGCGTTGGAGTAGGCCCAGCCAAAGGGGGTGACCTCGGCATTGGCCGCGAGGGGCAGGACGCCGTCGTTCTTGAGAAGGACGATGCCCTCGTCGGTCACTTGTTCTGAGACCAGGTCGGAAGCCTGCTTGGCCTCGGCGAGCGAGGAGGTGGTGGTCTTGTAGTACTGGGAGACCAGGTCGGAAGCCTGCTTGGCCTCGGCGAGCGAGGCGGTGGCGGTCTTGTAGTACTGGGAGTCCCAGTGCTCGGTGCCGGCGGTCTTGGTCACGGTGACCGCGCCGCGGCCGAGCTTGGAGTCGATGGCGGCGCCAAAGGTGTTGGCCGCGACGTTGGCCGCCGCGGTGACGCCCAAAAGGCCGGCCGTGGCAACGGTTCCGCCAACGAATCCCCTGCGTGTGAGCTGTTTTGTCATTTCTCTTCCTCTCTTCCCGACGCCGCGGATGGGCGGCGCTTGTGTCGCGATTGATTTAGCGACATTGGGGGAGAGGAGAAAACGGGGTCACGCACGAGCGGCGCCCGCCCTTGCACCGGCGGTCATCCGGCGCCGCTCACGGCCGCCGGCCCGGCGAGCGGTTGGGGGCGGGGCGGGGGCGCGGAGAGGTGGCAGTTTGGGAGGTTTTCTGTGAGCGCGCGGGCTGAAATGCGGCACTTAGAGGGCTTGTCTGTACAGATAACCCCTCTAAGTGCCGCGTGCGACGCAGAAAAGCCTTCGAAGTGCCACCGCGGTTGCGGGGGCGAGAAGCTCTTCTCGCCGGCTACTGCAGCGTGCGCTTGCTCTTCTCCAGGTACTCCACCTGTGCGAGGGCACTTTCGTAGGCTGTCTGCTTCTTGGCATACGCCTCGGCGACCTGCAGCTGGGTCTCTTTCGAGGGGACGGGGACGTTCATTGCGCGCAGGTCCTTGAGGGAAATCTGGGGCAGCGCGGTGCCGCGGGTGATTTGTTTGAGCTTGTCTTGCCCCTCTTGCGAAGAGAAGTAGGCCAGCAGGAACCTGGCGTACAGCTCATCTTCAACGGGGACGTAGAAAAGGTTGTCCGAGGGGATGATCGCGGGGATAAGCGTGGTGGTCTCGGCGTAGCAATCATCTGGCACGTCGTCGTCCGTGTCGTCGACCGCGCCGCTAATGTAATTCCTGGCGTCAAACTGCGGGTTGCTTAGAACCAAGGCCAGCTTGAAGGGTGCGCTTGCGCGTGCGATAAGGAGGTTGGCGACCTTGGTGTCAAGGCATTTGACGCCCTTGCGCTTGCTCTTCTCGACCAATCTAAGGTCGTAGACGTCCTTGGGCGAGTGATTGGCCAGGTCGGCGATGGCTCCCAGACTAACGACCTCGCCGTCGGTGAACGTCTTGAGTGACAAATAGTAATGCAGCTCAGGCTCGGGGAGGCGGTCGGGGTCAATCTCGGCGTCCTCTTCCAGCCCCTCGATGACGCTACGCGGAATGCCGCGGTTGATCGCGGACAGCGTGCTAAAAGGAACATAGCAATCGACAGGGAAGACGCCCGGCTTCTCCTGCGGCATAAGGCTGCAAAGGGCGGCGTCTTGCTCAAGCGGGCTGACCCAGCAGGTCCCCTCGCGCCGCTTGTCTCCGTGCGCCTGTGCCAGGCTCTCTACAAACTGGTCAATGGCATCGATGTCTATGGGCGCGCGCTCCAGGTCGCGCGCGTCGTATATGAAAACGGGACGTCGGGGCTCGCCGTCGGTAAGGCAGAGAAGCGCCGTCTCGTTGGCATTTCTCGCGATATTGCTGGGGAGCAAAACCACGCTGTCTACCAGGCCAAAGTTTAATAGAAGACGACGGTCCCTTCCTGCGCGCGCAAGTTCAAGGGCGCGCAGGGGTACCTGCACCACCGCTACAGATCCGGGCTGCTGGTCAATGAGTACGGCCGCCGCATAGACGTAGTACCACTCAAGAAGCGACGGCGCGGGGGCCATATCAAACTCAAAATCAACGTTCGGGTATTCCTCGCGCAGGCGCTGCGCGCGTTTGGCAAGGTAGGGGCGCACGAGCTTATCGGCTCCCTCTACCAAGTCATCGGACTTGGAAATCGCTTTTTGCGCAGGTGGGCGGCAATACACAATGCGCGCCCCGTCTTTTGCCGTCAGCGCTTTAAGGGTTTTGGGGGCAAACAGGTTGCCCTCAACCAGGACGTAGTTCTCCTGCGGGACGTAGTCGTCCTGCGGCTTATCGGGTTTATCGGTCTTTTTGGGCTTTTTGGGTTTTTCCAGGTCAACAGCATAGAAATCGTGACCGGGCATGTTCATGTAGCGCGAAAGCTCGAAGTAGCGGCTGCACAGCTCAATAACGCGCGTAGCTTCTTGGGGGCTGCCAAGCATATCGAAGAGTCCTTGGACGAGAAGAGCCAGTTCTGCGCTCGCAGTGTTCTGACCACTCGCTTCGTCCTGCAGGTTGTCCGGCACTCGCTTGTAAGTGGCCTGCATGTATTTGTCGAGGGATTGAACCATGGAAATCGCTCCGGTGACGGTGGGGTTGTTCATGGTAACAGGATACTCGAAGCGTTTGGCGTAAAAAAGAGTGGCCGATATTTTTCAAAAAATCACTTGCATTGGGATTCTCGGCGTGTATTATCGTTTGCAACAGCACGCAAAAAAGGATATTGATATCCGAATCTTGTACGGAGAAGACCATGCTTGCCACCACGACAACCAACACGACCGCAACACCCAACAAGCCCGCGATCGAATTAGCAGGTAGTTTGGCTATTCTCGCCGCTTGCATCTGCTTGGTCCCGATGCTTGCCCGCTACGCCGCGCCTTTGGACGTCTGGCTGTTTTACGCCTTTGGCATCGCCGCAGGGTTTGGCTTCGACCTCTCTAAGACCGAGGTTTTCCAGGCTTTGGCGCAGGCAGCCTTGCCCACCGGTCTTGCGGATCCGCTTGTCGCGGTGACCGTGGCGTTGGCGATGTCGGCCCCGGTCTTCTCGTTTGCTCGCCGCGCTTGGCGCCTCTTTGCGGGAAAGCCGCTTGCCGGCGCCGCCTGGGCCGATCGCATTGAGATGGCCCTTGCGGCCGTGTCTCCCACGGCCGCCATCGCCGGGGTATGCGCCGGCCTGGGTTCCAGCGGCATCGCCAGCGCCTACGCCGTCGGGGTCAGCGATCTTACGCCCGAGCTCCTCTTCTCGACTTTGCTGGTCTTGTCTCCCGTTATCGCCGCCGTCACGGTACCCATCGCCTACGGCATTCTGAGCGGCTGGCGACTGCGCCAGGACTCTGACCTGCGCCGCGGCTTGGGGAGGGGTTACTTTGCCCTGCTCGAGTGCTCGAAGGGCCACCCGCTGTTGCGTGCCCTGTTTGTCTCGGCAACCGTCGTTGCTGGCCCGCTTTTGGCGGCGGGCTTTGGCCTTGCGGTCTTTGCGGCGGGGTTGCTTGTCGTGGGCGTGGTCTTCACTGCCGTTATTGTGACGCTCGCACTCGCTGCGGCGGCAGGTAGTCGCAGGTCGTAGACCGTATCGCTTGGTATTAATCGCTTGCACGTGACTCATAAGGAGAGCAACATGAGCAATTTTGAGCTTGGCTACTGTGACTTCTATCGCTGTCTGCCTAAGGAGATGGCCGAGGACCTTGCGCGTCAGGAAACCGCTGGGCGCAAGCATCCGATCCCGTTCAAGCTGGGCTCCATGGACGAGGCCGACGAGTTTGTCGATGCGGCCGAGAAAGGCTTCAAGCTTCAAAGGGCCCTCGAGTTTTGCCCGTTGAATTCTAGCGAGGTAAGGCTTATTCACACCGGGGCGCGGCAGTGGCTCACGGCCTCGACCTTGCTCCTTTCCCGCTACTTTCGCGAGGGAGACTGCAAGTTCGAGAGTATTGCGACCCTGCTTTCGATGGAGGAGGGCAGCTTCACGCTCCGCAACGCCCCGAGCGCCCTGGAGCTGCTCTTTAGGCAGGTTTCCACGGGCATGAAGTACGTGGGCAATGACTCCTCGTGGCAGTGGGTCCCCTCTGGGCTCGCCCGCAACACCGACGGCCGGCGTCCCTACGACCATGTGAAGCCTGACGGCGGGCGCGGTTTCACCGCGCAAGACGAGCCGGCGGTTGCGGCTCGGGAGGCCTATAACGCCACTAAGCGCCGCTTTGAGACGGAATACCCCAACCGCGACTTTGTTCTCTTGCTCAAGCGCGCGCTCTTGCCCCTGTGCCCCGAAGAAGTGCGCGACGAGGTCTTCTCGCCCAATGAAGCGCAGCGTAACGAGCTTGTTGGCCGTGTAGGAGAGCTGGACCTGGACTACGCGTTGCTGACGCTCTACCCGCCCAACGACCGGCCGCTTGATCTTCTCGACGCTCTGGTAATTGAGTCGATGCTCAAGGTTGCCCAAGACGAGCGCGAGGGCATCGAGAAGAGAAGGGCGTGCGTGAGGCAGTTGACTGCCAGCTTGGATCGCCTGCGCGGCGCCGCGTAAGCCGCCGTGCACGTCTCGCCTTACCTAGCCACCACCAACCCCAACAAGCCCAAGACCATCGACAGAAAGGAAGTCATCTTATGGGCCGCATGAAGGATTTGCTTATTGACCTGCACAACCACGGGGGCGCGGACGAATGGCTCGATGAGCTGGAAACCCGCTACCAAGAGAATTGCGCGATGGACCCCAAGCGCTACGACCTTCTTGATTCCCTCACCATCGAGTCGGTCATCTGCCAGGCCAGGGACGCAAAGTCCCAGGAGTCGCGCGCCTATTTTCTGCCCAAGCTCGAGTCGCTGGTTGGCGTCGAGCCCGATCCCTATGATTTTCGCGGCGGGATGATTGTCGAGAAGGAGGTCGGCCGTGGCGTTTCCCATGTACAGCTACCGTAAGTCCAACGCAAGGCTCCAGGACCCCGTGAGCTGGGCCGCGCCCCAGGAGGTGGCGTGCTACTCGGGGGGCAACGTCTTGCACGACGTCATTTTGGGCCACGACGCCTCCGTTGCCTTTCGTGAGGGCGACAAGACCTGGGAGCACGGCGTCAACAGCAACGTGTTTTGCTTTGGCGGTACCGGCTCGGGCAAGACGTACAACTTCATCATGCCCAACCTGGCCAACCACGAGGACTGCACCTATGTGGTGACCGACCCCAAGGGCGAGCTGCTGCGCCGCATGGGGCCGGGGTTTGAGAAGGACGGCTACGAGGTCCAGGTGCTCGACACCATTGACCTGGACCGCTCTGTTGGCTATGACCCGTTGCGCTACATCACGCGCGAGCAGGACATCATGAGCGTTGCCCGGATGCTGCTGGACGGCATTAGGCCCAACCGCGGCAAGCACCATTCCGACCCGTTTTGGGACGTCTCTTCGGAGCTGCTCTTGCGTGCGGGCCTTGGCTTGCTGTGGGACCTCGAGTGCATCGACGGGTGTTTCTCGCCGGCGGGCGACCCTGCGCAGGAGCGCAAGTACCTGCGGATGAACCGCCTGCTTGACATCTTGTCGCTGCTCACGGTGTCCGAGGCCAACGACGGCGAGGACAAGTGCCCGTTTGACTACCTTGTCGAGGGCGTCGAGGCGGGCGGCATCGAGACGCGCCTGTTCGAGCCGCCGCAGCGCCCGTACGGCCCCGAGCAGTACCACATGTTTCGCGTGGCGGCGGCGCGCACGCTTAAGAGCATCCTCATTACCCTGCGGGCCGATCTGTCCATGATTGACTCGGCCGAGATGCGCCGCGTTTTTGAGCACGACCAGGTGCGCCTTGACGCCATCGACGACCGCAAGCGTTTTTTGGACGTCAAGATCAGCGACTGCGACCCTGCCAAGGCGTTTCTCGCCAACATTTTCATTAAGCAGCTGGTGATCGAGGCCGAGCGCAAGGCCGATGCCTCGCCGCGCGGGCGCCTTTCTCGCCCCCTGATGTTTGTGCTGGACGAGTTCCCCAACGTGGGCAGGATCCCGCAGTTCGAGCGGGTGATCGCCACGGTGCGCTCGCGCGGGATCAGCTTTTTGCTGTGCGCGCAGTCGATTTCCCAGCTACAGGGCGTGTATGGCGCCGCTGAGGCCACGACCATCCTGGACAACTGCGACACTATTGTGTACATGGGCTCGGGCAGCTCCATCGAGACGGCGGAGTTTGTGTCCAGGCTCTGCGGCGAGGCGGTGCTGGGCACGCAGCACGTGGGCACCGAGCGCACGGCGGTTGACGTGCGTGGCCAGGTGATCACGGCGGGCGAGGTGAGCTTGCTGCCGCGCACCGACTGCCTGGTGAAGATCGCCGGGTGCAGGCCGTTTAGGACCCGCAAGTTTGGTATCCACGAGCACCCGCTGTACGAGGCCAATTGCGTGGCCGAGTAGGGCGGCGGCCGTGGGGCCGTGTTGGTTGATGCGGGTAGTACAACGTTGGACTTGAGTGTAGGACACGGAACGGAGAAGAACATGCAAAGCGGAGAGCTGCGCGTTGTGACCACCGAGGTTGACGGCTCTGTGAGCTCGATTGGCCTCACGGACCACCTTTTTAACAGCCGTGTGCTGGTGCTGGACGGGCCCGTCACGCAGCAGAGCGCGACGGAGCTCATCAAGGGCCTGATGGTGCTGGAGAACCAGGACGCCCAGGCGCCCGTGACGCTGCTGATTTCGAGCCCCGGCGGCGATGTGTATGCGGGCCTGGCGCTTATCGACGTGATGCAGGGCCTGGCGTGCCCGGTCAACACGGTGGCGGTGGGCGTCGTGGCCTCGATGGCGGCGGTTGTTTTGGCGGCGGGCGCGCGCCGCGCGGCCTATCCCCACGCCTACGTGCTCATTCACCAGCTGATGAGCGGCAGCGGCATGGCCCAACAGTCCGACATCGAGATCGCGGCCAACCATGCCGCCGAGCTGCGTGGGGTTCTTGACGACCTTCTCGCCGAGCGCAGCCTTCCTTCGGCCGAGGAGTACCACCAGATGACCGAGCGCGACTGCTGGTGCAGCGCCGCCCGCGCCCTTGAGCTGGGGATCGTTGACGAGGTGCTGGGTAGGAGGAAGTAAGGGGAGGTTGGCGTAGCGCGGCCGAAGCCGCCCGAACTTCTCGCCGTCCAGGAGAAGTTATCGGTCCAACTTCTCGTCAACGGGGAGAAGTTGAGGTGCTTTGAATGCTCTATTTTATAGAAAACGGCAATTTCTAAAAATTAGAGGGTGTCGCGTGTCTTCTATTTGATGATCTGCAAGACATAGAGCGTGCGTGTCGTGGCCCGCTCTTTAATTAGCTCGGATTGAACCGAGTTAATGAGCCCGTATCGAGGGGCCAAGGAATAGGAGAGCCATTATGTGTGACGAGAAGAAGAGCCTTGTAAACGGCGAGATGAGTGAGGTTGTTGGCGGCTTGACGGAAGAGGAGTACAAGCTTAAGCGCAGCGGGCTTGTGGTTAGCCGCATCACGTGCCCCAAGTGCTCGAGCGCCCGCGTCACGGTTGAGTCCGGCGGGGCCGTTAAGCACTGCACGTGCCGCGATTGCGGGTACTTTTTCTTTGACCTGGGCAAGGAAGATCAAGATGACGGCAAGAACGGGCCGATGTTTTAGGAGCCGGATACAGGACGCGCGAGATTTCTTGGTTTAAATCGGGGTGCGATGAGTAGCCCGGCCTCCGGGGCCTCTTGCCAACTGGGCAAACGTCGGCGCGAGAAGGTTGGATACTCGGCGATACCTGATTTAAACCAAGAAAAGTCGCGGCAGGTGTTAGGCGGGGTCGGTTTGGGCGGCCTCGGGGTCCTGGAAGAGGGGGGACAGGGCGCGGAGAAGGTCGGTTTCGACCTCTTCGGCGCTGGCCGTGAAGCCGTGCCAGGCCCACCACTGCACCGCGCCGACAAAAGCGGCGGCGATGTGGTGCAGAAGGAAGCTGCGGTTTATCTGTGCGGCGGGGCCTTTGGGCTGCTGGGGCACGCAGCGGTCGGCGCGGGCGACGACGGCGTGGCGCAGGCAGTCGGCAAAAAGCTGGGCGCCCTCGCCCGAGACCAGCGCGCGCACGCACTCGCGGCGCTCCCACAGGTTGGCTAGGGCATGGCGCACTTGGACCTCGGCGCGCAGGTCGGCGCCGTCGTCCAGGGTGTGGGCACACAGGTCCTCGACCGTGGCGGCCAGCACATCGGCCTTGCCGCGGAACTGCGAGTAGAACGTTGCACGTGCGATGCCTGATGTGGCGAGAAGATCGGCCACGGTGATCTTGCCGTAGTCCTTCTGGGCAATGAGCTGGTAAAACGCAGCGATGACGGCGGCGCGGCTGCGCTCTTTGCGGGCGTCCATCAGGCGCCTGCGCCCGGCTGGAGCGCGCCCGCGGCCTCGACGGCGCGAAAGACGTCTTGGAACGAGGCGCCGCAGCGCTCGCACGCGGCCACGACCGAGCCGTACTCGGGGTAGGCGCGCACGGAGCCGTTGGGCATCACGACGCGCTTGGTCTCGACCTCGCCGTAAGGGGTAGCGACGGCGCCGGGCTCGCGGCGTAAGGGGTAGCGCAGCTGGCGCACCGCGCGGATGCCGATGGTGGTCGTGTTCATGAAGATGAGGTCCCTGAGCTGGGCTTCGTTTGACCCGTCGCAAATGACCTCGAGCTGGTAGGCGGGCCGACCCTTCTTCATGACGATGGGCACGGCGTGGGCCTCGCGGGCGCCGGCGGCCATCAACAGCTCCATGGTGCGGCCCAGGGCCTCGCCGGTGCAGTCGTCCAAGTCGCACTTGAGCTCGACAACGGGGTGAGTGGCCGCGGGATCGTCGTCTGCGGGGGCGTCGGCATGATCCGCGGTCTCGATCAGCGTTGCGCGCAGCAGGCCGCTTGAGTTCTTGTACGTGCGTTTACCTGCGCCGTAGCCGGTGGCAAGGATGCGATAGCCGCCGGGAAGCGTGTCGCGGGTGCGCAGCGCGGCCACGATGGCGGCGCCCGTGGGGGTGACCAGCTCGCCGTGGACGGGGGCTGGGTCCAACGTTATACCTGCGTCGGCGCACAGGTGTGCGACGGCGGGAACGGGGATGGGCATGACGCCGTGCGCGCATCGGATGGCGCCGTAGCCTTCAGAGAGCGAGGTGACGATAAGCTCGTCGACCCCAAGGTCGTCAAGGCAAACAGCGACGGAGCAGATATCAACGATTGAATCAACGGCGCCCACCTCGTGGAAGTGGACAGTCTCTGGCGTGGCACCGTGAGCCTTTGCCTCGGCCTGGGCCAGCTTGCCAAAGATGGCGAGGGCCTTTTGCTTCGCGCGGTCCGTGAGCTGCGAGGACTCGATGATCGCGGTCACATCGGCCAGGGTGCGGTGGACGTGGTTGTGGTGGTGCTCGTGGTCATGGGCTTGCGCGTGGCCGTTCGAGTGCACATCGTTGTGCTCGTCCTCGTGCTCGTGCGAGTGCGCATGACAGTGGTCGTGCTCGCCGTCGTGCCCATGCTCGTGGCAGTGCCCAATTCTCTCCTCGTGCCCGTACAGCCATATCATATCATGGTCGTGGTTCTCGTGCGCCTCGTCCAGTACAACGTTAAAGTCACAGGCAGCAAGCCCGCTCTTCTCGACGCGGCTTACCACGACCTCAAACCCGTCGACGGGCAGCGTGGCCAACGCGGCACGCAGCTGCTCCTCGCTCGCGCCCAGGTCAAGCAGGGCGGCAACCGTCATGTCGCCGCTGATCCCCGAGCCGCCGTCCAGCACGATAGCCTTAGCCATTCTCGCGCGCCCCCTTAAGGTGGTTGATGAGACTTGCCTGGTAGGCGGCCCCAAAACCGTTGTCGATATTCACGACCGAGACCCCGCTCGCGCACGAGTTGAGCATGGCGAGAAGGGCCGCGACGCCGCCTAAGCTGGCCCCGTAGCCCACGCTGGTGGGCACGGCGATGACGGGGGCCTTGACCAGGCCGCCAATGACGCTTGCAAGCGCGCCTTCCATCCCGGCGACGGCCACGATGACCTGCGCTTTATTTAACGTTTCCTGGTGCGCCAGCAGTCGGTGCAGCCCCGCCACGCCGGCGTCGTAGACGCGCTCGACCCGGTTGCCAAAAAACTCCGCGGTAAGCGCGGCTTCCTCGGCTACGGGCTGGTCACTCGTCCCGGCACTGGCCACGACGATCAGGCCGTTGCCGTCGGCCGCGGGCATCCCGCCGGCCACAAGTAACCGCGCGGCCGCGTGGTATTCCAGCGCAACGCCGCAGGTCACAAGGCCTTTGACCGCCGCGGCCTTCTCCGCGTCAACCCGCGTGGCCAAAACCCCCGGCTGCCCGGCCGCCACCAGCGCGTCGATGATCGCCGCGATCTGCTCGGCCGTCTTTCCTTCTCCGTAGATGACCTCGCCCACGCCCTGGCGCTCGGCTCGCGTCAAATCTACCTGCGCAAACCCCAGGTCAGCGACCTGCCCGTCCAGCGTGGGCAGGCACCCGGTGCCCTCACTCATCGCCGCGCCCCGCAGCTGCGGCCTCGGCGGCCTCGCGCTCGCGCGCCGCCCGTGCCGCCGCGTTCTCGCGCTCAAGCGCCGCGGCCTCGGCGGCCGAGGGCTCGATGTTTCCGTCGGTGCGCACGCGGTCCAGCGCGTCGGGGTGCTCGCTCATAAAGCGGTCGACCGTTGCGGCCAGCGAGTCGGGCGTGATGGCCTCGTCCTTGCCAAAGTAGGCGCCGTAGCACGCGTAGCTGGGCTTATTCGCCGTGGGCAGGCCCAGCTCGGCAGAAAGCTCACGCACGCGGTCCTTGGTAAGCCCCGCCTCGCGCAAGGGCGACCGCACTCCCAGTTCGTGGATCGCGCGAAAACCGGGGCGGCGGTCCTCGCGGTCGCTCGCGTTGGTGCCGTCCAGCAAAACGGTGCGGCCGTCGGCCTTCATGTGCTCAAGGATGGTCCCAAAAACCATCGACTTGCAGTAGTAGCAGCGGTTCCACGGGTTGGCGCGCAGCTCGTCGTGGCCCTCCCACAGGTTCACGGGGATGATCTCTTGCTCGGCGCCCAGCATCTGCGCCACGGTCACCGAGTCGTCGGTGTCGCGCGTGATCTGCAGGTCGTCCAAGATGGTGTAGGCCTTGACGTCGTAGCCCTCGCGCAGCATCTCGGCCAGCAGGTAGCACGAGTCGACGCCGCCGGAGTACGCCAGGCCGTAACGAACGGATTTATCGAGGTCAAACTGCATATCGTCCCCCTTGGGGTTGGTATTGCCCGTTGAAGCGCCCTCATTCTAGCATCGAGACGTTACGTTTCCGAACACTTTCTGTTAATTCGTTCGGTT
>CAVKOL010000033.1:0-18126 GCA_963658035.1 Bacteroidaceae bacterium
TCGCCGAGATCTACCGCTCGGGCATCCAGTCCATCCCGCGCGGCCAGTACGAGGCCGCCGAGGTCCTGGGCTATTCTCCGTCCCAGACCTTCCTGCGCATCGTGTTGCCGCAGGTCATCAAGCGCATCATGCCGTCCGTCACCAACGAGGTCATCACGCTGGTCAAGGACACGTCGCTGGCCTTCTCCATTGGCGTCATCGAGATGTTCAGTGTGGCCAAGCAGCTGGTGGCCTCGCAGGTCTCGATGCTGCCGTTTGTGATTGCGGCGGCCTTCTACTGGGTCTTCAACCTGCTGATCGACCTTGTGGCCGGCCGCATCGAGGCCCGTCTCAACTACTACCAAGACTAAGCCCACGTTTGCGCCGGGCGCCACGCGCGCCGGGCGCCCAAGGAGAACAAGATGGCCGAGAACAACGCCGCGGTCGTAAGCGTCGACCACATCAAGAAGAGCTTTGGCGACCTGGAGGTCCTGCGCGACATCTCGCTTTCGGTCATGCCGGGTGAGGTCGTGGCCGTGATCGGCCCTTCGGGCGGCGGCAAGTCGACCTTGCTGCGCTGCATGACCTTGCTCGAGGAGGTCAACGCGGGCGACCTTTCCTATGGCGACCTGAGTGTTGCCAAGGACGGCGTTTATGCAGGTAAAGACGCTATGAAGCAGGCGCGCGGCCGCTTTGGGCTGGTGTTTCAGAACTACAACCTGTTCCCGCATTTCTCGGTGCTGCGCAACGTCATGGACGCGCCCATCTGCGTGCAAAAGCGCGACCGCGCCGAGGTCGAGCAGCAGGCCCGCGCCCTTCTTGCCAAGATGGGGCTTACCGGCAACGAGGAGAAGGTCCCGTGCCAGCTTTCGGGCGGGCAGCAGCAGCGCGCGAGCATCGCCCGTGCGCTTGCCATGAACCCGCAGATCGTCTACTTCGACGAGCCGACGAGCGCCCTTGACCCCGAGTTGACCTCCGAGGTCTTGAAGGTCATCAAGGGCCTGGCCGCCGAGAACATGACCATGGTCATCGTCACGCACGAGATGGGTTTTGCCCGCGAGGTGGCCGACCGCATCGTCTTTATGGACGGCGGCGTCATCGTGGAGCAGGGCCCGGCCCGCGAGCTGATCGACAACCCCCGCGAGGAGCGTACCCGCGCCTTCCTCGCCCAGCGCAGCGGCCAGGATTAAGGACGCGCGGGGTCGTTCTCGCAACCTAATTGCGAAATGCGGCGGCAGTATGGCGACTTGCCGAGTAGCTCGGGGACCTCGCCCACAAAAGCGCAGGTGGGCAAAAGCCCAATCGGGTGGCTACTTGGCGAATCCCGATACTGCCGCCGCTTTTCGAAAATGCGTGGCGCCGTGGCCCCTCGCGCCTAGTCCCGGGCGGGGAGGATGACGTTGAGGTGGAAGACGTCGCCTTGGGTGCGGGCGTGGAGGGTGCCCGCGTATCGCTCGGCCACAAGCTGCATCGACCGCATACCAAAACCGTGGTTGACCTGGTCTTTCTTGCTTGTTTTGGGCAGGCCGTCGGCACCGAAGGCAACCCGACCGGCGAAGTAGTTCTCCACATGCACGACGGCCGTGTCGCCGGCGCGGCGCACGATCAGGCTGATGCTGCGGCGGTCGGCCTCGTCGATCGCGCGCACCGCCTCGATGGCGTTGTCCAGCGCGTTGAGCACCAGCGAGTACAGGTCGCTCGGCTTCATGAACCCCAGCGCCGCGCCGTCGGCGATGCACGACAGCGTAATGCCCTCGCGGGCACAGGCCAGGGACTTCTCGGATAACAGCACGTCAAGGGCCTCGTTTCCCGTGCGGATGCCGCTGTCGTAGACCTTGACGGCCTCGGCCATCTCGGCCACGACGCCCGGCGGCAGCTCCGAGGCCTCGCCCAGGTCGCGGATCATGTGCTTGATGTCGTGGCACTTCACGTTGATGGCCTCGATGGTGTCGCGGCTCACCTGGTACTGGGTGCGCTCGTCGGCCATGATCTGCTCGAGCGTGGCGGCCTCAAGCTCGGCGCGCTTGCTATAGAGGGCCTCGTACTCAAACAACAGGACGCCCACGCACAACAGGCAGTGGACCAAGCGGCAAGAAAGGCACAGCTCAAAGGGCACGCCACCCTCTGCCAGCTCTTTCACCACCACGTCAAAGCCAATGATGGCAAAGATCACCACGGGCATCATGATCAGCATGACGTGCTGCTCGATCAAGGCCAGCCCCTGGCGGCGAATGCGTTTGATGAGAAGGACCCAGCACAGCCCATAGATGACCACGGGACAGGCAAACATGCTGATAAACGGCCATTTGCTGGTAAGCTGCGGAGCCAGCTGCCCCATAAGGTTGCCAAGGCCGCTCGTTAGGTTCTGCAGGGTATAGCCCGCGGTGCAGCAAAAGAAGCCCGTCCACACGCTCGCGTCAAAGACAAAAACCACGGCAAAAAGCGACGCCAGCAGCGAGCAGCCAAAGACCACGAGTAAAAGCGACGAGTTGCCTGTGCCCGGCATCGAAAGTGGCACGAAGACCGAGAGCGCCCCCACCCAGGCGACGATAACCACGGCGAGAACCGCCAGGCGCCCCGCCAGCCTTTGCCGCACGGGCAGGCTCGAGGCAAAGAGCGCCGTGGCGATCAAGATCTGCGCGCAGGTCATGGCCGAGGAGCCCAGCTCTGTGAGGTTCATCAGATGCTCCCGCCCAGGTAGTCGGCAAAGGTGTCGAGAGCCGCCTTCTTCTTGGCGCGGCTTGCGTACAGGACAGACCCGTCGTCCATCCTCACCTCACCCGCCTGCATCGAGCGCACGTGGTCCATGTTGACCAAACAGCCGCTCGAGATGCGCACGAAGGGGCCGCCCGCCAGCTCCTCTTCCAGCGCCGAGAGGGACCCGCGCACGCGCAGGGGCTCCTCGTCGGCGTCGCCCGCGAGATGGTAGATGAGGTCGTGGGCCTGCGTCTCGACGTAGACGATCTCGGCGCAGGGAACAACGCGCAGGCCGCTGCGGGTGCTCACGGTCACGTGCTCGCGGCGGTTGCGCGCGATGGCCCGCATCGCCTTGTCCATACGCATCGAGAAGTGGTAGTAGCTCACGGGCTTCACGATGAAGTCCAGCGCGTCCACCTGGTAGCCGCGCACGGCGTACTGCGCCAGGTTGGTCACAAAGATGAGGGGCACCGTCGGGTCGTAGGTGCGCAGCAGCTCCGCCGCCTCCATGCCGTTGATCCCCGGCAGGTCGATGTCCATGAACACCAGGTCATAGGTGCGGTGCGACTTGATCAGCGGGATGGCGTTCTCGCTTCTCGTCACCTTGAACTCGATGTGTTGCTCTGCCCCGTAGCGCGCGATCAGCGCGCAGAGGTCGTCTGCGGCCCGCGCGTCGTCCTCGACCATCATCACCTGATACATATGCAACTCCTCCCAACGTACATGGTAGCGGCCCGCGCGGCCCGTCTCGGCGCCATTTAGGTGTTCGGCGCCGCCCGCCCGCTGGCCAGCCGCCCGCGCCATCGCCGTCAACTCGCCTACCGATTCGGGCAACTCGAGGGGCTTCTCGCCAATGCGGGTCTACCTTCAAGCCGCAAAACAAGGCGCCTTGCCCGACCCGCGGGCGGCGCCGCGGAAGAAGGGAAGAAAGCCATGCGGGGAGTCAAGAAAGAGGTCTGGAAGGGGCTTGCGGCGATCGCCATCGCGCTGTTCACGCTTGTGATGATGACGGCGCCCGTTGCCGAGTCCTATTCCGGCAAGATCAACACCGTGCTGGGCATCAGCACGACGCGCATCGTCAACGAGTAGGGGAGGCGAGAATGACCAACAACCTGAGCAGGCGCGGCTTCCTTAAGGCCATGGGCATCTCGGCCACCGGCGCGGCCGCCTTCGCGACCGCCGCCCCGGCCACCGTTGCCCTTGCCGACAACACCGCGTCCACCGACGAGTCCCTCTACCGCTTCATGGGCGAGTACGGCTGCGACATCATGGACCAGTCCAAGCTCCAGGAGCTTGAGGACGACTGTGCCGAGCAGGGCGCCTACGAGACCGCCAACGGCCTGGTCCTGCTGCGCAACGAGAACGGCGCGCTGCCGCTGGCCGCGGGGTCGAAGGTGACCCTTCTGGGCCAGAACTCCATCGAGTCCACCATCGAGGAAGAGTCCACGGGCGGCTTTGGCGGCCCGGCCAAGAAGAGCGGCCCCTTCTACAGCTACCACTCGGGCGGCGACTCTACCAAGGGCGCCCTTGTCGAGACCGTGACCTACCTCGAGTGCATGAAAGACGTCTACGAGGTCAACCAAGACCTGGTGGCGGCCTATGAGACCAGCGGCTACAAGCGCGTGAAGTCCACCGATGCCCCCGAGGTGGGCGAGGCCCCCGCCAGCTTCTACACCGACGACCTCAAGGCCGGCTTTGCCAACTACGGCGACGCCGCGATCGTCATGCTGACCCGCCAGGGTTCCGAGGACTGCGACCTTCTCCTCACCGACCCCACCGGCATCTCGTTCATGGCCCTGCACCAGGAGGAGAAGGACCTTCTCGCCATGGTCAAGGAGCAAAAGGACGCCGGCGTCTTCAAGCGCGTCATCGTTTTGGTCAACTCCAGCTGGGCTATCGAGATCGGCGACCTTCCCAGCTACGGAGTCGACGCTGTCTTGTGGGTGGGCGCTCCCGGCGCCACCGGCTTCAAGGGCGTGGCCCAGGTCTTGACGGGCGAGGTCTGCCCCTCGGGCCACCTGGTGGACACCTTTGCCAAGAACTCGCTGTCTGCCCCGGCCATCACCTATGCCCAGGAGAACACCCCCACCTGGAAGAACCTTGACGAGGTCCTGGACGGCTGCGCCGACACCGATAGGTACGTGAGCTACTACCTGATCTACGCCGAGAACATCTATGTGGGCTACAAGTACTACGAGACCCGCTACGAGGACAGCGTCTTGGGCCAGGGCAAAGCCACGAGCTCTACGGGCTCTTCCACCGGCGCCGCCTGGAACTACAACGACGAGATCGCCTATCCCTTTGGCTACGGCCTTTCCTACTCTGAGTTCACGCAGAAGCTCGACGGCGTGACCTATGACTCGGCCGCCGACACCTACACCGTTAAGGTCACCGTGACCAACGCGGGCAGCGTGGCCGGCCGCAGCGTCGTGCAGGTCTACGCGCAGACTCCCTACGGCGACTACGAGAAGACCAACAAGGTCGAGAAGTCCGCGGTCCAGCTCGTGGGCTTTGGCAAGACGGCCGAGCTCGAGCCCGGCGCCTCCGAGACCGTTGAGGTCGAGGTCGAGCGCTATCTTCTCGCCAGCTACGACTACACCAAGGCCAAGGGCTACATCCTGTCTGCCGGCGACTACTACCTGGCCGTGGGCGACGACGCGCACGACGCGTTGAACAACATCCTGGCCGCCAAGGGTGCCACCGGCATGGTCGACGTCTTGGGCAACTCGGCTGCAGGCGAGAAGGACAAGGTCTACACCTGGAACGAGGCCACCCTGGACACCACGGCCTACGCCAAGTCGCGCTACTCTGACGTGGCCGTGACCAACCAGTTTGACGACGCCGACATCAACACCTTGGGCTGCGAGACCGTGACCTACCTCTCGCGCAGCGACTGGGACGGCACCTTCCCCACCCAGCAGGTGGCCATCACCGCCACGGCCGAGATGATCCGCGACCTAGACGGCTACACCTACGAGATCCCGGCAGACGCGCCGGCCGTCTCGGACTTCACGCAGGGCGTCGACAGCGGCCTGACCTTTGCCGATATGTACGAGGTCGAATACGACGACGATGAGACCTGGAACACCTTCTTGAACCAGCTCACCGTCGAGGAGATGGCCTCCATCATGCCCGACAACAACGGCTCGGTGGCCATCGATGGCATCGCCATGCCCGCCTCCTACCGCGGCGACGACATGGACCAGCTGGAGCAGGTCCACTTCAAGCTTACGGACCAGTCCGGCTTCCTGTGGCCGTCGATCATGCTTTCTGCCGCCACCTTTGACCGCGAAGAAATCGCTCGCCGCGCCGCGCTGACGGCCAACGAGGCCTTCTTCATGGGCTGCAACGAGATCTGGACCGGCGGCCCCAATATCCACCGCACCCCCTTCAACGGTCGTGCGACCGCGTATTACTCCGAGGACGGCCAGGTGGGCTACTTCATGGCCAAGATCCAGTCCGAGGAGTGCCAGAAGCGCGGCATCATCTTTGGCCTCAAGCACTTCTGCCTTAACGACCAGGAGGCCCACCGCGAGTCTGCCGCCACGTTCTGCAACGAGCAGGCCATCCGCGAGCAGTACATGCGCGCCTTCGAGGGCGCCTACGCCAAGGGCGGCTGCCAGGGCATGATGACCGCCTTCAACCGCCTGGGCACGACCTACTGCGGCAGCTGCCAGGGGCTTCTCACCAACGTGCTGCGCGACGAGTGGGCGGCGCACGTCACCGTGTGCTCCGACGCGGTTGGCGGCTCGGACTACAAGCAGCACTACGCCGAGAACCTGGCCGCGGGCATGACCTACTGGTGCTGGGACATGGCCGGCTTCGGCGGCCCCGGCGGAGGCAGCGGCGAGACCAAGCCTATCTCTGACGAGAAGGTCCCGGCCCTCATCGAGGCGGGCGATGGCAACATGCTTAAGCTGCTGCGCCAGGCCACCAAGGACCACGTCTACGCCGAGGTGCGCTCCATCATGGTCAACGGCCTTTCTGCCGACGTCAAGGTCGAGCACGTCACCCCGTGGTGGCAAACGGCCCTGACCGGCGCCAAGGTTGGCACGGGCATCTTGGCCGCGGGCTTCCTGGGCCTTTACGCCGCCAAGGGCTATGTGTGGGACAACGACGCCGCGGATGGCGCGGCCCAGAAGGGAGGCGAGTAGCATGAAGAAATCCTTGACCTGCTACATCAGCCTTGCTGCCGCCGTGCTTCTTGTCGTGTGCGCCGTGTTCTACGGGGTCAACGGCTCGGCCGTCAACAACTTTGCCCCGGCGGTCGCGGGCTACATGGTGGCAGCCGCTGTGCTCAACGTGGTGTTTGCGCTGGTAGACGTCAAGTGGGCCGACTTCGGCAACCTTGTCGCCGTGCCCTTCATCGCCGCGGCGATCGCCCAGGTGCTCATCAACGGCATCAACACGTTTGCCAACGTCTTCGCGGGAATCACGATGTTCAACTCCCAGGGCGGCGTCGAGTGGATCTTTGCCACCGTCGGCATGCTGGCCGTGGCCCTGCTGGCCGATATCGTCTCGTGCTTCATGGCTAAATCCCCCAAGCGCGCCTAGGCTCCTTTCCTCCCTTTCTCTTCCCCCCTAAAAGGAGGCGCGCAAGGCCCGTCGGCATCCGCCGACGGGCCTTTTTCGCGCCGCGAGGGGCCGTCACGGCAACTCGTGCGACTTTTCTTGGTTTAAATCCGCACCGGGCGAGTAGCCGGGGCCGTTTCGTCGACGTTTGCCCAGTTGGCGAAAGGCTACTTGCTGCGAGCTACTTGGCCGCCGCCGTTTTAAACCAAGAAATCTCGCGCGTGTTGTTTGCCGGGGGGTGTCAGGACCCCGTTAAGGCCGCGTTGCCGGGGCCCGCGGCCGCGCGGGGGAGTGCTACCCTAACCAGGTTGCTCGTCTGCGCGCCCGCGTCGCGCGCCCAAACCGGAAGAGAAGGACATGTCAGAGCCGGTAGTCGCTTTCTTTGACGTTGACGGAACCCTCACCTACAGAGACCCCGTGACCGGGCCCACCGATATTCCCACCCCGCGCGTGGCCGACGCCGTGCGCCGCTTTGTGGATGCGGGCAACGTCGCCGTGGTCTGCACCGGTCGTGACCTGGGCGGCATTAAGAACCTGCTGGACAGCCTGCCCTTTGCGGGCGCGGTCACCATGGACGGCGCGCGCGTGATCCACGACGGCCAGGTGGTCTTTGAGCGCACGATGCCGGCCGACATGTGGGCCAAGACCCGTGCCGAGATCCGCCGCATTGGCATGGAGACCCTTATCTCTGGTCCCTACGGTTGCCTGATCGTGAGCGACGACCACGACTCGGAGTTTTGCCACATGATGGAGCACCTCGACTTCTACGAGGACTACGTTGCCGCCGGAAAGCCGCTTGAGTTCTGCAAGATGGACTTTTACCAAACGAGCCTCGCCGCTTGCCAAAGCAGCGACTTCCTTATGGGCAACTTCACCTACCTCAACGTGGCCGACGGCTACCATGAGCTGGTGATTCCCGGCACGAGCAAGGGTACTGGCGCCCGCCGCTTCATCGAGTCTCTGCCCTTTACGCCCTCGTGCTTCTACGCCTTTGGCGACTCGGAGAACGACCTCTCGATCCTGGACGAGGCCGATGTGAGCGTGGTCATGGGCAACGCCTCGGACAAGGTCAAGGAGCACGCCGACTTCATCGCCGACCACGTGGCCCAAGACGGCGTGGCCACGGCCCTTGAGAGCCTGGGCCTTATCTAACCTATCTACCTGCGGTTAATTTGCGAGAAGCGCCCGGCCCCGGCCGGCCCCGCGCCGTCCTACAAACACGCCTCCGCGATGCGCCGCTTAAGCTCGTCGATGCCAAGGCCCGTCTCGGAAGACGTGATGACCATGTCCTCGCGCGGCACGCCCAGCTGGCGGCTCAAGAGCGCGGCCTGCGCGTTTTGCTTGGTGCGCGAGAGCTTGTCGGCCTTGGTCAAAACCACGATAAAGGGCAGCTCCTGCTCCTTCAAAAAGCCGATCATCTCGAGGTCGAGCTTTTGCGCCTCGTGGCGAATGTCGACCAGCGACAAGACAATGTTGAAGCTGCGCTCCTGCTCAAAGTAGCCGCTGATGAGGTTGGCCCAGCGCTCGCGCTCCTTCATCGAGACCTTGGCAAAACCGTATCCCGGCAGGTCGACAAAACGGATCCCGTCGACGTCAAAGAAGTTGATGTTGCAGGTCTTGCCCGGCGTGGACGAGACCTTGACCAGGCCCTTACGCCCAAAGACCTTGTTGAGCAACGACGACTTGCCCACGTTGGAGCGGCCAGCGACGGCGACCTCGGGGGTAGTGGGCTCGGGCAGGTTCTCGACCGTGCCGTACGAGGCCTCAAAACGAGCGAGCTGGTAGTTGATGGCTGCCATGGGGCAATCCTTTCTGTAGCGGTAACCCGCCTATTCTACCAGCACCCCCGCGCCAGCGCCTACTTGGAGGTCCCGGCGAGAAGCGCGTTGAGGTAGAAGATCCCGTCCTTGGCCCCGGCGTGCAGGGTCCCGCCGTAGCGCCCCACGATGCAGTTCATCGACTTCATGCCAAAGCCGTGGTTGGCGCGGTCTTTCTTGATGGTCTGCGGCACGCCGTCCTTAAAGGTGGGCGGCACCGCGTAGTAGTTCTCGACGTTGATGGCCACCATGCCTCCGCGGCGCGTGACGCCCAGCGTGATGGTGCGGCGCTCCTCGTCGCCCACCTTGCGAGTGGCCTCGATGGCGTTGTCCAGGGCGTTTCCAAAAAACGCGTAGATGTCCGAGGGTGCCATGAAGTCCAGCGCCGCGCCGTCGGCGATGCACGACAACGTGATGCCCTCGCCCGAGCAGGCCAGGCTCTTCTCGGTCAAAATCGTGTCCAGGGCCTCGTTGCCCGTCTCGACCACCGAGTCGTAGACGCGCACCTCGCGCGCGATGTCCTTCAAGGCCTCCTTGTCCACCATGTCGCCCGAGTCGGCAAAGTGGCGAATCTGGTGGCGGATGTCGTGGCACTTGATGTTGATCGCGTCGATGTTTTCCTTGGACAGGCGGTACTGGCGGTCGCGCTCGGCCAGCAGGCGCTCGGTCTCTTCTTTTTGGTCGTGCATGCTGCGGGCGTACAAGATCTCGAACTCGGCAAACAGCACGAAGGCGCACAGGATCGAGTGCACCATGCGCAGCATCACCAGCGAGGTATAGGGGATACCCACCCACACCAGGCTTTTAATCAAGATATCGAAATAGATGATCACGATGATGACGATCAAGAACATGGCCAGCATCGACTTGTCCTCGACGTTTGCCAGGCCGTTTTTGTCGATGGGCTTAACAAACACCAGGTAGCCCAGGGCATAGACGACCAAAGGAAGCCCCAGGCCCAACAAGGTCGACCACGGCTCGGTCATGGCGCCGCTCGAGCGGTGCGTGACCACGATACTAAAGAGGACCTCAAGGCCGCTGGCCAGGTTTTGCATGGTGTAGCCCGCGCTCGCGCAAAAAAGCGCCGGCCACACGCCCACGTCAAAGCACCACATGATGAGCCCCACCGAGATGGCGAGAAGAACGGTGAACGTGACGCACGACTGCGTGGCGTCAAGACCGGTCACGATGCCCGCCGCGACGGGCGCCGTGCAGCCAATGAGAAGCGCGGCGATAGCCACGACCTGGCGTTTATTTGAATCCGGACGACGCGGTAGCTTGTTGGCCAGCAAGAAGGTGGGGATGACCAGGGTCACCACGATCTGGATGGCCCAGCGCGCGCCAAAGATCTTCTCGGCAAATTGGGCCAAGCTCATCGATGCCCGCCCAGGTAGTCGGTCACCTTGTCCACGACCTCGCGCTTATGGGTACGCGAGACGCGCAGCAGGCTTCCGTCGCACATCTGGATCTCGGCGCTTCTCACCAGGGAAATCTTGTCCATATTGGCAAGACAGCTCTTAGAGACGCGCACCATAGGGGCGTCGGAAAGCTCTTCTTCGATCTGCACGAGCGAGCCGCGCGCGTCGATGGGGTCCTCGCCGTCCAGGTGGTAGGTCAAGCGGTGCTTGGTGACCTCGATGTAGACCAGCGAGCGCAGCGGGATGACGCGGATGCCGTCCTCGGTGGTGACGGTCAGGGTGCGCCCGGCCGCCTGGTTGACGGCGCGCAGAGCACGGTCAAGGGACAGCTTGAGGTTTCCGTAGGTGACGGGCTTCAAGATGAAACCAATCGCGCCAACTTCGTAACCCTTCACGGCGTACTTGGCCAGATTGGTTACAAAAATGATGGGGATATCCTCGTCAAAGGTGCGCAGGAGCTGTGCTGCCTCCATGCCGTTGATTCCCGGCATCTCGATGTCCAAAAGGCACAGGTCGTAGTGGCCCTTGTCAGAAAGCATCTCCATGGCCGACGTGTGCCAGACGATCTTGAAATCGGCGCCGTGCGCCTGGCCATAGCGGCGCAAAAGCTCGCTTAGGCGCTGCGCCTCGTCGGCCTCGTCCTCGACGAGAAGTGTGCGGTACATATATCCCCCTATGTGCGTTGATTGGTTCCACAGTATATATGTGCAACTGGTGTAGCGTCCCGCTCAAAATCGGGCCGGTGCGCCGCTTCAACGGCACCGGCGACCGCTTACCGCCAGAATCGACCGCCCACCGCCGCCGTTCGCCGCCAAGACGCGCCCTTCATGCTTTCGGTCCGGGACTTTATGACAAATGTGAAAGCTAGGTTAACTGAGGGTCATAAATTGGTAGCCAGTAAGCCATGGCACGCGTCGTCCGCGCGGGCCAATTGGGGAGAAGAGAGTCCCGCAAGGGACGCGAGCCGGCCGTCTACCTGCGGTTGGTTCAAAAAGGGAGAAAGAAGGACACTATGAGGAAACAGCTTGTTGTAGGCGCTGCCATCGCCGTCGCCCTGAGCATGCCCCTCGTCGCCTGCGGCGGCAGCAGCTCGAGCTCCAGCTCCAGCACCACCTCCTCCAGCACCACCGCGACCACCTCGAGCTCCAGCTCCAGCAGCTCCAGCTTCGACGCCGTCGACGCCTATCAGGGCCAGTGGCGCGGCTCCGTCGAGATGACCGGCCAGACCGTCTACGGCACCGCCGGCGGCTCCGAGCAGATGCTCGACGTCAACCTTGAGTCCGACGGCACCTGCACCGTCGTTCCTCTCGAGGCCCACGCCGACCTTCTCAACGACTCCGGCACCTGGGAGGGCACCGAGTCCACCATCACCTTGCACCTCGACAAGGCCGGCGACATCGAGCTCACCGTCAAGGACAAGAACACCGCTTCTGCCGACGCCAAGCTCTTCGAGATCGCCGACTTCGACACCATCGACTTCGACTTCTACGGCTAAGCCGAGCGCTGCGCACAGCAGAGTTTGTTTATGAGTGGGAAGGCGGCCGCGCGCCCTGCGTACGCCTTCCGGGAAGAGCACTCTAACAAAAGGGCTTAGGTCTAATTTGCCGGTCGGCCGCCCACCTCCTGCGGCGGCCGATCGGCATTTTTCCGTAAATAAGCTGCACGAAAGGATTCGAAAAATGGCTGAGAAGAAGCCCAAGAAGCCGATCACCCGTCGTAAGTTCGTTGCCAACACCGCCGTCTCGGCCGGCCTTCTTGGCGTGACCGTCGCCGCCAACGTGGGCACCAACATGTTCCGCTCGCTTCTTGACCACTACCTGGGCGGCCGTCCCTCGACCGTCGAGACCGTGGCCGGCTCCGAGAACTGGGACACCAACTACTACGACGCCCAGTACCGCGGCCGCGCCAAGGCCACCGAAGAGGCCAACAAGATCGTGACCGAGATCTTGGGCGAGGGCGCCGTCCTGCTCAAGAACGATGGCACGCTGCCGCTGGCCGCTGGCTCCGAGATCAGCCTGCTTGGCCGCTACGCCGCAGACCCCATCTACGGCGGCGCCGGCTCGGGCACCGTTGACGCCAGCTCCTGCGTGAACCTCCACGACGGCATCGCCGCCGCCGGTCTCAACATCAACGAGACCGCCTACGAGTTCATCGCCGGCGCCTACAGCAACTACCCCAAGGCCGATATCACGATGGACAACCCCTCCACCGCCTGCTATTACATCGGCGAGATTCCTTGGGACGCCTATTCCTCCGACGCCCAGGCCTCCATCTCGGGTACCACGGCAGTCGTGGTCATCGGCCGCGGCGGCGGCGAGGGCGGCGACCTTTCCCGCGACCTTCTCGGCGACCTTGACTCCGGCGTCTCCAAGACCTTTACGGCCAACGACGAGACGGCCAACTACGTCGAGGGCCAGCACGAGCTTGAGCTCACCGTCGAGGAGAAGAGCGTGCTTGCGGCTGCCAAGGCCAACTGCGGCAAGGTGGTTGTCCTTGTCAACGCGTCCACCCCGCTTGAGATGGGCCCCTTGATGAGCGGCGAGTACGCGGCCGATGCCATTCTCTGTATCGGCTCTTTGGGCGCCACCGGTGCCACCGCCGTGGGCCAGCTGTTGACCGGCGAGGTCAACCCCTCTGGCCGCACGACCGACATCTGGCCCGCCGACTTCACCGCCGACCCCACCTTTGGCAACTTTGGCGGCAAGAACTACACCGACGTCTCGGGTTACTACACCTCCAACTCCACCTCCACGACCTCTGACGGCACCGCCTACTTTGTCGAGTACAAAGAGGGCATCTACATGGGCTACCGCTACTACGAGACCGCGGCGGTCGAGGCGGCCAACGGCAACTACACCGGCTTCAACTACGACGACGCCGTTGTCTTCCCGTTTGGCTACGGCCTGTCCTACACCACCTTTAGCCAGACGCTGGACGTCGCGGGTGTGACCGGCGACAACGTGACCGCCACCGTGACCGTCACCAATACCGGCGACGTGGCCGGCAAGGACGTCGTCGAGATCTACTACACCGCCCCCTACACCAAGGGTGAGACCGAGAAGTCCGCGGTCGTCCTGGGCGCCTTTGCCAAGACCGACCTGCTGGAGCCCGGCAAGTCCCAGACCCTTGACCTCGAGTTCCCCGTGCGCCAGATGGCCTCTTGGAACTCCGACAAGGGCGCCTATGTCCTGGACGAGGGCGAGTACGTGATCAGCCTGCGCACCGACTCCCACACCGTCGTGGACTCTGTGACCGCCACCGTTAGCGCCAAGACCTACGACACCGACGACGTCACCGGCACCAAGCTCGAGAACCAGTTCTCTGACCTCACCGAGTACATGGAGAAGAACTGCGAGCTCTTCTCGCGTGCCGACTTCAAGGGCACCTTCCCCGAGGCCGCCAAGGACAAGGACGCCTCTTCTTGCGGCATCGAGTTTGTCGAGTACAACTGGCAAGACCACGAGGACCCTTCCGCCTCTCTGCCCACCACCGGTGCCGACAACGGCCTGCAGCTCATCGACATGCGCGGCCTGGACTTTGACGACGAGAAGTGGGACACCCTGCTTGACCAGATCACGGTTGACGAGATGACCAACATGCTCAACGACGCGGCCTACAACACCGCCGCCATTGAGTCGGTTGGCAAGCCCGAGACCAAGGAGCCCGACGGCCCCGCCGGCTTCACCTCGCTCACCGGCCCCACCGGCAACTGCTCCTACTGCTCTGAGTTCATCATGGCCCAGACCTGGAACACCGAGCTCATGGAGCGCATGGGCCAGATGGTTGGCCAGGAGGCCCTGGCTTCCGGCTACAACGGCTGGTACGCGCCCGCCTTCAACACCCACCGCAGCCCGTTTGCCGGCCGAAACTTCGAGTACTACTCCGAGGACCCGGTGCTGGGCGGCAAGATCGGCGCGGCCGTGGTCTCTGGTGCCGCGTCCAACGGCTGCTACGCCATGATCAAGCACTTTGCCTTGAACGACCAGGAGTCCTACCGCGTCCAGCACGTGGCCACCTGGGCCACCGAGCAGACCGCGCGCGAGATCTACCTGCGCCAGTTCGAGATCCCGGTCAAGGAGGCCACCTGCGAGATGAAGTACATCTCGGACGACCAGGGCACCCTCTCGACCAAGAAGATGCGCGGCTGCACCGCCGTCATGAGCTCCTTCAACTACGTGGGCACCGAGTGGGCGGGCGGCCGCAAGAGCCTGTGCACCAACGTGCTTCGCAACGAGTGGGGCTTCGAGGGCTGCGTCATCACCGACTTCAACCTCTACGGCTACATGGACAAGAACGCGGCTCTGGCCGGCGGCACCGACCTTGAGCTCACCTACAAGGCTATGACCGGCGACTTCAAGGGCACCAACTCCGCGACCGTCGTTTCTCAGCTGCGCGAGTCCACCCACCGCGTGCTCTACACCGTGGTCAACTCCAACGCGATGCAGGGCATGGCGCCGGGCTCGAAGGTGACCTACGGAACCGCTCCCTGGCAGATGGGCGTCTGGGGCGGCAGCGCCGCGCTCGTCGCGCTGGCCGGCTTCTTTGGCTACCGCGCCTACAGCGCGCACCGTGCGCTCAACGAGCAGAAGGCCGCTGAGGCCGAGGCGCCCGCAGACGAGGCCGCTGCCAAGTAAGTAGTGTCTTTTGGTGGGCCGGCCGCAGCTGACCTGCCTTGACTTTCTCCCCTAGAACGGGCGACAGGTTTCGACCTGCCGCCCGTTCGCTTTTGCGGGGGCCGGCGATGCGCCTTTCTCGCCGACGTCGCTCCCGTCAAGGGTCCGCGGTTTTATTTTTAGCGAAAGGCGGCGGCAGTACTGAGATTTGGCGAGTAGCTCATGCTTTCAGGCAACTCCCAACTGGGATTTTGTCGTTCGATAGCGGCGGTCACACGCCCAACCTCGCGGACTGCCGCCGCCTTTCGTCTTATTTGTTTACCGCCTGCCGAGGAATCGGGCTTTTGGGTGGGTGCTTACGTTTGCAATGGGGCGATAGGGCACGGGGCGCGGTAGCCTGGAGCTACTTGGGTGAGCGGAGGTGTGCCTATGGTTGCCAAGCGGGTAAAGCCTGTTCTAGTTCTTGGTGCGGTGCTGATTGCCATTTTAGCTGCGGTTTGCTGCACGATTGCTCTCTAATAATTCAATGGTTGATGCAAGTAAATTGTCTTCCAGCAGCATGGGATATACGAAGTTTGGCGGGACGGTTGTCGGTGTGGACCGCGAGGCCAAGAAGATTTCTATCGCGCTTAAGTGGGAGATGCATTCTGATCAGGAATGCGACAAGACGGTTACCTGCGATTATGGGGGCACTACTAATAAGGATAGTCTTGAGGTGATTGACGGGCTGGCCATTGGTAATGAGGTTCGAGGTTCCAGTTGGACCAAGGAGTATTACGAGAAGGACCCCGTTCCTTTGGACTATATCTGCCTGGAAGACGGCTCTCGCGGCGAGCAATGGATTGCGCCAAAGACAGATACCCGGCAGACTCCTCCTATGACGAGAACGGCTTTAAGAAGGGCGAATTGGAGAGCCTGGGCATCGGTGTAGAATGAGGCGTGTTGGCTGACCTGCGGAAATGGGGGAGTATGGACAAGGACACGACGCTTGAAGAGGTGCAGGAGCACTTCTCGCGTGACCACTTTGCCACCGGAGCTTTGGGGGCGCGGGTCGTGGAGGCTTCCAAGGGCCACTCGGTGTGCGAATTCGACATCTGCGAGCGACACCTCAACGAGAAGGGCGGCGTCATGGGCGGCGCCATCTTTACCCTCGCCGACCTGGCCATTGTTGTCGCGTCGATTGTCGACGGGCCCGAGTCCGTCTCGGTGAACTTTGACATCGAGTTCATGAGCGCCGCTAAGGGCACCAAGCTCATCGCCACGGCCGACGCGGACAAAGAGGGCCGTCGCCTGGGCTTTTATCGGTGCCTGGTCGAGGACGACCTGGGAACCAAGGTCGCCCGCGTGACCGGCACCATCATGCACGTAGGTTAGGGGAGAAGGCCACTGGGGCCGCGGCTCCGCGCAGTCCGGCTTTAGAGTGCCGGGAGCTGGGCGGGAAGGGCGCCGGCGAGGGGCTTGACGTAGGCCACAAAGTCGCCGGTGACCTGCATGCCGTCGGCAGAGATCCACTCGCGGGGCACGGCCTTGACCTGGTTGGCCACGGCAAGGACGTCGACCAGCGTGTAGTCCACGGCGTACGGGTCGTTACCCGCACGCACGAGCGAGCTCATCTTGACCGACTGCCCCGCCACGGCGGCCAGCACGCCCTGGCGGCCCAGTTCAAAGGCCTCGTCCAGGTCGACCTGGCTTGCCTGGTGAGAGGCGCAGCGCTGGAAGGTCGACAGCTCGACGGCGCGGGTCTTGCAGCCCAGGGCCTCCTTGACGACGTCTGCCAGGTAGCGAGAAGGGCCGCTCATGTGCGCCAGGTGGCCAAACTCGTCCATGCCGGTGCCTGCGGCCACGGTCTTCTCGGCGATCAGGTGGCCGTCGGCCGTGCGGATGCCCTCGCTCATGGCCACCATCACGGTGTTCTTCTTGGCGAGAAGCTCGCGCAGGCGGCTGACCAGGTCGTCCTCGTCAAAGGGAATCTCGGGCAGGAGAATGAGGTCGGGGTTGGCCAGGCAGGCGGAACCCGCCAGCCAGCCGGCGTCGCGGCCCATGATCTCGACGAAGGTCACGCTCTTGAGATCGTAGACGTCGGCGTCGCGGGCGACCTCGGCCGTGGCGGTGGCCACAAAGCGGGCCGCGCTGCCGTAGCCGGGGGTGTGGTCGATGCCCACCAGGTCGTTGTCGATGGTCTTGGGCACGCCGATGAAGCGGATGGGGCTTGCGATCTTCTCGCCGTATGCGCCCAGCTTGGCGATGGTGTCCATCGAGTCGTTGCCGCCGATGTAGAGGACGGCGTCGATGCCTACCTCTTCAAAGGCGGTGAAGGCCTCGTCGTAGAAGGCGGTGTCGTCCAGGGCGGGCAGCTTGAAGCGGCAGCTGCCCAGCCAGCTGGAGGGCGTCTGGCGAAGAAGCTGCAGGTCGTCGTTGGTGGGAAGGGCCGCGTTGGGGTCAACCGTGTGGCCGGCGAGAAAACCCTGGATGCCGTATCGCATGCCGATGGGCGTGGCCCCGGCTTGGCGCGCGGCGGCGATGACGCCGGCGAGGCTCGAGTTGATCGCGGCGGTGGGGCCGCCGGACTGGCCGACGAGGATGCGGTTGATGGCGGGGGTCTCGCTCATGGGGGCTTCCTTTCACGGGGCGCGGCGGCGCGCGGGTTTGCTGGGTACAGGATACCCGGCCGCCGGGCCAAAGAAAACCCCGCAGCTCATGCGGGCTGCGGGGTTCGCGGAGAGGTGAGTGACGCGCGGGCCGGCGCCGGGAGGTTTTTATCGCCGCCGACCCGTCGCGGTCTTCTCGCTAACTAAGCGATGTTGTAGAAGGCAGCCTTCTGCAGGTACTCGGCGGAGTCCTGGAGCTGATCCTCGATGCGCAGCAGCTGGTTGTACTTCGCCACGCGGTCGGTGCGGGCGGGGGCACCGGTCTTGATCTGGCCGGCGTTGGTGGCAACGGCCAGGTCGGCGATGGTGGTGTCCTCGGTCTCGCCCGAGCGGTGAGAGACGACGGCGGTGTAGCCGGCGCGCTTGGCCATCTCGATGGCGT
>CAVKOL010000034.1:0-18094 GCA_963658035.1 Bacteroidaceae bacterium
CTCGGAGCGGCCGATCCAGTTGCGCTGCTGGGCCTTGACGTTCTCGGGCCAGCCGTCCAGCTGGTCGAGGTCGTCCAAGAGCTCCTGGGCGTAATCGGTGATCTTGAGGTACCACTGGGACAGCTCGCGCTTCTCGGGCTTGGAGCCGCAGCGCCAGCACTTGCCGTCGACGACCTGCTCGTTAGCAAGGACGGTGTTGCAGGAGGGGCACCAGTTGACCGGGGAGGTGCTGCGATAGGCCAGGCCCTTCTCCCACATCTTGAGGAACATCCACTGGCCCCACTTGTAGTACTCGGGGTCGCAGGTGTTGAACATGCGGTCATAGTCGTAGGAGAAGCCCATGCGCTTCATGGTCTTAACGGCCTGGCCGATGTTCTTGTGGGTCCACACGCCCGCCTGGGTGTTGTGCTTGATGGCGGCGTTCTCGGCGGGGAGGCCAAAGGCGTCGAAACCCATGGGGTGGAGCACGTCGAAGCCGCGCATGCGCGCCTGGCGAGCCATGGCGTCGCCGATGGTGTAGTTGCGCGCATGTCCCATGTGAAGGTCGCCCGAAGGATACGGGAACATCTCCATCACGAACTTCTTGGGCTTGGCCGGGTCCTCGTCGGTCTTATAGAGGTCGGTGTCGGCCCAGACCTTCTGCCACTTGGTCTCGATGGCCTGCGCGTCGTAGGCAGGCACCTCGAAAGCGGGGTTGTCGTTGTCCATCAAAGTGCTCCTTAAGTTGCAACACATGAAAACTGCTTGATTCTACCAGGTATGGGCGCGTATATCCCCTTACAATTCTCTTACACGAGTAGGACAGGCCCGCCCTAAGGTATCAATACATGAACGATTTCTCCCTCATATTCGAGTACTTGGCCGTGATTTTCATTGGCATGACCATGTACTTCTACTACGACAAAGGCGCGACGCGCAGCCTGCGGCGAAACCTCTACTGGGGTTGCCTTGCAAGCTCGATGGCGGCGACCGTGCTCAACATCCTCACGGTGTGGATCGACGATTACGACCTGGCAACACCGTTTTGGTTCAACGTCCTCATAAACACGACCTACTACCTTGTCTCTATTCTCATGACGCTTCTCATCACGTACTACCTGGTGCGGCGCGTCTACGAGTTTGCCTCGAACCCGCGCGGACTTAAAGTCGCGACGATATTGCTTTCGCTGCTTGGCCTGGCTTACCTTGCCGTCATGGTGGCAAACCTTGAAAACCACTGGATGTTTTACTTTGACGAGAAGGGCGACTACCAGCGCGGCCCTTTGAGCATGATCGTCTACCTGGCGCCTTTGCTCGAGGCCCTTCTCATCATCTTGTGCTATCTCTACAACAGCCGAAGCGTCTCGACCTCGGTCTCTAAGGTGGTGCGAAGCGTCCCCCTCATCGTCTTGCCGCTGATGATCTTCCAGTTCCTCTTCCCCACCCTTCTGCTCAACGGCATCTACGCCACCATCATCAACCTGGTCATCTTCATGAGCTTTCAGTCCACGCGCGTCGAGGTGGACACCTTGACCGAGCTGGGCAACCGCCAGAGCTTCATCCTTGAGCTCGAGCGCCGCCGCGAGCTTGGCCAGGACTACCAGGTGATCTTCGTGGCGCTTCGCAGCTTTTCTCAGCTCAACCAGGTCTACGGCCACGAGGTGGGCGACACCGTCTTGTTCCAGACGGCCAAGCGCTTAAAGGACGTGGCGCCCAGCGGCTTTGTCTTTAGGGTGGGCGGCGACGTCTTTGCCCTGCTCATCCCCAACAACGAGCAAAACGAGCCCAGCTACGTGGCCAACCTGGTTAGCAACGTCATGCAGGAGGCGTGGCTGGTCGAGAGCCACCACATCCTGATTCCCGCCACCACGGCGAGCCTGCGCTACGCGGGCCGCGACTGGACGGCCGAGGGGATCATCAGCCGCCTGGAGTTCGCGCTGGCCCAGGGCAAGGCAAACAAGCAGCGGCTGGTGAGCTTCGACGTGGCCATGGCCGCCGACTTCGAGCGGCAGGTCGCCCTCGAGAACACGATGCAGAAGGCCATCGAGGAGAAGCGCTTCGAGACCTGGTTCCAGCCCCTCTACAACCACCAGACCGGCCGCTTTGACACCGCCGAGGCGCTGATTCGCCTGCGAGACGAGCGCGGCAACCTCGTGCGTCCCGACGAGTTCATCCCCTTGGCCGAGGCGAGCGACCTTATCGACCGCCTGACCTGGATCGTGCTTGAGGACGCCTGCCGGCTGCTCTCCAGCAACAAGGTGCCCGAGCTGCGGCGCGTCTCTGTCAACATCACGGCAAGGCAGCTTTTGCAGCGAGACATCGCCCGCAAGATCGTCGAGCTGGTGCGCTGCTACGGGCTTGAGACAAGCCAGATCAAGCTCGAGATCACCGAGCGCACGGTGGCCGAGAACAGCGAGCTTGTGGCCGCCGCGATGACCCAGCTGCACGACCTGGGCTTCGACTTCATGATGGACGACTTTGGCACGGGCTACTCGAACCTGTCGAGCGCGCTCAACATGCCCTTTACCTCGGTGAAGCTCGACAAGTCGCTGATAGAGAACCTCACCTGCGACTCGCGCGCCCGCATGATGGTCGAGCTTCTCGTGCCGTTCTTCCACCGGCTTAACCAAACAGTCGTAGCAGAGGGCATCGAGACGCAGGAGCAGGCGGACAGTGCACTGGAGCTGGGGGTCGACTTTATCCAAGGGTATCTGTACGCGCGGCCTATGGACGTGAGGCTGCTGGCGGAGTGGTATCGGGGGCGCGAGGGGTAGGTCGCGCCCCTTCGGTCGCCCTGGGTTTTCTCTTCATGCTCAAACAGTCCTGATTCGCACGAAGGCCACATTAAGTGGCCTTCGGCTCATGCGGAACTGCGCGTGAAGAGAAAACCCAGGGCGACCTACGTTGCCGCAGGTAGCGAGTGGGGTCGCAAGGCGCAGACGGTTCCCGCGACCTCGAGGGGTACGAGGCGACTTAGGGGTTGGTGCACTGTCTTATAGAGGGGGGCTGCGTCTCTCTTTAGAGGAAAAATGAGGGTTGGGACTCTATCAAAAACGAATATGCGTCCTCTCTTGTGAGGGTGGTAAAAGATAAAAATATTAAATAAAAAAGCGCCCGCCGGGATGGCGGGCGCTTTTGGGTGTGCTGGTGACGCGGATGATTAGCGGTAGCTGACGCTTTGGTGGTTTTGGTCTTTGACCACGACGTCGTGGGCGCCGCCTTCGACGATGGAGGTGGCGGAGACGAGGGTGAGGCGGGCCTTCTGCTGGAGCTCGGGGATGGAGTTTGCGCCGCAGTTGCACATGGTGGACTTCACTTTGTACAGGGTGCCAGAGACGCCGTCGTGCAGAGTGCCGGCGTAGGGAACGTAGGAATCGACGCCCTCGACGAAGCTCAGCTTAGCGGCGCCGCCCAGGTCGTAGCGCTGCCAGTTGCGGGCGCGCGCGGAGCCCTCGCCCCAGTACTCCTTCATGTACTGGCCGTTGACGTTGACGCGGGCGGTGGGGCTCTCGTCAAAGCGGGCGAAGTAGCGGCCCAGCATCATGAAGTCGGCGCCCATGGCCAGAGCAAGGGTCATGTGGTAGTCGTAGACGATGCCGCCGTCGGAGCAAACGGGCACGTAGACGCCCGTCTCCTCGAAGTACTCGTCGCGGGCACGGCACACGTCGATCAAAGCGGTGGCCTGACCGCGGCCGATGCCCTTGGTCTCGCGGGTGATGCAGATGGAGCCGCCGCCAATGCCCACCTTGACAAAGTCAGCGCCCGCGTCTGCCAGGAAGCGGAAGCCCTCGGCGTCGACGACGTTGCCGGCGCCCACCTTGACGGAGTCGCCGTAGTTCTCGTGGATCCACTCGAGGGTGAGCTTCTGCCACTCGGAGTAGCCCTCGGAAGAGTCGATGCACAGGGCGTCGGCGCCGGCCTCGACCAGCAGGGGCACGCGCTCGGCGTAGTCGCGGGTGTTGATGCCCGCGCCCACCAGGTAGCGCTTGGAGCTGTCAAGCAGCTCGTCGGGGCGCGACTTGTGGGAGTCGTAGTCCTTGCGGAAGACCAAAGAGACCAGGTTGCCGTCCTTGCTCACGATGGGCAGGGCGTTGAGCTTGTGCTCCCAGATCATGTCGTTGGCGACCTTCAAGGAGGTGCCGTCCTCGGCGCAGATGACCTTATCGGCAGGGGTCATGAAGTCGCGGACCTTCTTGTCGCGCGGGTCGCGGGAGACACGGTAGTCGCGGGAGGTCACGATGCCGCAGAACTTGCCTGTGGGCGTGCCGTCCTCGGTGACGGGCATGGTGGAGTGGCCGGTGTGGTCGAGAAGGTCAAGGACCTCACCCAAGGTCATGTCGGGGGTCAACGTGGAATCGGAGATGACGAAGCCGGCCTTGTAGCTCTTGACCTCACGCACCATGGCGGCCTCGTCCTGAGCGGACTGCGAGCCGTAGATGAAGGACATGCCGCCCTCCTGCGCAAGCGCGATGGCCAGCTTGGGGCCAGAGACGGACTGCATGATGGCCGAGACCATAGGAACGTTGAGGGTGATCGCGGGCTCTTCTCCGCGCTTATAGCGCACGAGCGGGGTCTTCAAAGAGACGTTGGCAGGGATGTTTTCTGCCGAGGAATAGCCAGGTACAAGAAGGTACTCAGAGAAAGTGTGGGATTCTCCCTCGAAAAACGTTGCCATGCGCCCATGACTCCCTTCCTCCCGCCCGCGGCGAGAAGACCGAATTGCAGATGTGGTGATTGTAGCATCAGCAAGTAGAAATCGGTGAACGCAGAGAAAAGAACAAAATACGGCGCACCGGAGCAGGTTCCGGCGCGCCGAAGCTCAAGCAACGTTGAAATTCTCTGCCCTAAAGGCGAGAAGACCTAGTTGGCACCCATCACGTCATCGAAGTTGACGGCGATGTCGTGCTTGGTGGGGACCCACTCGACCTTCTTGAAGAGGGCAGCCACGGTAATGGGCACGTAGGTCATCATGAAGATCGGGAAGGTGAAGAGGTTGGTGATGATGCGCCACTTCTTCTTGGCGTGGATGTGCTTGCGCTCAGAGATCGTGGTGATGACGGCCAGGATGAAGAAGACGACGTACATCGAGGCAAAGGTCATGACCAAAGAGCCGGTGCACATGAGAAGCTCACCCTGGGTGGCGATGAAGCCGTGCGAAAGCGAGCCCACGATAAGGTACGTGGCGTTGACGAAGAACGACAGCAGGGTCAAGATCATGCCTGGCGCCACCGTCATGAGCATGTCGTACGAGGCGAACTGGCCCTTGGAGATACCCTTCACAAGGTCGCGGCCGTAGCTAAAGAAGACCTGGTAGAAACCCTTGGTCCAACGCATGCGCTGGGTCCAGGAGGCCTTGAAGGTAAGCGGCTGCTCGTCGAAGAACTCGGCCGGTGCATAGCCAATCTGCACGTTGTTGGCGCAACAGAAGGTCGAGAACTGGATGTCTTCGGTCAAGGTGTGGAAGTCCCAGCCGTGCATGCCCTTGATGATGCGCTCGGACACCATCCAGCCCGAGCCCGAGATGGCGCAGCTCGTGCCCACCATCATGCGGGCGTTGTTGAGGAACTTGGCCTCGCGAAGGAACCACGTGGCGTAGGCCGACGAGATCCAACTGGAGTCGAAGTTCTTGGAGTTGCGGTAGCTCGTGCACACCAGGTAGCCGGCGTCGAAGGCCTGGTTCATGATCGAAACGTAGTTGGGCGCGATGATGTTGTCGGCGTCCATGACGAAGAAGGCCTCGTACTTGTCGCCGTAGTCGTTGAGGATGCGGTCGAAGGCGTAGTCCAAGACCCAGCTCTTGCCCTTGCGGGCCAAGTCGTTGCGGTCCCAGGTGATGGCGCCGGCGCGCTCGGCCTCGCCGTGGGTGTCGTCGGTGCAGGCGTCGCAGACCACGAAGCAGTCGATAAGGCCCTCGGGGTACTCCTGGGTCAGGATCGAGCGCACCAGGTTGCCGATGACCGACTCCTCGTTGTGGGCGGCGATCACAAAGGCGTAGCGGTGGTCCTTCTTGGCCTTGGGCAGCTTCACCGTGCCGCGAGCGATGACACGGATGATATAGACCAGCTGGTAGAAGTAGGCAAGGGTGAAGAACAGCCAGATAATCATGTTAAAGATGACGATCGGGGTCAGGCCAAGCCGGTTGAACTGCATCATATGGGTCTCTCCATAAGATCTGTGACTGTTACCAAGAAAGCCCGAGCTGGGGACACACGCGGTTTCCCGCGGCGGTGCGGCCCATGGAGCTTTCTTTAAGCCCTTCCAGTATAGCCGCAAGATCTTGCGGCAGGGTGTCGGCCACCTCGATGGCACAAGATGTCTGCGGGTGGTCGAACTTGACGCGCCAGGAGTGCAGGAACTGCCGCTTAAGGCCGCGGCTGGCCCGCTCGTCCTTGCGCCCGTAGAGCTGGTCGCCCACCACGGGGTGTCCCGTGTGGCGCATGTGGACGCGGATCTGGTGGGTGCGGCCGGTGTAGAGATGGCACTCAAGAAGGCTGTAGCCCTCGTCAAAACGGCCGGCCTCAAAGCGCTCAAGCACGCGGTAGGTGGTAATGGACTCGCGCGCGCCGTCGGCGTCGCTCACGCACATGCGCAGACGGTCGCGGGTCGAGCGGGCGATGCCGGTGACCACGGTGTCCTCGTCGCGGGCAACGTAGCCGTGGACCAGCGTGATGTAGCGGCGGTCCAGCACCCTCATGCGAATGAGGTCCTGCAGGGCCTTCTGCGTCTGGTCGTCCTTGGCGGCAAGCATAAGGCCCGAGGTGTCCATGTCCAGGCGGTGCACGATGCCGGGTCGCTCTTCTCCCTGGAGCATGCCCAGGTGGTCGTAGCCGCAGTGTGCGACCAGGGCGTTTGCCAGCGTGTCGTCGACGTGCCCCGGGCTGGGGTGGCACACAAGGCCCGCCTGCTTGGACAAGACGATCAGGTAGTCGTCCTCGTAGCGGATGTCCAGGTCGATGTCGGGGTTGGGGGCGAGAAGACCGCCCGCGTTGGAGGCGGCGTCCTCGAGTTCCACGCACACGCGGTCGCCGAGAAGGACCTTCTCGGATTTGGACGTGGCGGCGCAGGTGTTGATGGTGACGGCACCCTGCTCCACGAGCTTGGCGCAGGCCGAGCGCGACGGCATGCCGTCCTGGGCCGCCAGGTAGGCGTCCAGGCGCAGGCCGTCGTTTGCGGGGTCCACCAAGAAGTTAACGATCCTCATGGCGCGCTAGCCCTCTTGGGCGTCGTTGCCCGGAGTGCCCTGGGCGGCCTCGTTCTCGCGCCGGGCATCCCAGCGCCACCACAGGATGACGGCGAGAATAACGCCGCAGGTAATGAAGATGTCGGCCACGTTGAAGACGGCGAAGTCCATGAACGTGGTGGCAAAGAAATCGGTCACCTTGCCCGCGACCACGCGGTCGATGGCATTGCCCACGCCGCCGCCGCAGACGCAGCCCAAGCACGCGATGAGAGAGACGGGCATGTCCTTCTCGCGAAAGACCTCGTAGGCGCACGCAACAAGGATGGCGGCGGCGATCAACACAAAGAGAAGGCCCTGGCCCTCCCCCATCGAGAAGGCCGCGCCCGTGTTGTAGACCAGCGACAGGTCCATGACGTGCGGGATTAAGGTCACGGGCTGTCCAGGCACAAGGGTGCCTCTGACCAGGGCCTTCACGGCCTGATCGAGAATGACCACGACGGCCGCCGCGCTCGCGAAAATGGCGAGGCGGCGGCCGGTGGCTGCTGTTTTAGCAGTTGTCGACAAGGGCTACTCCTGGGTGGCCACGGCGTCGTGGCAGCGGCAGCACAGGCCGTCGGCGCCGAGGGTGCGGTAGTTCCAGCAGCGAGGGCACTTCTCGCCGTTGGAGGGGGCAACGCCGCAAGAAAGCTCCTCGCCCTGCTCGACCGTCACGCTGGCGCAGACGAAGACCTCGGCGAGGTCGACGTTGGCCAGGGCGGCGGCGTAGTCGGCGGGAAGGGTCACGGTCGCCGCGGCGGCCTGGCTGGAGTTCTCGGTGACGGTGCCTGCGTTCTTGGCCTCCTCGAACGCCTTGGTAAAGACATCGCGGGCGGCGCAGAGCTGGGCGTAGGCCTCGAGCTTCTCGGCGGCCTGCTCGGCGGTCCAGGGGGCCTGGTACCAGTCGAGAAGGGCGGCGCGCTGCTGGCCGTCGCGCATGGACGCAGGCAGGAACTCCATGGCCTCGTCGCAGGTGAAGACCAAGATCGGCTGCAGGTCGTGAACCAGCATCGTCAGGATCTGGGCCCACACGGTCAGGGCGCTCTTGCGCTCAAAGCCGTTCTTCTCGCCGCAGTAGACGCGGTCCTTGGTGGCGTTGAGGTAGCCGTTGGACAGCTCGGTCACGTAGTCGTAGAGGTTGCGGTAGACCACGTTGAAACGGTAGCCCTCGTAGGCCTCGGTCACCGTCTGGTGGACCTGGCACATGCGGGCCAAGATCAGCTGGTCGTAGGCGGTGAGCTCCTCGTACGGCACGGCGTCGGTCGCCGGGTCGAACTGGCCCTCGATCTCACCCAGAAGGAAGCGCAGGGTGTTGCGGATCTTGCGGTAGGCCTCGCCCACGTGGCCCAGGATGTCGCCGTCGCAGGGCACGTCGTTGGAGGTGTCGACCGAGGCCAGCCACAGGCGCAGCACGTCGGCGCCGCGCTCGTCGCAGACCTTGTTGGGGTCGATGACGTTGCCCAGGGACTTGGACATCTTGCGGCCCTGGCCGTCCAGGGTGAAGCCCTGGGAGACCACGGACTTGTAGGGGGCCACGCCGTAGGCGCCCACCGAGGTCATGAGCGAGCTCATGAACCAGCCGCGGTGCTGGTCGGAGCCCTCGAGGTACATGTCGGCCGGGAAGGCCAGGTTGTCGCGGTGGCGGCAGACGGCGGTGTGCGAGACGCCGGAGTCCCACCACACGTCCAGGATGTCCTTGTTGGCCTTGAGGTTGTGGCCGCCGCACTTCTCGCAGGTGCAGGCGTCGCCCAGGTAGGTGGCCGGGTCGTCGGTGAACCAGCAGTCCGAGCCCTTCTCACGGAAGAGCTTGATGACGGCGTCCAGGGTGGCGTCGTTCATCACGGTCTCGCCGCAGTCCTGGCAGGTAAAGGCCGGGATGGGCACGCCCCAGTTGCGCTGGCGAGAAATGCACCAGTCGGGACGGCCCTCGACCATGGAGCCGATGCGCTTGATGGCGTGGGCCGGGTAGAAGGCGACCTTGTTGAGCTCGGTCGTGGCCTCCTCGCGAAGCGACTTGCCGTCGGTCAGGGGCTTGTCCATCGAGACGAACCACTGGCTGGTGGCGCGGAAGATCACCGGCTGCTTGCAGCGCCAGCAGTGCGGGTAGCTGTGGTTGATGTCCTCGTGCAAAATCAATGTGCCGCGCTCGCGCAGCCACTCGATGATCTTGGGGTTGGCCTCGGTGACCTCCATGCCCGACCACGGACCACCGTAACCCATGCCGTCGCCCTTGTAGAAGCGGCCGTCGTCGTCGACGGGCATGACCACGGGGATGTTGAACTTCATGCCGGCCAGGTAGTCGTCGACGCCGTGGCCGGGAGCGGTGTGGACGATGCCGGTGCCGTCCTCAAGCGTGACGTAGTCGGCGTAGATGAACTCGCCCTCGACGCCCTGGTCGCCAAAGATCGGCTGCTTGTACTTGTTGTGGCAAAGCTCGGTGCCGGTCATGCGCCAGGGCTCGCCGTCGGCGCCGCGCACCAGCTCGACGTCTTCGTAGCCAAACTTGGCGCAGTCCTTCTCCACCAGGGCCTCGGCCATGATCTCGGCCGCGCCGTCGTGGATGACGGCCACGTAGGTGGCCTCGGGATGCAGGATGACGGCGTCGTCGGCGGGCAAGGTCCAGGGGGTGGTGGTCCAGATGTCGACCCAGAGCTTGCCCTCCCAGGCCTCAAGGCCGGCAGGGACGGTGGTCATCTCGAAGCGCACGAAGATAGCGGGGCTCACCTCGTCGCCGTACTCGATCTCGGCCTCGGCAAGAGCGGTGTGGCAGTGCGAGCACCAGTGCACCGGCTTGCGGCCGCGGTAGATGGCGCCGCGGTCGAAGATGGCCTTGAAGATCTCGACGTCGGTGGCGTCGTAGTCGTTGACATAGGTGAGATAGGGGTTGTCCCACTCGGCCAGGACGCCCAGGCGCTTGAAGCCCTGGCGCTGGGTGTCGACCTGCTCGACGGCCATCTTGCGGCACAGCTCGCGGACCTTCTCGGTGGGAAGCTGGTTGAACTTCTCGGTGCCCAGGATGGTCTCGACCTTGTGCTCGATGGGCTGGCCGTGGCAGTCCCAACCGGGGACGTAGGGGGTCTGGAAGCCCTGCATGGACTTGTAGCGGTTGATGATGTCCTTAGAGATCTTGTTCTGCGCGTGGCCCAGGTGGATGGGGCCGTTGGCGTAGGGAGGGCCGTCGTGCAGGACGAACTTCTTGTGGCCCTCGTTCTTCTTGAGCATCTGCTCGTAGACGTTCTCGTCCTCCCAGGCGCTCAGGCGCTTGGGCTCGTTTTGGGCCAAGCTCGCGCGCATGGGGAAGCCCGTCTGCGGCAGGTTGGTCGTCTTCTTGTACTCGTTTGCCACGCTCTTCTTCCTTTCCAGGCACCAAAAAAGCGCCCGTCCCTCGATGCTGGGACGAAGCGCTCGTGTTCACACTTCGTTTGAAACCACCCAGCGAGCGGCCCGTTGCCGCCTTACTCGGTTGACCCGTGACGTGGGTCACCTACGGCGACGCCTACTTGCGATTGCGCTTTGGGGCCGCAGCTCGGAGGTGATGTTCTGCACAAAAACAGCCGCGGTTTCCCAGCTTTCCCGCTCTCTTTTGACTGTTGGCCTTGCGCGTACTGTCCTCGTCATAGCCATTGGTTCTCGATACTAGCACTCTGGTGCGCAAATGTCTGCGCTTAGTTGGGGTCTTCTCCACAACAGCCACTGTCTTCTCCATAAGACTTTTTAAGGTTGCACACGGCAAATCCACGTTCGTGCCCCTCGAGTGGAGGTTTTGACCGTACGCCGAAACAACTTGGCACAAACGGCGGTTAGCGTTCACCCTAAAGCATGCGAAAGTTTTCCCAGAAAGGAACCCATGGACACCATCGAGTCCTTTAAGACGCCCCGCGACAAGTACCTCGAGCTTTTATCCGAGAAGTTCCCCACCACCCGCTCGGTCTACACCGAGATCATCAACCTAGAGGCGATCCTCAACCTGCCCAAGGGCACCGAGCACTTTGTCTCGGACGTCCACGGCGAGTACCACGCCTTCGAGCACATCCTAAACAACTGCTCGGGCGTTATTCGCGAGAGGGTGCGCTCGACCTTCGAGTACCAGCTCACCCGCGAGGAGCAGGCCGACCTCTGCACGCTGATCTACTACCCCGACCTCAAGCTGTCGCGCCTGCGCGAGGAGGGCCGTCTCACCGAGGAGTGGTACGCGATAGCCCTCATGCGCCTGGTGAGCCTTGCCCGCCATCTCTCGGGCACCTACACGCGCTCGAAGGTGCGCAAGGCCATGCCCGTGGAATACGCCTATATCATCGACGAGCTTCTCCACATCTCGCCCGATGAGCGCGAGCAGCGCCTGGCGTATCACCAGGGAATCATCTCGTCGATCATAGGGACCGGCAGCGCCGACGACTTCATCTGCTCGCTGGCGTCCCTGATCAAGAGGCTCGCAGTCGACCACCTGCACCTTGTTGGCGACATCTTCGACCGAGGACCGCGAGCCGACCGGATCCTCGACCGCCTGATGGCCTACCACTCCATCGATATCCAATGGGGAAACCACGACATCGTGTGGATGGGCGCGGCGTCGGGCTCGGCCGCGTGCCTGGCGGCCGTCATTCGCAACAACGTGCGCTACGACAGCCTAAAGATTTTGGAAAGCGCCTACGGCATCTCGCTTCGTGAGCTCACCGTCTTTGCCGAGCAGACCTATCGCCAGGAAGACGGCATCGACCCTGTTGAGAAGGCCATCTCGGTCATCCTCTTCAAGCTCGAGGGCCAGGTCATCATGCGCCACCCCAACTGGCAGATGGACGACCGCCTGCTGCTGGGCCACGTTGACGCCGCGCGCGGGACCGTGGAGATAGACGGCACCGAGTACGCGATGCGCACGCGCGACTTCCCCACCTTGGACCCCAACAACCCTTACGAGCTGACGGCCGACGAGGCCCGCGTGATGGACAACATGATGAGCGCCGTGCGCCACTCGGACAAGCTACGCGCGCACGTGGGCTTCCTCTACGAGCACGGCAGCGCCTACCTGGTCCACAACGGCAACGTGCTCTTCCACGCGTGCGTGCCCATGAACGAGGACGGAAGTTTTTGCCCCGTCAACCACCAGGGGCAGATGCTTGAGGGCAAGGCCTACTACGACTACGCCGATAGGCTGGCGAGAAGGGCCTGGCTCGAGCACGACCAGGTCTCGCTCGACTGGATGTGGTACCTGTGGTGCGGGCGCCTCTCCCCTCTCTCGGGCCGCGTGATGAAGACGTTCGAGCGCACCTACCTCACCGACAAGTCGACCTGGGACGAGCCGCGCGACCCCTACTACGAGCACACCGAGGACCCGCAGGCCTGCAAGATGATCCTCGAGGAGTTTGGCTGCGAGGCCAGCGGCGTGATCATCAACGGCCACACGCCCGTCCACGCGGCGGCCGGCGAGAACCCCGTGAAGGCCGGCGGCATGTTGGTGGTCATCGACGGCGGTTTTTGCCAGGCCTACCACAACACCACGGGCATCGCGGGCTACACCTTGATCGCCGACCCCGACGGCATGCGCATCAAGGCGCACCGCCCCTTCGCGAGTATCGAGGACGTCCTTGACCTCAACGCCGACATCATGAGCGACGACGACCGCTTTAGGCGCTGGGGACGTCCCCTCACCGTGGGCGACACCGACGCCGGCGGCCAGATCGAGGAGCAGATATCCGACCTGCGCGAGCTCTTGCGCGCCTACCGCACGGGCGAGCTGCCCGAGCGCGCCGCCGAGAGAGCGGGCGCCTAGGGGCACGGCGCGGTCTTCTCGCCGCATCGAAAAACCGCCGAGCTTTGTACAAAGTTCGGCGGTTTTTGCTACTTAGGGGCCTTTTGGCACAAACATCGGCCTAAATCGAGAAGTTCCTTACAAACATCGGCTAGTTTGCGGAAGCGGGCGGCATCTTAGGGGCGAAGCCGTCGTCGCGGGTGAGGATGTTCATGAACTCGTCGCCCGTGATCGTCTCTTTCTTTTGCAGGTAGTGCGCGATCTCGTGCAGCTTGAAGCGGTTGGCGGTAAGGGTCTGGACCGCGGCCGCGTGGCCCTCCTCGACCAGGCGCTGGACTTCGGCGTCGACCTGCTGCGCGGTGCCCTCCGAGCATGTGAGCTGGGCGCCGCCGCCCAGGTAGCGGTTTTGCTGCTGCCCCAGGGCCACCATGCCGAACTTGTCGGACATGCCGTACTGGGTGACCATGGCGCGGGCGATCTGGGTGGCCTTCTCGATGTCGTTGGAGGCGCCCGTGGTCATCTCGCCGAAGATGAGCTCCTCGGCGGCGCGGCCGCCGCACAGGACGGCGATCTTGTTCTTGGCCTCCTGGCGAGTCATGAGGAAGCGCTCGTCCTCCTCGACCTGCATGGTGAAGCCCAACGCGCCCGAGGTGCGCGGCACGATCGTGATCTTAGAGACGGGAGCCGAGCCCTTCTGCATGGCCGCAACGATGGCGTGGCCGGTCTCGTGGTAGGAGACGACTTCCTTCTCGTGCTCGGACAAGACGGTGGACTTCTTCTTCTCGCCGGCGATGACCACGTCGACCGACTCGAGCAGGTCCTCCTGCGTCACGCGGTTGCGGCCAAAGCGCACGGCGCGAAGGGCGGCCTCGTTGATGATGTTGGCAAGGTCCGCGCCCGAGGCGCCCGGCGTCGACTTGGCGATGCCCGAAAGGTCGATCGAGCCCTCCATCTTGACGTCGCCGGCGTGAATCTTGAGGATGGCCTCGCGGCCGGTGAGGTCGGGAAGCTCGACGGGGATGCGGCGGTCGAAGCGGCCGGGTCGAAGAAGCGCGGGGTCCAAGGACTCGGGGCGGTTGGTGGCGGCGAGAACCACGATGCCCTTGTGGTTGTCGAAGCCGTCCATCTCGGAAAGGAGCTGGTTCAAGGTCTGCTCGCGCTCGTCGTTGGAGTTGAGCGAGGTGTCGCGGCGCTTGCCCACGGCGTCGATCTCATCGATGAAGACGATGCAGGGGGCCTTCTCGTTTGCCTGCTTAAAGAGGTCGCGGACCTTGGCGGCGCCGCGGCCGACGAACATCTCGACGAACTCGGAGCCGGCGATCTGGAAGAAGGGCACGCCCGCCTCGCCGGCCACGGCCTTGGCGAGAAGGGTCTTACCGGTGCCCGGAGGGCCCACCAAAAGCGCGCCGCGCGGGCAACGGGCGCCGATCTCGTTGTACTTCTCGGGCTTCTTAAGGAAGCCAACGATCTCTTGCAGGGACTCCTTGGCCTCGTCTTGGCCGGCGACGTCCTTGAAGGTGACGCCGGTCTCCTCGCCCTTGACCTCCTTGACGTTGGACTTGCCCAGGCCGCCGCCCATGCCAAAGCCGCCGCCGAAGTTCATCGAGGGGCCGTCGTCTCCCATGGCCTTCTTCATGCGGCGGTTGAGGTACCAGCCAAGGCCAAAGAAGATGATGATGGGCAGGCCGTAGGAGAGCAGGAAGTAAAGCCACAGGTCGCTGGAGGTGTCCGCGATGTAGCTCACCATCTCGACGCCGTTTTCCTCAAGGCGATCGGCCAGGCCGTCGCCCGAGCCAAAGATGACCGTCGAGTACTTTTGCTGCGAGTCGCCCTCACCCGTGGTGAAGTAGAGCGTCGAGTCGCCCTGGGTCTTTTGGACCTGGGTGACCTCCTTGTTGTCCACCATAGTGAGGAACTCGCTGTACGAGACCTGCTGGGTCTTGGAGGAGGTGAGCGCCGGGAACATGGTCTGGCTGATGGCCAGATATACCACCACGGCGATCAGGATGTAGAGAAGCATCGAGCGCCGACGCTTGTTCTCGTCCATATTCATACGGTTAGTACCTTTCAAAATAGAATCCGCGTGCCGCCCGCTGCGTTGACGCGCGGCCGCCCATACGTTTTGTCATACCCAAAACGCGGGGCTTAAACCCCTCTTATCTAAAGAGTTGCCAGAAAGCCACAGCCGAGCTGGCCGCGACGTTGAGCGAGTCGACGCCGGCCGCCATGGGAATGATGACCGCGCGGTCGCAGGCGGCAAGGGTCGCGGCATCGAGGCCCGCCCCCTCGTTACCAAAGACCAGGGCGCGGGGCCACGCGGGGTCAAGGGAGGCGTCATCCAAGGGAACGGCCCCGTCTACCAGGGCCATCGCGCAGACTTCCATGCCCGCTGCGCGCATCTGGTCAAATGTCGCGCAGGGCCACTCCTCGGCCGCGGCGCGGGCCCAGGGGACCTTGAGCGCGCACCCCATCGAGACGCGCAGCGCCCTTCTCGACAAAGGGTCGGCGCAGGTGGGCGACAAGATCACGCCGTCTGCGCCCAGGGCAGCCGCCGAGCGGAAAAGCGCCCCCACGTTGGAGACGTCCACGAGGTTCTCGATCACGGCCAGGTGGCGAGAAGAGGCGATGACCTCGGCGGCGCTTCTGGGCGCAGGACGCCTCATGGCGCAGAGAAGACCGCGGACCAGGCGATATCCCGTGAGCTTCTCGAGCTCGGCGTCGGGCAGGACGTAGATGGGCACGTCCTTCTCGGCTAAACCCGCGCGCTCAAGCAGCTCCAAGGCCACGTGCGCGTGGGCCTCGTCGGCCAAAAACGACAAGGGCTCGACGCCCTGGGCAAGCGCGACCTCAACCACCAGATGAGACTCGGCGATAAGGACGGCTCGCTCGGGGTCCAGGCGGTTCCTGAGCTGGTTGTCGGTGAGGCGGGCGTAAACGTCCAGCTCGGAGCAGCCGAAAGTTTTAAGTCGAACGACACTCATATGTAAAATCCCTCGAAATCCTGTTTAGAGCCGCGGCATGCGCCGCCTGCCGCTCTAAGAATACGCTACGATAGCAAACCGGCCGTCAAGCGTTCTTGCAATCTCGGCCCTTTAAACACACTTCAACAGAGAAACCCAGAGGTCGCACGTGGCATCTTTGAAAAAGGACCAGCAAGGCAAGCACAGCGCCGGTCACTTTAAGCAGGCGCAGGATAGTAACATCCGCCAGCAGCAGTTCTCCAGTTACGATTTCAACGCCGGCCCCGTGGGCTTCGACGACTCGCAATACGCAGATGAGCCCGCCAAGAAGAGCAAGATGTGGATCATCCCCGTCATCTTGGTCGTGGTTCTTCTCGCCGTCTATGGCGCGGGCGTGGCCTACTTTAGCAACAACTTCCTGCCCAACACGGTGCTTGACGGCACGGACGTCTCGCTCAAGTCCCGCGACGAGGTGGCTTTGGCCCTTGAGTCGTCGCTTACCGGTTACTCGACCGCGGTCGAGGGCGACGGCCTGTCCTTCACATTGAAGGCCACAGACATCAACCTGCGCTACGACGGCGGCGCCTACGCCTCGGCGGCGATGGCCAAGACCAGCGCCTTTACCTGGCCCGCGGCCTTCTTCACGCAGCGCAACCTTACCGTGGGCGCCCAGGTCACCTACGACGAGGCGAGCCTGACCGCCCTGTTGCAGACCTACGTCGACGCCGGCAAGGCGGGTGATACCTCCGGAGGCATCACCTACGATGAGGCACAGGGCATGTACACCTATTCCCAGCAGGCCCTTGTCGGCCGCATCGACGTAGCGGCCGCGTGCGCCCACATCGGCGAGAAGATCGCCGAGCTGCCGGCCTCGATCGCCTTGGGCGAGGAGTCGCTGACCGCCGGCGCAGACATCCAGGCCGCCGTCGACACCGCCAACTCTTACCTGCAAGCAAGCCCCGTCCTTACCTTGGCAAACACCACGGTGACCGAGGTCACGGCCGCGCAGATCGCCTCGTGGATCAGCTTTGGCGACGACCTGAGCGTCTCGCTTGACACCGACGCCATCACCACCTGGTGCCGCGGCGACCTGTCCAACACCACTGACACCGTGGGCAAGTCGCGCACCTTCACGCGCCCCGACGGCAAGGTCGTCACCACGCAGGCCCGCGGCGTCTATGGCTGGTCCATCAACGGCACCGAGACCGCCCAGCAAATCGCGGAGGCCATCAAGTCGGGCACCAAGCAGACCATCGAGATGCCCTGCTACGACACGGCCGACCGATACAACCCCGGCGGCCAGGACTGGCCCGACCGCTACATCGACGTCGACATCTCCACGCAGCACGCCACGTTCTACGAGAACGGCCAGGTCATCTGGGAGGCGGACGTGGTGACGGGCCTTCCCGCCGATGGCCGCGACACCCCGCAGGGCGTCTGGACCATCACCAGCCGCGACACCGACGCCACCTTAACCGGTCCCAACGACGAGAGCGGCAACCCCGAGTGGGAGAGCCACGTCGACTTTTGGATGGGCGTCAAGCAAAACATCGTGGGCTTCCACAACGCCCCGTGGCGCTACTACTTTGGCGGCGAGATCTACAAGACCAACGGCAGCCACGGTTGCATCAACCTCTCCTACGACGACGCCGAGAAGCTCTACAACCTGTGCCAGGTAGGCGACGTGGTGGTTATCCACGAGTAGCAAGTAACGAACACGAACCGAGTGACGGCGTCTGGACACGTTCCAGACGCCGTTTTTTAGGCGCGACGGGTAGGCGGCGGTGGTTTCGACTGTGGGCGGTAGCGCATCAATTGTTGAATCGATTTGAAAGCACTTTTGTGCAACACGGCTTAGCTGCACATATGTCTACCTGCTGATAGATTCCTGTCAGAAAACTGATAGAAAAGTTTGATGCTCATAAATATGTCGACCAGCGACGCAAGCGCCGCCCATAGCATGAAGGTCTCCCCTGTAAATTCGACGAACAAAGGAGACGAACATGCGCACGAAGGGATGCGGCGACGGGCGAGCCGCCAATCAAAAGCCAAGGAGGTGCAACGCTGGACACAAGGCCGGGTGCGTGCTCTTGAGCCTTGTCCTGGCCCTGAGCCAGCTCTTCTCGCTAGCGTTCCCGTACCTTGCCGGGGCGACAGGCACGGGAGACCGGTTGACGCTGAGCAGCGCCGCGC